>JAEUKZ010000229.1 GCA_016793045.1 Alphaproteobacteria bacterium
GCGGAAGGGCTCCGTCCCCGGTGGGGCGGCCGGACTTCAAATCCGGTTAGGGTCGTGAGCCGGCTCTAGGTGGGTTCGACTCCCATGCCCTTCCGCCACCGCCCGGCGCCGTCGCTTTCCGGCGGGCCGGGAGTCCATGACGAGTCGCTGGTAGGGTCCGGGCGCAGCGCGCGCGGATCGCCGCGGGCAGCGCCGGATGTGGCCGTGCGCGGCGGCGTGCGCCGCGGCCCCTGCGGATCGCCGTTCATCGTCCGGTCTCGCTTTCGCTTCGTCGTCGCACCGACTTGCTTATAGTGCAAATGAGAATGATTTGCAATATCTTCGGCGCGAACCCGGCCGGGCTCAGTGCGGCTGCGGGTCGTCGATCGATTCGGGACGCGCGTCGCCGGGGATGATGCCGACGAGCAGGTGGGTCGGCCGGGCGCCGCCATTGGCAAGCGGCAGGATGATCCGCTGCGACTGGCCGACCGGCCGGCGCGTCGGCGTCACGTGGTGGGTGAACAGCGGCTCGCCGCGCAGGTGCACCGCGAGATACGCCGCGACATGGAAGATCCGCATCTTCAGGCCGACCGGCGCCGTCCAGAGCGAGCGGCCGGTCATTTCCACGCCCATGCGCGCGGCGGTCGACGTGCCGTAGACGCGATAGACGGGATCCGTCCCGCCATCCGCCACCTCGACGATCGAGACCGAGCCGAGCACCGGGCGGAGGTCGAGCGGATCGATTTCACGATAGGCCGGCATCGGGCGCGCGCCGCGGCGCTGGTTCCAGTGGTCGAGCAGGAAGCGGAGCGGCTCGAGTTCGAGGTCCTCCGGGCGCGGGTTCCAGATCAAGGATGGCGGGGGGCAGCCGATGTCGGCGAAGAGGGCGTTCATCGGGGCAGGGTCGCCATCGGCGAGGCTTCGCGCGATGGCGGCGGCTTCGTGCCGCGCAGCGAGTTCGTCAGTCATGTTGCTCTTTCAACGCTCCAGTGGCCCGGACCAATCCGGCCCAGATGGGGTCCCGGGCGCCTCCACTCGCCCGGAACCCACATCGTGATGGTGGTTATGACATACAATTCGTTACAGACCGTTAACAGAACTAAAGGCCGTCATTTACACGGCACATCAAGATGTATCGATTTATGCACTCGCGATTGTGCAACGCGGCAACATGACAGAGGTGCAATACTACGCTGGATCGCCGATGACGCGCCGGTTGCGTCGCGGCCGGTTCGTGCGGACTATGGCGCGATGAATCGCCGATCCTTCGTCGCCGGCCTGCTGACGGTGGCCGCCATGCGCGGTGCGCGGGCGCAGGGCGCGGGTTTCCAGCCCGCCATCGTCTATGCCGTCGGCCAGAAATTCGACCGCAGCTTCAACGAATCGGCCTTCGCGGGCGTCGAGCGCTTCCGTGCGGCGTCCGGCATCGCCGCGCTCGAATTCGAGCCGCGCTCGCCCGCCCAGTTCGAGCAGGCGGTGGCCGGCTTCGTGCGGCGCGGCGCGAGCGACGTCGCGGCGGTCGGCTTCTACTACGCGACGCCGGTCGCCCAGCTCGCGCCGCGCTATCCGGGCCTGCGCTTCACCCTGATCGATGCGGCGGTGGAGGCGGCGAATGTCCGCTCGGTGGTGTGGCGCGAACAGGAAGGCGCGTTCCTGGCCGGCGTGCTGGCGGCGCTGGCGAGCCGCAGCGGCACCGTCGGCTTCGTCGCCGCACTCGACATTCCGCTGATCCGCCGCTTCACCGCGGGCTTCGCGGCGGGGGCCATCCATGCGCGGCCGGGCGCCGCGGTGCTCATCAACTTCGTCGGCACGACGCCCGACGCCTTCAACGATCCGGCGCGCGCGGCGGAGGTCGCGGGCGCCCAGTTCGACCGCGGCGCCGACGTGGTCTTCGCCGGCGCGGGCATCTCCAACCTCGGCATCTTCCAGCGCGCGGTCGAGCGACGCCGCCTCGCAATCGGCGTCGATGCCAATCAGAACGGCCTGCATCCGGGCACGATCCTCACCTCGCTGCTCAAGCATGTCGACGTCGCGGTCGAGGGCGCGTTCACGCAGGCGCGCGCCGGCACGTGGCGCGCCGGCCTGCATTCGCTCGGCCTCGCCGAGAATGGCCTCAGCCTCGCCTTCGACGAGCACAACGCGCCGCTGGTCACGCCCGCCATGCGCGATGCGGTCGCACGTGCGCGCGCCGAGATCGTGGCGGGGCGGATCGTCGTGCCGGACGGTCGTTCGTAGGGGCGTGCCCCCGACGAAACCGGGTTACAACCGGTAGAACGCGATCGCGTTGCCGCCGAGGATGCGGTTGTGGTCGTCGGCGGAGAGATGCGACAGCAGCGTGCCGGTGGCCGCCCACCACGCCTCGTAGCCGCCGGCCTTGTCGACGACCGGCCAGTCGCTGCCCCAGATCAGCCGCCCCGGCCCGAAGACGTCGAGCAGATGGTCGACATAGGTCCGCAGGTGGTCGACCTTCCAGTGCGGCCCCGCTTCGGTGATCAGCCCGGAGATCTTGCACAGGCACGCGGTGTTGCGCGCCAGCTGCGTGATGTCGCGCGCCCACGGCGCGAAGGCGCCGCGCGCGATGTCGGGCTTCGCCGCGTGGTCGACGACGAACTGCAGCCCGGGATGCCAGTCGGCCAGCCGCAGCAGGCGCGGCAGGTGGACGGGCCTGACCAGCGCATCGAAGCGCAGATCGTGCTCGACGATCGCGGCGAAGGCGGGATCGAGCCCGGGGTCGAGCATCCAGTCGGGGTCGGGGATGTCGTGGATCATCGGGCGGATGCCGCGCAGCAGCGACTGCTTGGCGAGCCGCGCGATGCCCGCGGGCGCGTCCTTGGCGGCCATGTCGACCCAGCCGACGACGCCCTTCACCAGCCCGCCCGAGGCCTTGGCGCGTGCCAGCATGTATTCGGTCTCGGCCTCGGTCGGCGCCGCCTGCACCAGCACCGTGCCGGTGATGCCGGCCTCGTCGACGAAGGGCTTGAGGTCGGCGATGTCGTAGTCGCGATAGATCGCCCCCGCATCAGCCGTCAGCCAGCCATAGTCGCCGCGCGCGAGCCGCCAGACGTGGTGGTGCGCATCGATGCGCGGGGGCGATTTGGCGTGATGGCGCTGGGGCATGGCGGGATCGCGGCGTACCAATGACCTCGGCTTCAACGGGGGACGGGAACCTCGTCGGGGATCAGCTGCTCGGACCGCAGAGCCGCCCAGAATTCGGACGGGATCGGATGCGTGATCAGCGCGACGTTGCCTTCGACCTCCGCGGGCGTCCGGGCACCCGGGATGACTGCAGCAACGGCCTGGTGCGCGAGCGGGAATTGCAGCGCCGCCGCCCGCAGGGGAACCTTGAAACGGTCGCACACCGCTTCGATCGCCGCAACCCTTCGCATGATCGCGGGCGGGGCAGGCTTGTAGTTGAACTTGGCGCCCGGCCGCGCGCCGGTGGCGAGGATGCCCGAATTGTAGGGGCCGCCGATGATGATCTTGGCCTTGCGGCGCACGCATTCCGGCAGCAGCTTCGGCAGCGCCGTCTGGTCCGCGAGGGTGTAGCGGCCGGCGAGCAGGAAGCCGTCGAAGTCGCCGTGCTTCATCGCCTCGAGGCAGACCTCCCAGCCGTTGACGCCGAGCCCGACCGCCTTGATCGTGCCTTCGGCGCGCAGCCGGTCGAGCGCCTTGTAGGCGCCCTTCATCGCCGCGCGGAACATCGTCGGCGCCTTGCGCGGTCCGTGCGTGTCGGCGGCGCAGTCGTGGATGAACACGACGTCGATGCGCGCGAGGCCGAGGCGCTGCAGGCTGTCCTCGATCGAGCGCATCGCGCCGTCGTAGCTGTAGTCGAAATGCTGCACGTAGGGCAGCGGGTCGACGAAGCTGAACTGCGTGCGCGGCGCGTTCGCCTTGGGCGTGAGGATGCGGCCGACCTTGGTCGCCAGCACGTAGTCGTCGCGCTTCTGCCGCCGCAGCACGTGGCCGAGGCGATGCTCGCTCAGCCCGTGGCCGTAGTGCGGGGCCGTGTCGAAGAAGCGCAGGCCCAGATCCCAGCCGCGCTGCACCGTGCCCAGCGCCACATCCTCGTCGATGCGCGCGAACAGGTTGCCGAGCGGCGCGCCGCCGAAGCCGAGCTTGCTGATGCGGGTCCGTCCGAAGGCGCTGGTGCCGAGCGCCGGCTTGCGCGCGGCGTTCACGACGCGGCCTCCGCCGGCGTCGCGATCCGGCCTTTGGCGTCGATCACCCCCTTGGTGACGATGATGTTGCCGTAGAAGCGGCGCTCGCCGGTGGCGACGATCGCGTAGGCGTCGCGCGCGCGCTCGTAGAAGGCGTGGCGCTCGATCGGCGTCAACGCCACCTTGCGGCCCTGCGTGCGCCGGACCACCGCGGCGAAGTCGCGCACGGCCTCCGGCGTCTTCTTCGCGTCGCCGACCACCTGCATGGTCTTGAGCGGATCGTCGACGAAGCTGTCGAGCGGCAGCACCGAGAGGATCGCGGCGAGCGCTTCGGGCGCGCTGGCGCCGTCGAGCCGGATCAGCCGCTGCGCCGTGCTGGCGGCGGGGAAGTTGGCGTCGACGACGACGATCTCGTCGCCGTGGCCCATCGCGGCGAGCGCGTGGAGCAGGTCGGGCGACAGCAGCGGATCGAGACCTTTGAGCATTTTTCAGTTCCCCCCGGAAAGTCGCGCCGCCTCGTCGTCGAGCGCGATCGCGCGTGCGACCAGCGCGTCCGCCTCGCGGCGCTGGAAGGCGTCGAGCTCCGGCACCGGCGGCCGGCAGCGGTCGGTCGCGAAGATGCCCTGGCGGTGCCGGATCATCTTGAACACGCGGATGCTGACATGAAGATGCGCCTGGGTGAAGGCCAGCACCGGCAGCAGCCGCTCGAACAGCGCGCGCGCCTCGGCCTCCCTGCCGTCATGGAACAGCCGGTGGATGCGCACGTAGATGTGGTCCATCGAGGTCGGCATGAAGGCGTGGACACCGCGCGCCAGCGCCTCCGGCATCTGGCTCACCGCCCAGCCGCCGCTGACATGCAGCCGGCCGCCGGTGGCGGCGAGCACGGCGCTGTATTTCGGCCCCGCCGGAACGGTCTCGACCTTCAGGCATTTGAACCGCGTCACGCGCTCGAACATCCGCAGGATGGTGTCGAGCTTGAGCCCGCCGCCGCCCCAGTCGAGGTCCTGCAGCATGAACAGGTCGGGCCCGGCATCGGCGATGCGCGCGGCGCCGTCCATGACCGCGGCGTCATCGAGCCCTGCCGGCGACTGCCAGCACACGCCGTCGGCGCCGGCCGCGCGCGCGACCTGCGCCAACGCCGTGCTCGCGGCGACGTCGGCGGACGTCACGCTCATCACGACGGGAATGCGCTTGGCGTTGCGCGCGACGATCAGGTTGATCGCGCGCTCGCGCTCGGCCGCACTCAGGCTGCCCTGTTCGCCGGCGAAGGCGAGCACCAGCATGCCCACCGCGCCCGACGCGACGGTGGCGTCGACCAGCCTGCCGATGCCGGCTTCGTCGAGCCGGTCGTCATCGGTGAACGGGGTGTTGAGGCTCGGCACGATGCCGCGCATCGCGATGGGGCAGGGGGCGGTCATGTCGGGGGCGTGGCCTCGATTTCGTGTTGTTGACCGCGACCATAGCGCATGGGCGCAGGCGATGGGAAAGCCGTCACGACGCCGGCATGGCCGCACGCGTGCCATGCGACACGCTGCGCGCCGGGCCGGTCGAGACCGTGCCCATCGTGCACGAGAGCGCTTTCGCCGCCGGCACCCGCGACAGGAGAGGGCTCGGGGGCGCGGCCGCCGCCTTCGGCGCCGATTTCATCCGGCGCCATCCGCGGCGGGCTGCCGCCCGCTTGTGATCCCCGGCGACCGCGCGGCGGCGGTCGCGATCGCGGACCGGTCGCGTCTACGGGATCTCGGCCGTGAACGCGGCCTCGATGCGCATGCCCGATTGCAGCACCACGCCATAGGCGCGGCGCACCACCGGATGGTCGCCGAAATAGGCCTTCCATTCGACGTTGACGGCCGCGATGTCGGCGAGCACGTCCTGGAGATAGAGCCGCGCGGTGCACACCGCCTTGCGGTCGACCCCGGCCTCCTTGAGCAGGATGTCGAGCTGGCGGAACGCCTCGCGCATCTCTGCGCCGGCGCCGCCGGGCACCGGATTGCTGCTGCCGTCGGGGATGCCGGTGACGACGGCCTCGAAGATCTTGCCGCTATGGACGACGGCGGAGCTGATGGGGAACTTGGTGTCGGCGTCGATGAAGCGCATCGGACGATTCTCGCTGTTGTTCAGACCCGCGCCAACTTCACCGGCTGGCCGTGCGGCGTGTGGGCGTAGGCGTCCTGCCAGGCGTCGTGCAGCCGCGTGATGTCGGCGGCGGCGGCGAGGCCCTTGGCGGCGAGCAGCGCCTGCAGCGCCGCGAGCCAGCGGTCGAAATAGGTGTCGGCGGTGTTGGGACCGGCGGCGCGGGCGCGCGCGAGCTCGTCGGCGAAGGTCGCGGCCCATTCGCTCCAGGTGAAGTGCCCGGCCTCGCTGAGATTCACCGTCAGCGCGAAGAGCTGCGCCTGCCACGGCTCCTTGAACAGCGGCGCGTCGCAATCCTCGCGCGGCAGGGCGCCGAGCCGGTCGCCCAGCGCCGCGAGGCTCGGCGGCAGGTCAGGCGGCGTCAAGGTAGCAGTCCCACAGGTCGATGTGCACGGCACCGCGGAAGGGCGCGTCGTCGCCCCACAACTCCGCGGCCTCGAAGCGCACGTTGTAGAGCGGCTGCGGGTCCTCGCCCTTGAACGAGGCGCTGCTGTCGGGAAGCACGTGGATGCCGTGGTCGCGCACGATGACGCCGCTCTTGCCGCGCGCGTAGCGCGGCAGGCGGGTGTGGTGCTCGGGATTGATGTTGCGGGCGCGCACGCGCTGGCCGACGCGGAAGCGACCGGGCCGGCCATGGTCGCGGGCGCTCGGCCCGCCCTTGTCGAGGATCGCCTTCACGTCGGCGGCGCGCACCGGCGGCGTCGCCTTCGCGCTGCCCGGCGCCGGCCTGCCGCTCGCGATCTCCGCGGCGCTCACCAGCCCGACCTCGTCCATCAGCCGGCACAGGCCCGCGTACCAGCGCTCGAAATAGCTGTAGCGCAGGTAGTCGGCGGGCGGCGTTCGCTCGCGCGCGAAGCGGCCGGCATCGATGTTCCACTTGCGCCACGCCGCGGTCGCGAGGGTGAGCGCCAGCATGCGCGCCTCCCAGCGATGATGGAACACCGGCTCGTTCGCCTCGGGCCGGACCGGGCCGAAGCCGTGCATGCCGCCCATGTCGTGGACGCCGTTCATCGCGCCGCTCCCGGGGAAAGCGGAAAGCCGGTGCCGATCATGCTGTCGCGCGTCACCAGTGCGGCGAGCGCGGCCTCGTCGAGATTCTCGGTTCCGGCCGGCCGCTCGGGCACGACGAGGTAGCGGATTTCCGCCGTCGAATCCCACACCGCGATCTCCTTGTCCGCGGGCAGCGTCACGCCGAAATCGGCGAGCACGCCGCGCGGGTCGATCACCGCGCGGGAGCGGTAGGCGTCGGACTTGTACCAGACCGGCGGCAGGCCGAGCACCGGCCACGGGTAGCAGGAGCACAGCGTGCAGACGACGAGGTTGTGCGTCGTCCCGGTGTTGGCGACCGCCACCATGTGCTCGCCCTGGCGGCCGCCGTAGCCGAGTTCGGCGATCGCCGCCGTGGCGTCGGCGAACAGCCGCTCGCGATAGGCGGGATCGACCCACGCCCGCGCCACCACCCGCGCGCCGTTGCGCGGGCCGATCTTCGTCTCGCAATACTCGATATAGGCGTCGAGCGCCGCCGGGTCGACGAGGCCCTTCTGCACCAGCAGCGTCTCCAGCGCCTTCACCCGCAGCGCGGGCTCGGAGGGGATCTCGCTGTGGTCATGATCGTGGTTACCGCTCATGGGCGGAAACTCTATTCGGGCGCGCGCCGGTCGGCCAGCGTTTCCGGCGGACAATCCGGTGATTGCAAACTAACATGTCAGCCGGTAGCATCGCGCGCGAAACGCACCTGCCCGGCGCCGGTCGCCGCAATCATGAAGCTCCGCGAAAAGGCCTATCAGTCGTTCACGCGCCACCTGCTGGCGATGGATATTCGCCCGGGCCAGTTCGTGACCCAGCGCGAGATGGTGGCGCTGACCGGGCTCACGCTCGGCGCGATCCGCGAGATGATTCCGCGGCTCGAGGCGCTGGGGCTCATCGTCACCGTGCCGCAGCGCGGCATGCAGATCGCCCATGTCGACCTCAAGCTCGTGCGCAATGCCTTCCAGTTCCGCGCCATCCTGGAGCGCGAGGCGGTCGCCGCCTTCACCCGCCGCGCGAGCGACGAGGACATCGCGGCCCTCGCCGGGGATCTCGCGCGCGTGCGCGCCAAGTCGGAGCGCGGCGTGACGCGCGCCGTCCTCGAAGAGGCGCAGGCGGTCGACTGGGGCTTCCACGACGCGCTCATCGACGCGCTCGGCAACGAGATCATCTCCGACGTCTACCGCGTCAACTCCATCAAGATCCGCCTGATCCGGCTCGAACGCGTCGTCCTGTCGCCGGAGACGCTGGCGCCGGCGATGGAGGAGCACGCGCGGATCATGGCGGCGATCCAGAGCCGCGATCCCGTCCGCGCGGTCGAGGCCATGGACCTCCACCTGACCAGCGCGCAGAACCGCGCCATGGGCATCGGCGCGGTCGCGATCGCGGAGGAAACACCCCAACGCGCCGGCAGGCGGCGCAGGAGCTGAGGAACGAGCATGACTGGCCCGAACATGACCGGAAAGTCCGATACCGCGCGCGGCCTGTGGACCGCGACCCTGACGCCGCTGACCGCCGACGGCGCGGTCGACAACAGGAAGCTGATCGGCCACGTCAAATCGCTGTTCGCCGCCGGCATCGACGGCGTGACCCCGTTCGGCACGACGGGGGAGGGGCAGTCCTTCTCGGTCGCCGAGCGCAAGGCGACGCTCGATGCGCTGCTCAAGGGCGGCGTGCCGGCGGACCGGATCGTCGTCGGCATCGGCTGCGCGGCACTGCCCGACGCGACCGAGCTTGCGCGCCATGCGCTCTCGGTCGGCGTCGTGCGCATGCTCATGCTGCCGCCCTTCTTCTTCAAGGGCGTCGGCGACGAAGGCATCGCCAATGCGTTCGGCAGGGTCATCGACGGTGCGGGCGACGCGCGGATGCGGCTCTACCTCTATCACATCCCGCAGGTCTGCGGCGTCGGCGTGCCGCACGGCGCGATCGCGAAGCTGGTCGAGGCGTATCCGCGCGTCGTCGCCGGCATCAAGGACAGCGCCGCCGACTGGCCGCACACGCTCTCGCTCCTGCGCCAGTTCCCGATGCTGTCGATCTTCGTCGGCGCCGAGCACCACGTGCCGCAGGCGATGGCCAATGGCGGCGTCGGCACGATCTGCGGCATGGCCAACCTCGTGCCGCGCCTGATGCGCCGGATCGTCGACACTGCCGGCCAGCCCGGCAACGACGCGCTGATCCGTACGATCGAGGCGCTGGTCGCGCCGGTCGGCAGCCGGCCCTTCATCGCCGCGAGCAAGGCGACGCTCGCGCATGCGACCGGCGATGCCGGCTGGAAGGCCGCGCGCCCGCCGCTGGCGCTGCTGGCGGCGGACGACGAGCGCGCGCTGATCGCCGCGATGACCGCGGTGGGCGAGCCGCTCTATCTCGCGGCGGCGGAACGCGTGCCGGCGTGAGCATCTGCCTCGCTGCCAGGACCGACGGACCGACCCCGCCGCGGGTCGGCGAACTCGTCGATTCGACGCGTTGGCGCGGCCAGCGCGGCGCCCTGGCGGCGCGGCTCGAGCGCGAGGGCTACGTGCTGCTGCGCGGCGCGCTCGACGCCGAGGCGGTCCGGCGCGCGCGCGGCGAGGTGATGGGACGGCTCGCCGCGGTGGGCGAGGTGGCGGAGCCGGCGATCGAAGGCGTTCCCACCGGCGCCAGCCGGCGCGAGGCGCTCGAACCCGATCGCGGCGCCTTCTGGCGCTCGGTCTGCGAAGGTCCGGCGCTGCGCGCGGTCACCCATCGCGGGACCCTCGGCGCCATTGCCGCGGAGATCCTCGGCGAGGCGGCCATCCCGTTCGACTTCCTGTGGCTGCGCGCGATGGTCGGCGGTCGCGCGACGCCGCTGCATTTCGACCATTCCTACATGAACCGCGGCAGTGCCCGCGTGCTCACCGCGTGGGTGCCGCTCGGCGACGTGCCGGTCGCGGCGGGACCGATCGTCGTCGTCGAGAACTCGCATCGCTTCGACGACCTGATCGCCCGCCATCGCGGCCGCGACGTCGATCGCGACGAAGGCTACAGCGGCTCGCTGCCGGGCGACGCGTTCGGTTTCGCAGCCGAGCGCGGCGCGCGCCTGCTGACCGCCGATTTCCGCGCCGGCGACGTGCTGATCTTCGGCATGTTCACGCTGCACGGCTCGCTGCCGAACACGTACGGCCGCGTGCGCCTGTCCTGCGACGTGCGCTGGCAGCCGGCGGGCGAGCCGCGCGACGACCGCTGGTTCGGCGCACCGCCCCCGGGCCACGGCGGCACGGGCTACGGCGGCGTCAACGGCGCGCGGCCGCTGGGGAGCGACGGAATTCGGCGCTAGGGTTCAACGACGGCGAGCCGCCTCGATGCGGCCGGGACAACGGAGGGAACGATGGACGATGGATTGCCGCGGCGCGAGCCGGGCCTGCTGAGCGCGGACGATGTCGCCCAGTACCGGCGCGACGGCTACGTCGTGCTGCGCGGCGCGATCGGCATGGGGATGGTCGAGGCGTGCCGCGACGCGCTGTCCGGCCTCGCTTCGGGCCGCATCGCTTCGCGCGACACGCTGATCATGATGGAGACGGGCTACAAGCTGGAGGACATCGCGCCCGAGAAGCGCGAATTCTACGTCCGCAAGTACATGGATTTCGTCGAGGAAGCGCCGGCGCTCAAGGCCGCGGCGATGAACCGCCGGCTGCACGCCGCGATCGACCAGATCATGGGCACCGGCCGCGTGCTCTTTCAGGAGATGGCGCTGGTCAAGCCGCCGCGCATCGGCGCCGACAAGCCCTGGCACCAGGACTGCTCGTATTTCCGCATCACCGACCCGGGCCTCGTCGTCGGCGTGTGGATCGCGCTCGATCCCGCGCTGCGCCAGAACGGCTGCATGGAGGTGATCCCGGGTTCGCATCTGCGCGGCGCCGCGCCGCACGTCCACGAGAACGACTTCAACCGCTGCCGCATCGTCGATTCCTTCGTCCATGCGGAGCGCGCGGTGCCGGTCGAGATGCAGCCGGGCGACGCGCTGATCTTCCAGTCGCTGCTCCACCATTTCACGGCCGCGAACAACTCGGACCTCACGCGCCGCGCGATCCAGTTCCACTACCACCAGACCGGCGCGGTGTGGGGCACGGTCGAAGACCACCGCCGGCTGTTCCACGACGCCGCCGGCCGCTATGCCGGCTGCACCGTTCCGCACGCCGACCGCCCGAGCAGCTACGTCTATCGCGCCGGCCTGCCGCGCCCGGTCGTGCCGATGGACGAGATCGCCTGATCCGCAATCCGCGGCCGCGTGGCCGCACGTGCCAGACAAGAAACTCCAGGAGGAACGCCCCATGATCCAGCATCGCTTCACCTTGACGCGCCGTGCCTTCGTCGCCGGCGCCGCCGCCGCCGTCGCGGCGCCCGGCATCCTGCACGCCCAGGCGCGCCCGTGGCGCTACGGCCACCAGATGCCGATCGACCACCCGATCCATCTCGGCGTCGTCAAGGTGGCGGAGGAGGTGCAGCGGCGCTCGAACGGCCGGCTGCGGATCAACGTCTTCCCCGCCGGCCAGCTCGGCACCGGGCAGGAGATGAACCAGCAAGTCTCCGACGGCTCGCTCGACTTCGCGATGGATGGGCCGGGCTCGCTCGGCACCTGGGTCCGCACGCTCACCGTTTTCGAGGCGCCCTTCATCTCGCGCGACTGGGACCATCTGGTGAAGATGATCGCCAGCGACTGGGGCCAGTCGCAGTTCCGCCTGCTCGCCACGCAGCGCCAGATGCAGGTCGTCGGCCCGGCCTGGTACTACGGGACGCGCCAGCTCACCACGCGCGACCGCGCGGTGCGCGTGCCGGCCGATGCGCGCGGCCTCAAGATCCGCGTGCCCGCGGTGCCGACCTTCCTCGAGATGATCCGCGCGATCGGCGCGACGCCGACGCCGATGGCGCTCGCCGAGGTCTATCTGAGCCTGCAGACCGGCGCCGCCGACGGCCAGGAGAATCCGCTGCCGACCATCGCGGCGCAGAAGTTCTACGAGGTGCAGCGCTTCCTCAACCTCACCGGCCACATCATCACGCCGCAGATCACCTTCATGAACGCCGGCATCTGGGAGCGGCTGCCGGCCGCGGACAAGGAGATCCTGACCGCGTCCTTCGCCGAAGGCGCCAAGGTCAACGACGAGAAGTTCCGCGACATGGAGAACTCGCTGATCGCCGATTTCCGCCAGCGCGGCATGACGATCGTCGA
>JAEUKZ010000285.1 GCA_016793045.1 Alphaproteobacteria bacterium
GCGCACGAACGGCCCGGCGCGCCGGCGCAGCACGTCGCCGAACGCGGTGCGCGCGATCACGAAGAGAACCGTCGCGCCGATCGTCGCACCGACGACGATCAGCCCCGTCCCCATCACGGCGCCGAAGAGGAAGCCGCCGGCGAGCGACATCACCAGCGCGCCCGGCAGCGAAGCCGCGACCACGGCCACGTAGATCGCGAGATAGCCGAGCATCGCCGCCATGCGGTTGTCGGCGACATAGGCCAGCAGAACGGCACGATGATCGCGCAGCGCGTCGAGCGACACCTTGCGATGCAGGCCCAGCGCGAAGAACGCGACGACGATGGCGATGAGCGCGAAGACGGGCATCAGGCGCCGCGCGAGGCCGGGCTTCGCAGCGGCGGCGCGCATGCGTTCAGCCGAACCGCAGCAGGAAGCGCACGAGCTTGCGCGTCCGTTCCGAAAAGAGCTTCGGCGTGAAGAAGGCGCCGGCGGCGCGTTTGCTGACCTCACCCAATGTCGGATAGGGCGCGATCATCGACGCCATCGTGGAGAGCTTGATGCCGGCCTTGATCGCCAGCACCCAGGGCTGGATCAGCTCGCCCGCGCGCGCGCCGACGATCGCCGCGCCGAGGACCCTGCCGCGCCGGGTCGCCACCACCTTGATGAACCCTTCGGTCGCGCGCTCGGCCTGGGCGCGGTCGTTCTCGGCGAAGGTGAAGCGCGCGACGACGGGGTTCCGGTCGCGTGCGGCCGCCTCGCTGAGGCCGACCTGCGCCAGTTCGGGATCGGTATAGGTCACCCAGGGCAACGCCGCCAGGTCGACCCTGGTCGGCAGCCGGAACAGCGCATTGCGGATGACGATTCCGGCATGATAGTTGGCCAGGTGGGTGAACTGGTACGGCCCGGCGACGTCGCCGATCGCGTAGATCTTCTTGTTGGTGGTGCGCAGCCGTGCGTCGACGACTGCGCCGGCCTTCGTCGTCTCGACTCCCGCAAGATCGAGGCCGATGTCGTCGATGTTCGCCCGGCGCCCCGCCGCGACGAGCAGATGCGAGCCCTCGATCCGCTGTACGACGCCGCCATCCTCGATCGTCGCGGCGATACCGGCCGCGCTCCGTTCGACCCTGGCGACCTTGACGCCGAGCCGGAAGACGATGCCTTCGGCGACGAGCCGCGCCTTCACCACGGCGACGAGTTCGGGGTCGTCCTTCGGCAGCAGACCAGCCTGGTCGAGCACGGTCACCCGGGCGCCGAGGCGCCGATGCGCCTGCGCCATCTCGCAGCCGATCGGCCCGGCGCCGATGATCACCAGATGATCGGGACGCGAGCGGTTCTCGAAGATCGTCTCGTTGGTGAAATAGGGGGTCTCGGCGAGTCCGGCGATCGGCGGAATTGCGGCGCGGCTGCCCGTCGCCAGCACGAAGCGGCGCGCACGCACGCGCGCGTCGCCCGCCTCGACCTCCATCGGACCGACGAACTTCGCGCGCGCCTCGATCACGGTGCAGCCGAGCCGCGTGAAACGTTCGACCGAATCGTGCGGCGCGATCGCGGCGATGACGCCGTGGACATGGTCCTGGACCGCATCGAAGCGCACGACCGGCTCGACCGCGTCGATGCCGAAGCGGCCGGCGCCGCGCATCGTCGCCGCGACATGGCCGGCGGCGAGCATCGCCTTCGACGGCACGCAGCCGGTGTTGAGGCAGTCGCCGCCCATGCGCTGCGCTTCGATCAGAACGACCCGGGCGCCGAGCTGCACCGCGCCGGCCGCGACCGAAAGGCCGCCGGAACCGGCGCCGATCACGCAGATGTCGGTGTCGATGGTCTTCACCGGCCCGCCCCCCGCGCGCCGCCAGAGTGCGTTCCCATCGCGAATCCGGCGGTTTCACCCCCGGCAGGCGCGTGCGGAACTTGCACTATCCTATCGAATCGATGCTGATGTGACATCATCAGCCATGACCTCGCAACCCGACATCGTCGATCTCACCATCGAGTCCCTCGCCGACCAGGGCGACGGCGTCGGGACCGTCGCCGGCAAGCCGGTCTTCGTGCCGCTGACGCTGCCGGGAGACCGCATCGATGCGGTGCGCGTCAGCGCGACCCATGCCCGGGCGACCGTCTGGCACGCCTACGGGCCGAACCGGCGGGAGCCGCCTTGCGCGCATTTCGGGCGCTGCGGCGGCTGCGCATTGCAGCATCTCGACCCGCAGGTCTATCGCGACTGGAAGATCGCACGAATCACGACGGCGCTCGCGCGCCGCCACGTTCAAACCCCCGTGATCGGGCCGCTCGCCGAAACGCCGCCCGGCGGCCGGCGGCGCGTATCGTTCGCGGCGCGCCGGATCGGCCGCGCGGTCGAGATCGGCTTCCACGAGCGCCAATCTCACGCGATCGTGACGGTCGAGCGGTGCCCCGTCGCCGATCCGGCCATCGTGGCACTGCTCGATCCGCTGCAGCTTCTGCTTGCGGAGATCATGCCGGCGAAGCGGACGGTCGATGCCATCGTGACGGCGAGCGAGCGCGGCCTCGACCTGCTTCTCGACGGAATCACCGCCGCGGAGCGCGCGAAGCGCGAGAAGCTGGCGGCCTTCGCCGACCGCCACGACCTCGCGCGCATCGCGCTGCGCTTCGGCACCGCGGCGCCGGACATCGTCGCGATCCGCCGGGCGCCGCGCTGCGACTTCGAAGGGGTCCAGGTCGAGCCGCCGCCGGGCGCGTTCCTGCAGGCCAGCCTCGCCGGGGAGCGTGCGATCCGCGCCGCGGTGCGCGGAGCACTCGGCGGCGCGCGCAGGATCGCCGATCTCTACGCCGGGTGCGGCACGATCGCGCTGCCGCTCGCCAGGTCAGGCGCGCATGTCCACGCGGTCGAGGGCGCGCGCGACCAGTGCGATGCGCTGCTGCGCGCCGCGCGCGGCGGCGGCATCGGGCCGCAGGTGACGGTGGAGACGCGCGACCTCGCGCGCCGGCCGCTGCTCGCGGACGAGCTCAAGCGCTTCGACGCCGTCGTCTTCGACCCGCCGCGCGACGGCGCCGCGGCGCAGGCCGAGAAGCTCGCGCAGAGCAAGGTCAGGACGATTGTCGGCGTGTCGTGCAACCCCGCGACCTTCGCGCGCGACGCAGCGACGCTCGCCGCCGGCGGCTACACGCTGCGCAGCGTGACGCCGATCGACCAGTTCCTGTGGTCGCCGCATGTCGAGCTGGTCGGCGCCTTCGCGCGCGGCTGACATGCGTTCCGGTGTGTGCGCTTGCGCGCGCCGCACTTTGCGGCCTATCAAGGAGTCGTGCCCACACGCCAAACCGCGCCGATGGCGCTCGATCTCGGCGGCCGCTCCGTGCCGATGACGGTGCGCCGATCGCATCGCGCACGCCGCATCCATCTGCGCATCGACACGGTCGATGCCGCCATCGAGCTGATCCTGCCGCGCTGGGCCGGACTGGCGCAGGGGCTCGACTTCGCGCGGGTCAACCGGCAATGGCTGATGCAGCGGCTCGCCGACCTGCCCGAGCGCACGCCCTTCGCCGACGGCGCCACGCTGCCGGTCCACGGCGAGATGCTGACGATCCGCCACGACCGCGCGCGGCGCGGGCCGGCCGAGCGGATCGGCGAATTGCTCGCGGTCGGCGGCGACCATGCGCATCTGCCGCGCCGGGTGCGCGACTGGCTGAAGGCCGAGGCGCGCCGCGGCTTCGCAGAGAGCGCCTTCGCGCTGGCGCAGCGCATCGGTCGCAAGCCCGGCCTGATCCGCCTCACCGATCCGCGCACGCGCTGGGGCAGCTGCTCGCCCGACGGATCGATCGCGCTGTCGTGGCGGCTCGTTCTCGCGCCGCCCGAGGTGGCGCGCTACGTGATCGCACACGAGGTCGCGCATCTGGCCGAGCTCAACCACGGGCGCCGGTTCTGGCAGATCGTGGCCGAGCTGGTCGGCGACCACGCGGAGGCGCGGGCCTGGCTGCGCCGCAACGGGGCCCGGCTCCTCCGCTATGGCTGAGGGCGAGCCGCCGCAGCATCAGCAGCGCGAACGATCCGGCCTGGCAGCGACGGCATCGGGCTTCGGGCTGATCGCCCTGTTGAGCGCGCTGGTCATGCTCGGCCAGGCCTCGACCTCGCTCTACGTGCCGTCGCTGCCGTCGCTCGGCGAGGCGCTCGGCGCCGACCCGACGCGGGTCAAGCTGACGATGACCGCCTATCTGCTCGCCTTTGCGGTCGGCCAGCTCGTCTACGGACCGATTTCGGACCGCTTCGGGCGGCGGCCCGTGCTGCTCGCCGGAATCGCGTTCTTCACCGCGGCGACCCTGGCCTGCGCCGCCGCCCCGTCGATCGACGCGCTGATCGCCGCGCGCGCGCTTCAGGGCTTCGGCGCCGCCGCCGGCGTATCGATCTCGCGCGCCGTGGTCCGCGACCGCTTCGAGCGCGAGGCCGCCGTGCGCGTGCTCGGCTATGTCGGGATGGCGCTGTCGATCAGCCCGGCGCTCGGACCCATCGTCGGCGGGCAGCTTCAGGTCTGGGGCGGCTGGCGTGCGGGTTTCGGCGCGCAGTTCGCCCTCGGCATCGCCATCGCGCTCTGGGCTGCATCGGCGCTCGCCGAATCGCTGCGCACGCCCGACCCCGCCGCCACCCAGCCCGCGCGCCTGCTGCGCAACTACCGCATGCTCGCCGGCCATCGCGCATTCGTGGTCAGCACGATCCTCAACGGCGCCATCTTCGCCGGCCTGTTCGGCTACGTCACCGCCGTGCCGTTCGTGTTCATCGAGATCTTCCAGGTACGGCCCGACATCTTCAGCACGATCTTCATCTTCACCGTGGCCGGATACTTCATCGGCACGGCGGTCGGCACGCGGCTGGTGCGCCTCGGCAGCGAGCGGCTCATCGGCATCGGCGCGCTGGTGGCGCTGGGCGGCGGCGCGTTGATGCTGCTGCCGGCGCTCGCCGGATTCACCCACCCCGTCCTGATCGTGGTGGCGATGATGGTGTTCCTGATCGGCTTCGGGCTCGTTGTGCCCAATGCGATCGCCAATGCGATGGCGCCCTTTCCGCGCGTCGCCGGGACCGCATCCGCACTGTTCGGCTTCGCGCAGACGGCGATCGCCGCGGTGGGCAGCGTCGCCGTCGCGGCGACCTACGACGGCACGGTGCGGCCGATGGCGGCGACCGTCTTCGCCGCCGGCGTCGTCGCGGTCGTCGCGCATTGGGGCTTCGGCCGCAGCGCCGGCGCACGCGCATGACCGCCCGGCCGTCGCCCGCCGAGTCGCGCCTGACCGGCCTCGTCCTGGTGGCGATGACGGCGCTCGCCGCGCTGTCGATCGACATCACCCTGCCCTCGCTCCCGGCGACCCAGCGCAGCTTCGACACCGACGTCGCAACGACGCAGCTGACGCTGTCGGTCTTCTTCATCGGCTTCGCCTTCGGCCAGCTCGTCGTCGGGCCGCTGTCGGACCGCTTCGGCCGCCGCCCGATCGTGCTCGGCGGGCTCGTCGGCTTCGCGATCGCATCGGTCGTCTGCGCGCTTGCGCCGTCGATCGAGACTCTGATCGCAGCCCGCTTCCTGCAGGCGCTGTGCGCCTGCGCCGGGCCGGTGCTGGGACGCGCGATCGTGCGCGACCTCTACGGGCCCGAGCGCGCGGCGCGCATGCTCGCCAACATGATGACCGTGTTCGCCTTCATGCCGGCCGCGGCGCCGATGATCGGCGGGCTGATCGACGCCACGCTCGGCTGGCGGTGGAGCTACGGCCTGATCGCGTTCTACGGCGCCTGCCTCGTCCTGACCGTGTTCTGGCGGCTGGGCGAGACCAATCGGATGCTCAATCCGCGTGCGCTGGCGCCGCGCCACCTGGCAATGAACTACGGCTCGCTGCTCGCCTCGCGCACCTTCCTCAGCTACGCGCTCGGCAACGCCTTCGCGTCGGGGGGGCTGCTCGCCTACATCTCCGGCTCCTCCTTCGTGATGATCGGGGCGTTCGGCGTGCAGCCGGCCGAGTTCGGGATGTTCTTCGGCTCGATCGCGATCGGCGTGATCATCGGCAGCCGGGTTTCCGCCGGGATGATCGGCCGGCGCGGCATCCCCGCGACGATCCGTTTCGGCGCCCGCTTCCTGGTCGCCGGCGGCCTGGCGATGAGCGCCATCGCGCTGTCGGGCGTTCCCGTGCCCGGCTACGGGGCGGCGGTGGCGATCGCGCTGGCGCAGATCTGCTACATGGTCGGCCTCGGCATCGTGATGCCGGCCGGGACGGCGGGCGCGATCGCGCCCTATCCGCAGATGGCGGGCACCGCCTCGGCGCTCGTCGGATTCGCGCAGATGGGGTCCGGCGCGCTCACCGGCGCGATCGTCGCGCGGCTTTTCGACGGCACGGCCGTTCCGATGGCCCTGCTGATCCTCGGCTGCGCCCTCGCCTCCGCTTCGGCGGGCCGGCTTGCCCCGCCCCGCCAACAGTGAATCGCCGTTAATCTAGATTCCGGCGCGTGGACCGCTTACAAGGGTCGGGAGCCCGACTTTCGACAACCGGCCAGGCATCGCCCCCGCATGACGTCGCCCCTGTCCGAAACAGCGCCGATCGGCGACATGATGACGGCACTCGACAGCGCGATCGCTGCAGATGCGCTGTCCATCCACTACCAGCCGGTGATCGCGCTGTCGTCGGGGCGGATGGTGGGGGTCGAGGCGCTGGTGCGCTGGGCGCGGCCCGACGGCAGCTTCGTGTCGCCCGATTCCTTCGTCCCGTCGGCCGAGACGACGGGACGCATCGTACCGATGACCGAGTGGCTGATGCGGCGCGCGGCGAGCGAACTGGCCCCGCTTTTTGCGCAGGAGCCCGATCTCCACGTCGCGGTCAATCTCAGCGCGCAGCATTTCGAATCCGAGCGCATCGTCGACGCGCTCGCGGATTGCTTCGGCCATGCCGGCATCGCCGCCCGGCGCGTCCATCTCGAGGTCACCGAGCGCGAGCTGCTGCACAACCGCGACGGCCTGGCGCTGTCGGTGATGACGTCGCTGCGCCGGCGCGGCCACGTGCTCGCGCTCGACGACTTCGGCACCGGCTATTCAGACCGCACGGCGCTCGACCGCTTCCCGTTCGACGCACTCAAGATCGACAAGTCGTTCGTCGCCGCGATCGCCGACGACGGCGCGCCCGACGAGAGCCTGCTGCGCGCCCTGATGATCGCCAATGTCCGGCGCCTGTCGATCATCGCCGAGGGCATCGAGCAGGACCACCAGGCCCGCGCGCTTGCCGCACTCGGCGTCCAATACGGCCAGGGCCACTTCTATTCCCGCCCGGTCGGGATCGCGGCGCTGACCGCCTATCTCGCCGCGCGCCGCTAGCGCGGGACCGCCGCGACCGCGGTGCCGAGCAGCGGGCGCGGCTCGAGCCCGCGATGCGCCTCCACCATGAAGCTGCGCCAGGCACGCGCGGGCAGGCTGCCGCCGGTGATCCGCTCCATCGGCGTGCCGTCGTCGTTGCCCATCCACACCCCCGCCACGAGGTCGGCGGTGAAGCCGACGAACCAGGCGTCGCGGAATTCCTGGCTCGTCCCGGTCTTGCCGGCGGCGGGGCGGTCGAGCGCCGCCGCGCGGCCCGTGCCGGACCGCACGACCGCCGACATCATGTCGATCATCGCGGCGAGCGCCGGGCGCGCGATGACGCGCCCGCTGCCGCCGGGCTCGCGCCGCCAGACGACGCGGCCCGAAGGCTCGCGGATCTCGACGACGCCGTAGGGCACGATGCCTTCGCCGCCGTTGGCGAAGGGCGCGAAGGCGCCGGTGAGTTCGAGCAGCGTCACCTCGGAGGCGCCGAGCGCCGTCGCAAAATTGCGGCGCAGCGGCGAGGAAATGCCGCAGCGCCGCGCCGTCGCGATGACGTCGCCGATGCCGACGCGCTGGGCGAGGCGGACCGTCGCGGTGTTGACCGAGCGCGCCAGCGCTTCGCGCAGCGTGATGTCGCCGCGATGGCCCGAATCGAAGTTGCGCGGGCTCCAGCGGCCGATCGTCACCGGCAGGTCGGAGACGCGATCATCCGCCGACAGGCCTTCCTCGATCGCGGCGAGGAAGACGAACGGCTTGAAGGCCGACCCGGGCTGGCGGCGCGCATCGGCGGCGCGATTGAACTGGCTCTGGCGATAGTCGCGCCCGCCGACCATCGCGCGCACCGCGCCGTCCGGCGACAGCGCGACCAGCGCGCCCTGCTCGACCCCGGCGTTGCGGCCGTCGCGCGCCAGCGATTCGGCGAGGGCCGCCTCCGCCGCGCGCTGCAGCCGCGCGTCGAGCGTGGTGTGCACCACGAGGTCGCGGTCGATGCCGACGAAGCCCTGCACCTCGCCGACCAGCCAGTCGGTGAAGTAGCGCGTCGCGTTGCCCGCACCCGGCCCGAGGCCGGCCGAGGCCGCTGCGAGGCGCAGCGGCTCCAGCATCGCCGCCATCGCCTGGTTGCGGGTGATGTAGCCGGCGTCGACCATGTTCTCGAGGACCGAGGCGGCGCGGGTTTCCGCCCCTTCGGGATTGACCGTCGGCGCGAGGCGCGAGGGCGAGCGCAGCAGCCCGGCGATGATCGCCGATTCGTGCAGCGTGAGGGCGCGCGCCGAGCGGCCGAAATAGCGCCGCGCCGCCGCCTCGACGCCGAACGTGCCGGCGCCGAGATAGACGCGGTTGAGATAGAGCGTGAGGATCTGGTCCTTGGTGAAGCGGCGCTCGAGCCACAGCGCCAGCAGGAATTCCTGGATCTTGCGCCCGAAGCTGCGGTCGGGCGTCAGGAACACGTTCTTGGCGAGCTGCTGGGTGATCGTACTGCCGCCCTGCACGACGCGCTGCGCCACGACGTTGACGGCGGCGGCGCGCGCGAGCCCGATCGGGTCGACGCCGAAATGCCAGTAGAAGCGCCGGTCCTCGGTCGCGATCACCGCGTTCACGAGATCGCGCGAAATCTCGTTGAGCCGCACGGGCCCCGCGAAATAGTCGCCCGAGGTCGCGATCGCCTGGCCGTCGGCGCCGACGATGGTGATCGACGGCCGGCGGTCGAAGATGTGGATCCGGTCGAGGTCGGGCAGCGTGAAGGCGTAGTAGGTCAGCACGACGCCGACGACGACGCCGGTCCAGATCATCGTGACGACCGACCACTTGACCAGCGCGCGCAGGAAGCGGCGCCGCTTGCGCGGCCGCCTGGGCTTGTCCTTCTGCTGCTGCGCTGACGAGGGCCGCCGCTCCGCCCGAAGCTCGTTGGCCACGCTGTCCTCCGCCGGAGCCCCCCGCGC
>JAEUKZ010000332.1 GCA_016793045.1 Alphaproteobacteria bacterium
AACCTGATCCGCGAGATCCAGCCGTCGCACATCAAGGGTCGCGTCATCATCATGCCGGCGGCCAACTTTCCCGCGGCGATGGCGGGCACGCGCGTCTCGCCGATCGACGAGGGCAATTTCAACCGCGCCTTCCCGGGCGAGGCCGACGGCACGCCGACCTTCGCGATCGCGCACTACGTCGATTCGGTGCTGTTCCCGATGTGCGACCTGTTCCATGACGTGCATGCCGGCGGCTCCTCGCTCGCGTACGTGCCGTTCGTGTCGGCGCGGATAACCGACGACGAGGCGTTCAACGCCAGGACGCGCGCGGCGCTGATGGCCTATGGCGCGCCCAATGCGATGATCTGGGCCTATACGCCCGACCACCGCTGGGCGGCGGCGGCCGCGCAGCGCCGCGGCGTCGTCTCGCTCGGCGGGGAATACGGCGGCTGCGGCAGCGTGTCGATCTCCGGCGTCCGGATCGTCGAACGCGGCATCCGCAATCTGCTGGCCCATGTCGGCGTGCTGCCCAAGGAGGCGGCGAAGAAGGGCGACGACACGCGGCTGCTCGAGGTGAAGGGCCGCGACTACTACGTGCTCGCCTCGCAGGCGGGCGTGTTCGAGCCGTTCACCGAACTCGGCGACGTGGTGAAGGCCGGCCAGCCCTGCGGGCGCATCCATTTCGTCGACGATCCGGCGCGCGAACCCGTCACCGTGAACTACAAGATCGCCGGCATGGTGATGTGCAAGCGCCATCCCGGCCGCGTCGAGCGCGGCGACTGCGTCGCGCATCTCGCGACCGACGTGAAGGGCTGAGCGGCGATGAAGATCACCGACGTCGAAGGCATCCGCCTGCGCCTGCCCGAAATCCGCGAAATCGGCGACGGCTGCCAGGACATCCTCATCATCAAGGTCCACACCGACGAAGGCATCGTCGGCATCGGCGAGGCGCATTCCAACGCCGTCGTCAGCCAGGCGATCCTCGACGCGCCGATGTGCTCGGTGTCGTCCTCGGGCCTCAAGCGCCTGCTGATCGGCGAGGACCCGCGCGACATCAACCGGCTCTACGACAAGATGGTCAAGAAGTCGGTGACGCCGGGCCGCCGCGGCGCCTTCATGCACGTCATCAGCGGCATCGAGATCGCGCTGTGGGACATTCTCGGCAAGTCGGTCGGCCTGCCGGTCCACCGCCTGCTCGGCGGCACGCGGCGCGAGCGCATCGCGGTCTACGCGAGCGACCTGTCGCCCGGCACCCCCAAGGCCGCGGTGGCGCTTGCCGAGAAGCACGTGAAGAACGGCTACAAGGCGGTGAAGCTCGGCTGGGGCCAGCTCGGCGGCTCGATCAAGGGCGACGCCAAACTGGTGGGTGACGTGCGCAAGGCGGTCGGCCCCGACATCGACCTGATGCTCGACATGGGCTTCCCGGTGCCGCTCGACGACGCGATGAAGCTCGGCCGCATGCTGGCGGAGCACGAGGTGTTCTTCCTCGAGGAGCCGCTGGCGCCGGACGACCTGCCGGGCTGGGCGAAGCTCACCGCGGTATCGCCGACGCCGATCGCGACCGGCGAGAAGGAGACCGGGTTCCGCCCCTACGCCAACCTGATCGACCATGGCGGCCTGCGGATCATCCAGCCCGACGTCGCGCGCACCGGCGGCATCGCCGAGACGCTGCGCATCGCCACTTACGCCGAGGCGCGCAGCGTGCGGGTGATCCCGCATTGCTGGTCGTGCGACGTGCTCGTGGCGGCGACCCTGCACGTGATCGCGCAGCTCAAGGAATGCCCCTATCTCGAGTTCAACGTGATGGACAATCCGCTGCGCACGCAGCTGATGAAGGAGCCGCTGCGGCCGAAGAACGGCATCATCGAGATCCCCAACAAGCCCGGCCTCGGCATCGAACTCGACGAGAAGACCGTCGCGAAGTACCGGTGGGCGGGGTGAGAGAGGGGCGCCGCTCTACGCCTGGATCGACATTCCGCCGTCGACCAGCAGCACCTGGCCGGTGACGAAGCCGGCGGCGGGCGAGACGAGGAACAGGGCGGCGCCGGCGACGTCCTCGGGGCGGCCCCAGCGGCCGAGCGGCGTGCGGCTCTTCACGAACGCGTCGAGTGCTGCGTCCTTGGCGAGGCTCGCGGTCATCTCCGTGAGCACCAGGCCCGGCGCCACGGCGTTGACGGCGATGCGCTTGGGGCCGAGTTCGACCGCAAGCGCGCGCACGAGGCCCGCGAGCCCCGCCTTGGTCGCCGCATAGAGCGCGTTGTTGGGGCGCGCGATCTGGCCGAGCATCGAGCCGGTGAAGAGGATGCGCCCGCCGCGCGCCTCCATCGCCGGAGCGGCGGCCTGCGCGAGCTTGAGCGCCGCGGCGAGGTTGACGTCGAGCAGATGCGCGATCTCGGCGGACGTGAAACCGGCGATCGGCTTGCGCAGCGACTGGCCGGCATTGCCGACCGCGATGTCGAGGCGGCCGTGGGTCGCGACGATGCGCGCGACCGCGTCGCGGATCGCCTCCGCATCGGTCACGTCGAAGGCCGCCGCCGAGGCCTTGAGACCGTCCTTCGCGAAGGCGGCGACCTGCGCGTCGAGCGCGCCGGAGTCGCGGGCGTTCAGCACGACATGCGCGCCGGCAGCGGCGATCGCGCGCGCGATGGCGAGGCCGATGCCGCGCGAGGCACCGGTGACGAGGGCGACCTGGTCGGAGAGGACCGTTGTCATGGCTGATGCGGCGACGGAAGTAAGCGACACGGAACAGGGCCTTTCTGCGGGGGAATAGCCTTGCACGCCCGGCGCGCGGGCTCTACGCTTTTTGTAGTCAATCGCAGTGTGAAACAGGTCATGGATCTCACGCTCTCGCGGTATCATCAGGCTCGGCTCGATCTCGTCTCCGGCATCAAGGCGCTCGTCGGCTATCAGATCTCGCCGAAGGTGCGCGCGCGATACGAGAAATGGGCGGCGGACAATGCGGTGCCCGAGGCGAAGCTGCGCGACCGCGCGTTCCTCGGCGGTCAGGTCGGCCGCGATCCGCTCTATCAGGCTTCGCGCGGCCTGCAGCGGATCACGCAGGAGATGATGTGGCGCGAGGTCGCCGCTGCGCTCGAGGCGCAGCGCAGGGAACTCGAGTCCGACCTCGACCGCGTCGTGTCGGGCAACGGCTCGCTCACTCTCGATCCGTCGCTGAAGCTGCCGGCGTACTTCACCGAGACCGAGTTCCATCTGCAGCCCGGCGGTCTGTGGCGCGATCCGCTCACCGGGCCGATCTACGAGATCGGCGTGCAGCATTTCAACCTGCACCGCTTCGGCAAATCGGGCGCGGAAATGGGCCTCGCCCTGCTGCAGGCGGTCGCCGGCCGCCCGGTCACGCGCTTTCTCGAACTCGGCTGCGGTCCCGGCTACAAGATGTATCCGGTCCTCGACGCCTATCCGCAGGCCGAGGCCAACGGCATCGATCTGTCGGCCGCATTGCTCAAATACGCGCATCGCCGCGCGCTCGACCACGGCAAGACCGTGCACTACCGGCAGATGAACGCCGAGGCGCTCGACCTGCCGGCGAACCGCTTCGACCTCGTCTACAACATGATCCTGCTGCACGAGGTGCCGGTGGCCGCGACGCGCCGGATCCTGCGCGAGGCGCTGCGCGTGCTCGAGCCGGGCGGCCTCTACGCCGATCTCGACCTGCCGGCCTATCGCGACCTCGATCCCTTCACCGCCTTCATGATGGACTGGGACACCGACAACAACGGCGAGCCGTTCTGGCGCGGCTATCACGAGTTGGACATGAAGCAGGAGATGATCGACGCCGGCTTCACCGACGTCCGCTTCGTGCAGGTGACGAGCGACGCGCTCAAGAACCAGGGCAACTACCAGGGCAAGTGGAGCTACCGCGTCGTGCTCGGCACCAAGCCCAGGGCGGCGTCATGAGCGCGCCCGTGCCCGACTACGTCGCGGACCTGCCGAAGACCGAGCTGCTGCGCATCATCGTCGCCCTGTCGACGGAGGTCTACGCGATGGCGGACCGGATGCGCGGCATCGAGGACATCCTGGCCGCGCGCGGCATCGACCTCGCGTCGCTCGATGCGCCGACCGATCCGGCGGCATTCGACGAGAAGCGCAAGCGCGCGCGCGACGACTTCGTGCAGCGCGTCTTCGGCTCGCTCACGACCCTGGGCTGACGGCCCCATACCTTGCGGGAGAACTGACATGCGTCGGCGTGATTTCCTCGGGACGACGGCGGCCGCCGGGCTCGCGGCCCTCGCCGGGCCGGCGCTCGCGCAGAGCGAGCGCCGCCGCGTGCTGCGCTTCGTGCCGCAGGCCGACATCGTCGGGCTCGATCCGGTGTGGACGCCCACCTATCCGACGCGCGACCACGCCTTCGCGGTCTACGACACGCTCTACGGCCAGGACGCGCAGTTCCGCGCCCAGCCGCAGATGGTCGAGGGCGCCGTGACGGAGAACGACGGCAAGCTGTGGCGCCTCACCCTGCGGCCGGGCCTCAAGTTCCACGACGGCACGCCGGTGCTCGCGCGCGACTGCGTCGCCAGCATCGACCGCTGGTCGAAGCGCGATTCCTTCGGCCAGGCGCTGCTCGAGCGCACCGACGAGCTGAGCGCCGCCGACGACCGCACGATCGTCTTCCGCCTCAAGCGGCCGTTTCCGCTGCTGCCCGACGCGCTCGGCAAGATGTATCCGCGCCTGCCGGTGATCATGCCGGAGCGTCTCGCGCGCACCGACCCGTTCCGCCAGGTCTCGGAGGTCGTCGGCAGCGGCCCCTACCGCTTCAAGGCCGACGAGCGGGTCGCCGGCGCGCGGCTGGTGTACGAGCGCTTCGCCGACTACGTGCCGCGCGCCAACGGCGCCGTCGAAGGCACCGCGGGCCCGAAGGTCGCGCATTTCGACCGCGTCGAATGGCACATCATCCCCGATCCCTCGACCGTGATGGCGGCCCTGTCGAACGGCGAGGTCGACTGGTGGTGGGCGCCCGACGCGGACCTGCTGCCGGTCATGCGGCGCAACCGCGCGCTCGACGTGCGCATCGCCGATCCCACCGGGCAGATCGGCACGCTGCGCTACAACCATCTGACGCCGCCGTTCAACAACCCGGCGATCCGCCGCGCCGTCCTCTGGGCGATCAACCAGGAGGACTTCATGACCGCGGTGGTCGGCCAGGACACGACCCTGCGCCGCCACGACGTCGGCTACTTCTGCCCGGAAACGCCCTATGCCTCCACGGTCGGGATGGAGCCGCTGACCGCGCCGCGCGATCCGGCGCGTGCGCGCCGCGCGCTCGCCGAGGCGGGCTACCGCGGCGAGAAGGTCGTCGTGCTCGGGCCGACCGACATCGCCAATCTGCGCGCGATCGCGGAGGTGACGGCCGACACGCTGCGGCGCATCGGCATGGACGTCGACTACCAGTCGATGGGCTGGAACGCGCTCGTCCAGCGCCGCTTCAAGACCGAGCCGGTCGAGCAGGGCGGCTGGAGCGTGTTCGCCACCTTCTGGAGCGGCCTCGACCAGTTCTCGCCCGCCGGGCACGTCTTCATCCGCGGCAACGGCCAGGGCGCCGGCCCGGGGTGGCCGACCAGCGCGCGCATGGAGGAAATCCGCACGTCGTGGCTCGACGCGCCCGACGCCGCGTCGCAGAAGCGCATCGCCGACCAGATGCAGCTCCAGGCCTTCGAGGACGTGCCGTACGTTCCGCTCGGCCAGGCGTTCAACGCGACGGCCTATCGTCGCGACCTCACCGGCATGCTCTCGGTCATTCCGGCG
Source organism: Alphaproteobacteria bacterium (assembly GCA_016793045.1). GTDB lineage: Bacteria > Pseudomonadota > Alphaproteobacteria > CACIAM-22H2 > CACIAM-22H2 > JAEUKZ01. Next base: position 5,740 of record JAEUKZ010000332.1, read on the forward strand.
TTCTGGAACATTCGCCGCGCCTGACCGCGATCCGGCTGCCCTTCGGGGGCGCCGCGCCGCGCCGGAGCGGTGCGGCGCCTTCGCGCTGATCGTCGCGCTTCTGCATTTTTCGTGCCGAATTCTCGGGCTATTTCCCGCCAATTGCGGTAGAAGAACGGTGTCGAGCCCAAGTTGATCGGGCTCGCCCGCCCGCGCGCGGCCGTTATCCGGCCGATATTCGAAAGGGATGCGCGCGGACTGTACTTTCTTCGAATTTCAGCCCGCCTGATCGGCGGTCCGGATCGCGCATCAGGCGGCATTTCGATGCCTTGCGTGGCCTGGGACTTGACGCTTTTACTCGGCCGCGCGCCGACGACGAGGAGGCCCTGCGGTGGTCAAACTGGACGAAATCCGTGCCGAAACGCGGCGCAAGGCGCAGGAGCGCCTCGCCGCGATCAAGCAGGAAAACAACAAGTCGATGCAGGAATACGAGCGCCAGCGCCGGGCGGAAGCCGCCAAGACGACGCGCCTGCGCGAGCTTCGACTCGCCAAAGAGGCGGTGGACCGCAAGAACGGGGTCGTGCCGGGCCCGGCGCCGGTCGTCCCATCCACCGCGAAGCCGCCCGCCAAGGCGGTCGCCAGACCGCGCCGGGCCGCCGTGAAACAGCATTGACCGCGCCGCGCGGTCCAGGTTGAACCAATGTTGCCCCAGACGGAGATCGATGCCCTGGCTCGCGACCTGATCGGCCAGCACGGGCCGTTCGCCCCGCAGGAGGCCGAACGGCGCGCGCTGCGCATGTCGACCCAGGGCGACAAATACGGCGTCCAGCACTGGCGCCGCATCAAGGCGATCGTCGAGCGCATGCTGGCCGCGGAATAGCGCCGCGGGCATCGCAGCCGGCGGGACTTGAAGCCGGGGTCGCGGCGCGGCACCTTCGCGCCCCCGATCCAGCGGAGTCGTCCCGTGCCGTCCTCTCCCGCGCAGCCCCGTATCGTGATCGTCGGCGGCGGCGCCGTCGGCAGCGCCGTCGCCTATTTCATCGCGAGCCGGCCCGGCTTCGCCGGCTCGGTGACGGTCGTCGAGCGCGACCCCAGCTTCGCGCGCGCCTCGTCCGCCTTGTCGGCAAGCTCGATCCGCCAGCAGTTCTCGACGCCGGTGAACATCGCGCTGTCGCGCTTCGGCGTCGATTTCCTGCGCGACGCCGAACGCATCCTCGCGGTCGACGGAACGCCGCCCGCGGTCGGCCTGCACGAGCGCGGCTATCTCTTCCTCGTGCCGCCGTCGGGCCGCGCCGTCCTCGAGCGCGTCCACGCGATCCAGCGCGGCGAGGGCGTCGACGTGGCGCTGCTCGATCCGGCCGCGCTGACGCAGCGCTTTCCCTGGCTCGCGCCGGACGGCATCGACGCCGCCTCGCTCGGACTGTCGGGGGAAGGCTGGTTCGACGGCTACGGCCTGATGCAGGCGCTGCGCCGCAAGGCGCGCAGCCTCGGCGCGCGCCTCGTCACCGGCGAAGTGACGGCGTTCCGCCGCGCCGGCCGGCGCGTCGAGGCGGCGATCCTCGCCGACGGCAGCGCGATCGCAGGCGACTGGTTCGTCGATGCCGCCGGCCCGTGGGCGGCGTCCATTGCCGCAATGCTCGGCATCGACCTGCCGGTGCGGGCGCGCCGGCGCTGCGTATTCGTGGTCGCGTGTCCCGATCCGTTACCCGGCTGCCCGCTGGTGATCGACACCTCGGGCGTCTGGTTCCGCCCCGAAGGCGACCGGTTCATCTGCGGGATCTCGCCGCCCGCGGACGACGACCCCGACGACCTGCCGCTCGACGTCGATCATGCGCAGTTCGACGACGTGATCTGGCCGGCGCTCGCCGCGCGCGTGCCCGCCTTCGAGCGGCTGAAGGTCGTCGGCTCCTGGGCCGGCTACTACGAGTTCAACGTCTTCGACCACAACGGCATCGTCGGGCGTCATCCATCGCTCGACAACGCGATCTTCGCCAACGGCTTCTCCGGCCACGGCATCCAGCAGTCGCCCGCGGTCGGCCGCGCGGTGTCGGAACTGATCCTCGACGGCGGCTTCCGCACGATCGACCTCGCGCCGCTGTCGTTCGACCGGATCGTGCGCGGCGAGAAGCTGCTGGAACTGGCGATCATATGATCGCCAGCCCCGCGACGCGGGCCTATTGCGCCGCGGTCGCCACCGCGCCGCAATGGCGCTTGAGCGAGGCGAGCAGCGCGTCGACCTCGGCGTCGGTCACGTCGAAGCGGCAGACGAAGCGCGCCATCGACTTGGTGCGGCGGAAGAAGCGGATGCCGTCGCGCTCCAGCCCGTCCATCACGCTGCCGGGGAGGTCGAGGAACACCATGTTGGCCTCGATCGGCGCCAGCAGCTTGGCGCCCGGAATGCCGCGCAGTCCGGCGGCGATGCGCGCGCCCGCCGCGTTGGCCGCGCGCGCGTTGGCGAGCCACAGGTCGTTTTCGACATAGGCGAGGAGCTGCGCCGCGCCGAAGCGGCCCTTCGACCACACCTGCCCGCCGCGCTGGAGATGGAAGGCGAGCAGGTCGGCGATCTCCGGCACGAAGACGACGATCGCATCGGCGAGCAGTCCGCCATTCTTGGTGCTGCCGAAGGACAGGATGTCGACGCCCGACTTCCACGTCATCTCGGCCGGCGTGCAGCCGAGCCGCACGAGCGCGTTGGCGAAGCGCGCGCCGTCCATGTGGACCTTCATCTTGAAGCGCCGCGCGATGTCCGTGAGGGCGCGGATCTCGGCGAGCGAATGGACCGTCCCCATCTCGTTGGCCTGGGTGATGCTGAGCGCCGCCGGCTGGCTGTAGTGCGCGTTGCCGAGGACGATCGAGCCGATCGTCGCCAGCAGCGCTTCGGGAGCCATCTTCGCATGGGTGCTGGCGACCGGCGTGAGCCGCCCGCCGCCGCTGAAGAAGCCGGCCGCATTCGCCTCGGAGCTCGAGATGTGTGCGGGCTCGGTGCAGTAGATCGCGCCGTGCGACGGCGCGACGGCGCCGAGCGACAGCGCATTGGCGGCGGTGCCGGTCGAGACCGGGAAGACGCGCACCGCGGTCTCGAAGATGTCCGAATAGCGCTTCTGCAGCAGCGCGGTCCATTCGTCGGTGCCGTAGCCGGCGGCGGTGCCTTCGTTGACCTCGGCGAGCTTGGCGATCAGCGCGGGGGACGCGCGGCCGGTGTTGTCGCTGCGGAAGTCGACGATCGGCATGCTCTTCTGGGTCATGGCGGCCTGGGTCCGGTTGATTCGCGAGGCCTGCACCGTACCCGCATCCATGCGTGCGCCACAAGGCGCCCTGCGGGCATTGCGGCTTGCACCGCCGTGCATGGCGTTCGATGATCGAACTCGACCGTTCGGGGATCATTCCATCAGGAGAAACCATGTCGCGTGGACCGAGCCGCCTGGCGGCGGACATCGATTTCAACAAGGACGGCAAGCAGACCGGGTTCGTGCGGCTGCCGCATTCGGTTCACCGCTCGGCCTATGGCTGGATTCCGATCCCGATCACCTGCATCAAGAACGGCGCCGGGCCCAAGGTGCTGCTGGTCTCCGGCAATCACGGCGACGAGTACGAAGGGCAGGTCGCCCTGATGAAGCTGGTGCGCGCGCTCGAGCCCAAGGACATCAAGGGCCGCATCATCATCCTGTCGGCGGCGAACTTCCCGGCGGCAATCGCCGGCACGCGGACCTCGCCGATCGACGACGGCAACCTCAACCGCTCCTTCCCCGGCGATCCCAACGGCACGGTGACGCAGCAGATCGCCTATTACATCGAGACGGTGCTGCTGCCGCAGGCGGAATACGTGCTCGATCTCCATTCGGGCGGCAGCTCGCTGATGTACATCCCGAGCGCGCTCGCCCGCCGATTCGACGATCCGGCGAAGACCAAGCGCTCGATCGAGCTGCTGCGCGCCTTCGGGGCGCCGGTCGCCTATCTCGCCACCTCGCCGCAGGGCGAGGACCGCACGCTCACCTCCGGCGCGGAGCGCTGCGGGGTCACGCATCTCGGCACCGAACTCGGCGGCACCGGCACGGTCACGCCGGCGGCGCTCAAGGTCGCTGAAGCGGGGGTGCGGCGCGTGCTCGGCGCGGTCGGCGCGCTGGTCAATCCGCCCAAGGAGCCGCCGCCGCCGACGCGGCTGATGGAAGTGGGCGGCTGGGACTATTTCGTCTACGCGTCCGATTCCGGCCTGTTCGAGCCCTACGTGGAACTCGGCGACGAGGTGACGGCCGGACAGCCGGCGGGCGCGATCCACTTCCAGGACACGCCGTGGCGCGAGCCGACGATCGTGAAGTTCGAGCGCGCCGGGACGGTGATCTGCAAGCGCGTCCCCGGCCGCTCCGAACGCGGCGACTGCCTGTTCCACCTCGGCACGGACGTGAAGGAGTAGTTCTTCCCCC
>JAEUKZ010000344.1 GCA_016793045.1 Alphaproteobacteria bacterium
CGAAGGCACGTTGACGCTCGGCCTCGGCGGCGCGGTTTCCTCGATCGACCCGCATTTCACCAACGTCGTCTCCAACCTGATGGTGGGGGCGCACATCTTCGATTCGCTCACCCGCTTCGACGCCGAGCAGAATCTGCGCCCCGCGCTCGCGGAATCGTGGCGCGCGCTCGACGACCGCACCTGGGAGTTCAAGCTGCGCGCCGGCGTGCGGTTCTCCGACGGCTCGGCCTTCGGGGCGGAGGACGTGGTGGCGACGATCCATCGCGTCGCCTGGGTTCCCAACAGCCCGAGCCGCTTCACGCCCAACACCGCGTCGATCGTCGAAACGCAGATCGTCGATCCGCTGACCATCCGCTTCGTCACCCGCGCGCCGACGCCGCTGCTGCCCGCCGACCTGTCGGTGGTGCAGGTCGTTTCGCGCGCATGCCGCGAGGCGCCGACCGCCGATTTCAACAGCGGGCGCGCGGCGATCGGCACCGGCCCCTACAAGCTGGTGAGCTTCATGCCGGGCGAGCGCGTCGAGCTCGCGCGCAACGAGCTCTACTGGGGCGCGGCCGAGCCGTGGGCGCGCGTCTCGCTGCGCCTCATCAGCAATTCGGCCGCGCGCGTCGCCGCCCTGCTGTCCGGCGCCGTCGACATGATCGACTCGGTGCCGACCGCGCAGATGGCGCGGCTGCGCGACGAGCCGCGGGTGGAGGTGTTCTCCGTCACCTCGTCGCGGCTGATCGCGCTGCTGCTCGACCATCACCGCGAATCGACCCCGTTCGCGCTCGACAAGACGACCGGCCAGCCGCTGGCGCGCAACCCGCTGCGCGACCTCAAGGTGCGCCGCGCCCTCTCACTCGCGATCAACCGCGCCGCCCTGTGCGAGCGCGTGATGGAAGGCCAGGCGACGCCGGCCGGCCAGGTGCTGCCCGACGGCTTCTTCGGCACGGTCCCGGGCCTCGCCGCGCCGCGCTTCGACCCCGACGCGGCGCGCGCCCTGCTCGCCGAGGCGGGCTATGCCAACGGCTTCAGGCTGACGCTGCACGGTCCCAACGACCGCTACGTCAACGACTCCCAGGTGATGCAGGCGGTGGCGCAGATGTGGACGCGCGTCGGCGTCGAGACGCGCGTCGAGGCGATCACCTTCCCGGTCTTCGTCACCCAGATGAGCCGCCACGAATTCTCGTCCTGGCTGGTCGGCTGGGCGCCGGCGACCGGCGAGACCTCCAACCCGCTGCGCGCGCTCGCGCATTCCTTCGAACCCGACCGCGGGCTGGGCGCCATCAATCGCGGTCGCTATTCCAACCCGCCGCTCGACGCGCTGATCCGCGAGGCGTCGGCGACGATCGACGAGGAGCGGCGCAAGGCGCTGCTCCAGCAGGCCGGCCGCATCGTCGCCGAGGACGTCCCGTTCATGCCGCTCTACTTCGAGCGCTCGAGCTGGGCCGCGCGCCGCGGCCTGCGCACCGTCCCGCGCGTCGACCAGCACACGCTCGCGATGGGGACGCGTCCCACGGCCTGAGCGCCGTCACGGTCTTCTGACCCTGCCGACCGTCAAGTGCCGGGGGAAGGGGTAGAGCGGCCATCGGGGCCGTGCTACACGTCCGCGCCATGATCAAGGCCCCGCTTTGGCTCCGCCTGCTGGTGGTCGCGCTGCTCGTCGGCGTGGTCGTGCTGCTCGTCTATCCCGAGCGGCTCGACCTCGGCAGCACCAGTTCGGCGGCGCGGGTGAAGGATCTGCTCGTCGCGTATGGCGCGTGGGCGCCGGTGGCGTTCGTCGCCCTGCACGTTCTGCTCTCCATCATGTTCATCCCGCGCGTCGTCATGGGCATCGCGGCGGGCCTCACCTTCGGCTTCTGGGGCGGCATGCTGTGGTCGATGGTCGGCGCGATGGCGGGCGCGCTGGTCGGCTTCGTGCTGGCGCGCTACGTGCGCGGCGACAGCCTGGTCGTCGAGGATATCCCGAAGCTGGGGCCGCTGCTGCAGCGCGCCGAGGCGGGCGGCTGGCGCAGCGTCATGGTCGCGCGCTTCGTGCCGCTGATCCCGCACCCGGTGCTCAACTATGCGCTCGGCCTCACCCGGGTCGGCACCGGACAGTACCTGCTCGGCACCTTCCTCGGCCTGCTGCCCTCGGGCATCGCCTATACCGAATTCGGCGCCTCGAGCCGCGACGCGCTGATCGGCCGGCCCGGCTGGATGCTGCCGCTCCTGGGCAGCGTCGCGCTGCTGGTCGCGTCCTTCGCGCTGCCCAAGCTCGCCAGGCGCTGGACCGGCCCATGAACGACGCCGCGCACGAGCCCCTGGTCCCCGCGGACTCGATCGCGCTGACCCTGCGCCGCATCGTCGACGGCATCGCCGGCGAGCGCGCCAGCATCGGCGAGATCATGGGCGGGCTCGGCGGACGCGCCCACGGGCTCGCCCTGCTGCTGTTCGCGGCGCCGAACCTGACGCCGGGGCCGAGCATGCCCGGCTTCTCGACCGTGCTCGCGGTGCCGCTGGTGATCGTCGCGGCGCAGATGGCGCTCGGGCTCGACGCGCTGTGGCTGCCCGGGTTCATCGCCCGGCGCACCTTGTCGCGCCGGTTCTGCGCCGCCTTCGTCGACAAGCTGACGCCGATCGTCGTGCGCATCGACCGTGTCCTGCGCCCGCGCCTGCATGGCCTCACGACGCCGGTCGCCCAGCGCCTGCTCGGGCTGGTGGCGCTCGCGATGGCGGGTCTGCTGCTGGTGCCGCTGCCGTTCTATCCCCTGCTGCCGGCCTTCGGGATGGTGGTGCTGGCGCTCGGGCTGCTGGCGCGCGACGGGGTCGCGATCCTGGCGTCGATCGTCGTCGCCGCAGGCTCGGGCGTCCTGCTCGTCGTGGTCATCCGCTTCTTCGGGTATCTGCTCGGCCTCGACTAGCGCTTGCGGTTGTCCGCGCCGAATCGGGGCCTTATCATCGGCGGCGCATGCGCACGCTCCATCATCTCGTCCTCTCGCCCTATTGCCGCAAGGTGCGGATCGCGCTCAAGGAAAAGGGCCTCGAATTCGAACTCGTGGCCGAGAAAGTGTGGGAGCGGCGG
>JAEUKZ010000351.1 GCA_016793045.1 Alphaproteobacteria bacterium
CGCCGCCGGCGCGCCGGTGCCCGTGCTCCGGGTCGACTCCGCACTGGCCGCGGAAGCGGTGCGCGGCGGCGGCCGGGTGGTCGTGTTGTGCGCCGTTGCGACCACGATCGCGCCGACGCGCGACCTGTTCGAAAAGGCGGCTGCGGCGACCGGTGCGCGCGTCGAGCTTGCCCTCGTGCCGGGCGCATGGCCCGCCTTTCGCGCCGGCGACGTCGCTCGCTATTTCGCGCTGATCGCGGCCGCGGCCGATCGCGCCTATGCCGACGGCGCCGACGTCGTGGCGCTCGCCCAGGCGTCGATGACCGGTGCCGCAGCGCTGTGCCGCAACGGCGCGCCGCTCACCAGCCCGGGCGCCGGGCTCGCCGCGGCGAAAGCGGCTGTCCGACGCGGGGGCTGACCGGAGTCCCTCTGGTCCGAACCTGCAGGGCATTTGGTCGCAGGCCGGGATTTTCTCATCGCCCGCCGGTCGCGGCAGGCGCGATGTGCGTGCCCTGCAGCGGTCCCGTCGATTGACGCCCGGCACGGAGCGTTTTCCGATACCGTCGGCTTCTTGATGTCCCTCAAGTACCTCGCTGCCAAATAGCCGGAATATTTTCATGGCTATTTGTTCGGCAATCGAAGCCCCATCGGGGCGGAAGGCGAGGCGCGATGAAACGGATCGCTCTATATGCGTCATTGGCCCTCTTCGTCGGGGTGCTCGGCGTTTCCTGGTACACCCACGGCACCGGCGTGGTGCGCAATGATCCGGCGCGACGGATCTCTATTCCCGAACGCCTGACCGTGCCCCTGCAGGTTCAGGTCGCACATAACGGCACCACCATCTTCTTCCGCTATCGCTGGCCGTCGCCGCGGGCGGGAATCTTCCATGACGTGCTGCGCTACGACGGCAACGCCTGGGTCGTCCGCGGCGACGCGGTGCCCGGGCCGCAGCCGGACGGCCTTCATGAGGATCGCGTCTCGATGATGGTCGACGACGGCCACGTCCCGGAGTTCGGCCGCTACGGGGGTTACATCACGGTCGGACGGCGGCTCGCCGGGCTGAGCGACGAGGTGAGCGGACGCGAGATCCAGGCGCACCCCTACCTCGGCCAACGGCTGGCGCTCGACGAGGCGACCAAGTACCTGCCGGCCACGCGCCAGAACCTCGACGACTGGGCGGCCACGGTGCCCGAACCTGACCAGCAGGCCTTGGTTGCCGCCGGATACTTCCTCGACCTCTGGCACTGGCGCGCGCACCGCTCGAATCCGGTCGGCGTCGCCGACGATCAGTTCGTGGGGGCGGGACGGCTCAGCGACAGCGGGCGCGGACCCTATGCGACCAACTGGGACGCCGCGCGGCGTCAGCCGCGGCTGATGCTCGATCGCGCGCGGGTCGGCCGATCGGCCTTGAACTGGGACGACATCGTGCAGGGTCGCGTCGGCCAGGACGACGTCTACTATCTGCGCGAGGACCAGGCCGTGCCGTTCGACGCGGCCGCCAGTTGGCGCACCGGCGATACCATCCCGCGGCGCATCCTGCGTTCGAGCCAGGGTTCGCGCGCGGACATCGCCGTCAGCGGCCGGGCGCGCTGGGCCGACGGCTTCTGGGACGTGACCCTGAGCCGCCGCATGGACACCGGCAATCCGCGCGAGGACAAGATCTTCACCGATCGCGGCATCTATCAGGTCGCCTTCGCGATCCATCGCGAGGCGACGGGCGGACGCTGGCACTACGTCTCGCTGCCGTTCACGCTCGGGCTCGGCCGCAGCGCCGAGATCGAGGCGGCGCGCTTCGAAGGCGAGACGCCGAACTGGCAGCAGCGGCCGGCCAACGTCACGCTGTTCTACCCCGGCCAGGTGAACTGGCCGCTGGTCAACAGCACCCGCCATGCCGGCGCCCCCAATGTCCGCGCCGGCGTTCCGGTTCGCTACCGGCACAGCGAGGATCAACTTGCCCACTACGGCATCGAGATGGAGTTCAACGAGGCGATCCAGCGTCAGTGGCGCCTGACGATTCTCGGCGGACTGCTGCTGATCGCCGCCTTCGGCTTCGCCCTCAACGCGCTGCTGCGCCGGCAAGGAGCTTGATCATGGGTCCCTATCATGCCGTCGTCGTCCACTTCCCGATCGCGCTGCTGACGACAGCGACTCTCGTCATCGCGCTCCGGGCCTTTTCGGATGGTGCGCTGGCGCGTTCGACCGATCGCGCCCTCGTGCCGCTGCTTGCGCTCGGCGTCCTCTCCGGTGCGGCCGCCTTCGCCATCGGCCTCATGGTGTGGCCGCTGGAAGCGATCTTCTCGAGCCCGCTCGGCCGCAACCACATCCTCGCCGCGGCCTGGACGCTCGCCTATTGGGCGCTGCTGCTGGCGACGCGCTGGATCCAGGGGCCGGCGGTGTGGGACGGCTTCACCCGCTGGGTGATGCTCGGGCTGGCAATCCTCGGCGGCCTGCTGCTCGCGATCACCGGTGCGCTGGGCGGACACCTGATGGGCACGCCGACCGCGGCATCGGAAGGGCTGCGCCTGCTGGGCTGGGAGATCTACACGACCTACTACGTTCCCGACACGACGCTGGCGCTGATCGCCGCTGCCGTCCTCGTGCTGCTTGCGCTGGGCTGGTGGGGGCGCCGCGCCCGCGCCGCCGTCTGATCCGTGGGGACCGGGGCGGCGCCATGCGGCTGCCCCGGTCCTAAGGCGCGGCGAAGAGCCGCCACATCAGCGGCAGCAGCACGGCCGTGGCGAGCGCGTTGAGCCCCATCGCCAGGCCGGCGAAGGCGCCGGCGACCTCGTTGACCTGGAGCGCGCGCGCGGTGCCGATGCCGTGCGAGGCGACGCCGACGGCGAAGCCGCGGGCGCGCCAGTCGGTGATGCGCAGCAGGTCGAGCGTCCAGGTCGCCAGCATCGCGCCGACGATGCCGGTCAGGATCACCACGACCGCGGTCAGCGAGGGCAGGCCGCCGAGCTGTTCGGCGATGCCCATCGCGACCGGCGTCGTCACCGACTTGGGGGCGAGCGAGATCAGCGTGCGCTGCGAGGCGCCGAGCAGCCAGGCGACGAGCACGGCGCTGCCAGCCGCGAAGAGCGAGCCGGCGACGAGCGCGACGGCGATCGCCAGCGCCGAGCGGCGGACCTGCCGGAACTGGTTGTAGAGCGGCACCGCCAGCGCGACGGTCGCCGGCCCGAGCAGGAAGTGCACGAACTGCGCGCCGTCGAAGTAGGTGCGATAGGCCGTGCCGCTGGCGAGCAGCAGGCCGACCAGCAGCACGACCGCGATCAGCACCGGGTTGGCGATCGGATTGCCGCCGCTGCGCCGGTAGATCCACAGGCCGGCCTGGTAGGCGACGAGGGTGGCGGTCAGCGCCGCGAGCGGGCTTGCGGCGAGGTAGACCCAGATTTCGCGCAGCTCGGCGCTCACGTGTCGGCATCCGGGCGACTGAGCGCGCGCATCACCAGAGCCGTCACCGCGATCGTGGCGACGGTGCTGATCAGCAGCGCGGCGGTGATGGCCGGCCATTCGTCGGCGATGAGCCGAAGGTGGAGGATGACGCCGACGCCCGCCGGCACGAACAGCAGCGAGAGATGCTGCAGCAGCCCGCCGGCCAGCGTCTGCAGGCCTGCGGGCACGCCGCCGCGGACCGCAAGGCCGGCGAAGAGCAGGGCCATGCCGACGACCGGTCCGGGTACCGGCGCGCCGGCCAGGCGCACGAGAACCTCGCCGGCGAGCTGGCAGACCAGGAGCAGGGTGAGGAAGCCGAGCATTCGTATCCTCCCGGGACGTGACGGTGCGCGACGGCGCCGACGCTAGCACGGGCCGGCGCCGCGGCGCTTGAGGACACCGCGCGCGCTTGTTACACAGGCCCCAATGGCCGAATCCGACGCCGACCGTCCCGCGATCGATGCCCTGCTGCCCGACGCGATGGCGCGCAAGGCGGAGGCGGCAGGCGTCGCCAAGGCCCAGCGCGACCCCGTGCGCCTGTTCGCCCTCGCCGTGCTGGCGGGCGCGTTCATCGCGTTCGGCGCGCTGTTCTCGACCATCGTCGGCGCCGGTGCCGGCGAACTGCCCTATGGCGTCGGCCGGCTGCTGGTCGGACTCGTCTTTGCGCTCGGGCTGATTCTCGTCGTCGTCGGCGGCGCCGAGCTGTTCACCGGCGACGTGCTGATGGTGATGGCATGGGCGAGCCGGCGCCTGCGGCTGCCCGCGATGCTGCGCGCCTGGGCGATCATCTATGTGGGCAATTTCATCGGCGCCTGCGGAACCGCGGTGCTGGTGTTCCTGTCGGGACAGTACCGCTTCGGCGGCGGTGCGGTCGGCGCGGCGGCGCTGGCGCTCGCCGGGGCGAAGCTCCGCCTGCCGTTCTGGGACGCGCTGATGCTCGGCGTGCTGTGCAACGTGCTCGTCTGCCTCGCTGTGTGGGCGTCGCTCAGCGCGCGCAGCGTCACCGACAAGGTGGCGATCCTCATCCTGCCGGTCGCCGCCTTCGTCGCGGCAGGCTTCGAGCACTCGATCGCCAACATGTACGTGATCCCGCTCGGCCTGATGATCGACGCCGCGGCGCCCGATGCGTTCTGGGCCGCGCTCGGGCGCGTGTCCGAAGGGCTCGGCGTCGCGGCGCTCCTCGACTTCGCGCGCAACCTCGTCGCGGTGACGATCGGCAACATGATCGGCGGCGGCGTGCTGGTGGCCGCGGTCTACTGGTTCATCTACCTGCGCGACGTGCCGCCGCCGCAGCGCTGACGATCAGCGCTTCGCGTGTCGACCGGCGGCGGTGCCGGCGATGCGGCCGAACACCGAACCGGACGTGAGCCCGGTGCCGCCGGGATAGTTGAAGTAGAACAGGCCGCCGACGAGCTCCCCCGCCGCATAGAGGCCGGGGATCGGCGCGAAGCCGTCGCCGATCACGGCCGCGCTCGCGGGGTCGATGCGCAGGCCGCCGAAGGTGAAGGTGATGCCGCAGGTGACCGCGTAGGCCTCGAACGGCGGCGTGTCGATCGGGTTCGCCCAGTTCGACTTGTTGATCGCGAGGCCTTCGGTCTTGCGGCCGTCCCTGACGTTGGGGTTGAACGGCACGTCGTCGCGGATCGCGGCGTTGTAGTGGTGGATCTCGTCGAGGAAGGCGGCGGCGTCGACGTCGCCCATCCGCGCGGCGAGATCCTCCAGCGTGTCGGCGGTGACCTTCGTGACCTGGCGGATGCGATACTCGTCGCGCAGCAGGTGGTGCACCTTGCCGTCGAAGACCTGCCAGGCGAACTGTTCGGGCTGCGCCAGGATCACGCGCCCGTACTTGGCATAGGTGTAGTTGCGGAAGTCGGCGCCCTCGTCGACGAAGCGCCGGCCCAGCGCGTTGACCATGATCCCGAACGGGTAGGAGTGCTTCTGGAAGCCGTCGCCGACGGCGAGGTCGCCATAGTCCGGCGCGTTGCGCTCCCAGCCCACGGCATGGCAGCCCGACCAGTTGCCGCAGCTCACGGCGCCGGCTTCGATCGCCATGCGGATGCCGTCGCCCATGTTGAAGCGCGTGCCGCGCACCTTGGCGAGATCCCAGCCCGGTCCGAGATAGCGCGTGCGCCATTCGGCGTTCGATTCGAAGCCGCCGCAGGCGAGCACGACCGCGCGGCCGCGCAGCGTCGTCTCGACCCCGCCCGAGCGCACGGCAACGCCGATCACGCGGCCATCCTCGCGCAGCAATCCGACCGCTCGGGCGCCATAGCGGATCGCGATCCCCTTCTGCGCGGCGGCTCGGGTAAGCGCCTCGACGAGGCCCGGCCCGCCGCCCCAGGTCTCGACCGTGAGGCCGCCCCAGAACTTGAACCGGCCGTCGATCTTGAAGGCCTGGCGGCCGTAGATCGGCTGGAAGCGCACGCCGAGCCCGTGCATCCAGACGAGCGTCTCGCGGCTGCGCGCGACCAGCGTCTCGCACAGCTCCGGATCGGTGCGATACTGTGTGACGCGGCCCATGTCGTCGAGGAACTGCGCCGCGGTGTAGGTGCCGAAATCGGTGCGCGCGACCTCGTCGTCGGTGAGGTCCGGCATCAGCCGGCGCAGGTCGTCCACCCCGTCGTAGACGACGCGCATCGCGCCGGCGGTGAAACGGCTGTTGCCGCCGGCTTCGCCTTCGGGCGCCGCTTCCAGCACCAGCACGCTGGCGCCTTCCTCGCGCGCCGCGTGGGCCGCGCACAACGCGGCGTTGCCGCCGCCGACCACGATCACGTCGAAACTGCCCGGCATCGTCGACCTCGCCTGATGAGGCGTGATCGTGCACCTGGCCGCGCGGCCGGTCCAGCGACGCCGGCCGTGCGGGCCGCTGCGTCGAATCGGCGCAGCCCGGCCGGATTTCCCCGTCGGGGGCGCAGGCACGTCCGGATTGCCTTGCGCCGCAGCCGGTTCGGTCGACATCGCCGGGCGGTCCCGCGGCGCGCGGCACATCCTCAGTCGGGTTGCGGCGGCCGCGAAACTCTGGCATGAATGCGAATAGTAATGATTCGCATTATCAACTCGACACGGCCTTGGCCGGGCGGCCGGCCGGGGCCGGCGCGCCGTCCGCCTCTGCCGTTCGGCCCCGTCGTTTTCGCTGCGCTCGTCGCCGCGTGGTGGCTCGCGAGCGTGCTCGAACTCGCGCCGCCGTTCCTCCTGCCGGCGCCCGACGTCGTCTTCGCGACGGCGCGCGACCTCGCGCTCGACGGCACGCTGTTCCGCCATCTCCAGGTCAGCCTGCTGCGCATCGCGGCCGGGTTCCTCGGCGCGACGGCGATCGCCCTGCCGCTCGCCGTCGCCTTCGGCCTCTGGCCGGCCTTCGCGCGCAGCCTCGATCCGCTCGTCGAGTTCCTGCGCCACGTGCCGCCGCTGGCGCTGATCCCGCTGCTGATCCTCTGGCTCGGCATCGGCGAGGCGCAGAAGCTCGCGGTCATCATCCTCGCCGCCTTCTTCCCGATCTTCCTCAACGCCGGGACCGGCATCGCCCAGTGCGATCCCAAGCTGGTCGAGGTCGGCCGCGTCTGCGGCCTCGGCCGCGCGGCGATCGTCAGGCGCATCGTCCTTCCGGCGGCGCTGCCGGCCATCCTGGTCGGGCTCCGGCTCGGCTTCGGCTACAGCTGGCGCGCGCTGGTCGGGGCCGAGCTCATCGCCGCGTCGTCCGGCCTCGGCTACATGATCGTGAACGCGGAGAACCTCGCGCGCACCGACATCGTCATCGTCGGCATCCTGGCGATCGGGCTGCTCGGCGTGGCGCTCGACCGCGTCGGCCGCATCCTCGCGCGCCGCATGGCGCCGTGGATCCGCAGCGAACTGGATCTCGGCCGTGCTTGAGGTCGCGGGGCTGCGCAAGGTCTACGACGTCGCGGGCCGCACGGTCGCGGCGCTCGACGGCGTGACGCTCGCCCTGCCGGGCGGCAGCTTCACCGCGGTCGTCGGGCGCAGCGGCTGCGGCAAGACCACGCTGCTGCGGCTGCTTGCGGGGCTGGAAGACCCCACGGGCGGCGCGATCCGCCGCTCGTCCGACCGCGGCGAGCCGATCGGCGTCGTCTTCCAGGAGCCGCGCCTGATGCCGTGGCTGACCGTCAACGACAATGTCGCGCTCGGCGTCGCCGGGCGCCTCGAAGAACGCGCTGCGGCCGAGCGCGTTGGATCGGCGCTCGCTCTCGTCGGGCTGGGCGCTTTTGCCGCGGCGCGGCCCGACCAGCTCTCCGGCGGGATGGCGCAGCGCGTCGCGGTCGCGCGCGCCCTCGCCATCGGCGCCGAGATCGTCCTGATGGACGAGCCTTTCGGCGCGCTCGACGCCTTCACGCGGCGCACGCTCCAGCGCGAACTGGTCGAGATCTGGCGTGCCAAGCGCCCGACGATCCTGTTCGTCACGCACGACGTCGAGGAAGCCGCGCTCTTGGCCGAACGCGTCCTGGTGATGGAGGCGGGCCGCCTGATCGACGACGTCGCGGTCGACCGCCCCCACCCGCGCAGCCCCATCGATCCCGCCCTGCTGGCGGTGCGCGAGCGCGTGCTTGCCGCCGTCACCGGCGCGCCCGAACCCGTTCTCGCATGAAAGGAGACTTCCGATGATCAGTCTGTCCCGCCGCGGCGCCCTTCTCGCGGCGGCCGCCGCGCTCGCGGCGCCGGCCGTCCGCGCGCAGACGCCGCGCGCGATCCGCGTCACCTACGTGTCGTCGCCGTTCAACGTCCCAGCCTTCGTCATGAAGCAGCGGCGCATGCTCGAAGCGGCGTTCGAGCGCGACGGCATCGCCGTCGAGCAGCCGGAAATCACCTCGGGCGCGCAGCAGATCCAGGCGGTCGCCGCCGGCGCGATCGACGTCTGCAGCGTCCTCGGCGACGCCTCGGCGATCCTCGGCCGCGCCAACGGCGTGCCGCTCACCGTCATGGCGGCGTTCAGCCGCTCGCCCAAGGCGTTCTTCATCATGACGATGGCGAACGGCCCGCGCAGCATCGAGGATCTGCGCGGCAAGCGCATTGCCGGGCCGACCGGAACGACGCTGCACCAGCTGCTCGCGCTCGCGCTGGCGTCGAAGGGCATGCGGCTCACCGACGTCCAGCACATCAACATGGACCTGGCGGCGGCGCGCGCGGCGCTGCTCTCGGGCGCGGTCGATGCCGCGACGCTGGCGTCGAACCACGTGCTCGCGGTCGAGGCCGCGGGCGGCCGCTCGATCGCCAACGCCGAGGGCCTGTTCGTGCCGATGTCGGTCGTCGCGGTCCGCAACGCGTTCCTTGCCCAGCAGCCGCAGCTCGTCCAGCGCTACCTCGCCGTCCACCGCGAGGCGCTTTCCTTCATGGCGCGCGAGCCGGAGCAGGCGCTGGCGCTCGCCGCGGCCGAGCAGCGCATTTCGGTCGAGGACGGGCGCCGGATGCTGCCGTGGTACGACTTCGAGCCGCGCATGAGCGATCGCGACATCGACAACATGGAGCAGAACCAGCGCTTCATGATCGAGAACGGCATGCTCAGCCGGCGCATCGACATCCGCCGCGATCTCGTCCACGCCAGCGCCTTCGCCGCCGGATGATCGAGACGCTTCTCCTGGACTGCGAGCAGACCGAGGGCGGACAGGCGATCCTGCTGCGCCGGCCCGACCTCGGCGCGCGGGTCGACGCCGTCGCGATGGAGGACCTGCCGCGCGTCGACCTCGCGCGCTATCGCGGCCTGCTGATCGGCCTGCACGCGGACCAGATCCTCCTGCAGGCGCAGCGCCCCCAGCTCGAGCGCTTTCTCGCCGGCGGCGGCACGATCGTGTTCTGCGGCCACGTCGCGCACCCCTTCCTCGAGGAACTGCGGCCGTTCGAGCCGATGAGGGGCTACCGGCTCGACGATCTGCGTGTGAAGTTCGAGCGGCCCCATCCGATCTGGGCGGGGGTCGATGCGGAGCATCTCACCTTCCGCCGCGGTGTCGCCGGGTTCTACGGCCGCGGCCACAATCCCCCGCCGGCCGGCGCGGAGATCATCAACACGCTGGGGCCGCAGCGGCGAGCCGTGGACTTCGTCTGCCGTCCGTCCGCGGGCGGCAGGCTGCTCGTCCACGCCGGCGCCGACCTGTGGGGCTATCTCGAAGCGGATTCGAGCGCGTCGCGCATGGGGCCGCAGCTTCTCGACTGGATCGCCGCCGGCGCGGCGGCATGACGGAGCACTTGCCATGACGCTCGCCGTCCTCGACAGCGGCACCTACTATCATCACGAGACGATTCGCGGCGCGCGCTATCGCGACCGCTTCGACAAGGTGATCTACGCGCCGACGCTCGCCGAGAGCGACCTCGACGGCGTCGATGCGCTGATCGTCCCGGACCGCACGCATCCGCGCGTGCTGCGCGCCAAGCGGCCGCTGCTGCTCGGCCATCTCGCGCGCGGGAACACGCTGATCGTGCTCGCCGAAACCGCGAGCCACGAATGGCTCCCAAACGTGTCGTGGACCTTCCGGCCGACCAATTTCTGGTGGTGGCTGGAGCGCGGCGCCGACCCCGGTCTGCGGGTCGCGGCGCCCGGCCATCCGCTGTTCGGCCATCTGCGCGGCGAGGACGCGGTGTGGCACTATCACGGCGTGCTGCATCCGCCGGCGGGCGCCGAGCCGCTGATCGTCGTCGAGGCGCCGGACGGGGGCGGCGACCATGCGGGCTGCCTGCTCTACGAGGACCGCGCCAGTGCGCCGGGCCGCCTGATCGTCTCGACGCTCGACCCGTTCTACCACCACGGCAGCCATTTCATGCCCGCCACGACGCGGTTTCTCGACGGCTTCCTCGCCTGGACCGACGCGACATTCCGCCGCCGCGGCTGAACGCCGGCGCAAGCCCCTTGCGCGCGGGCGCGGGGCGTGCAGACACTAGCGGGCCGGCGCAGAAGAAGAACCGCCCGACATGCCGGCGCGCTGGCTCGCCTCCAGCCAATCCCGGCCGGATCGACGTGGCCAGCCCATTGAGGGAGGTGCCAATGTCGAAACCGCCAGCGGGCCCGCGCTGCGCCGCGCTCGTGGGCCCCCATGGAAGCGGCAAGACCACGCTGCTCGAGAGCCTTCTCTTCGTCACCGAGACGATCCCGCGCAAAGGCGCGGTCAAGGACGGCACAACGGTCGGCGATTCCAGCCCGGCCGCCCGTGCGCGCCAGATGTCGGTCGAATCCAACATCGCGTCCGCCCGCTTCATGGACGAAGCGTGGACCTTCATCGACTGCCCCGGCTCGATCGAGTTCGCGCACGAAGCGCATGCGGCGCTGATGATCGCCGACATCGCGATCGTCGTCTGCGAGCCGTCGGTCGATCGCGCGCCCGTGCTCGGGCCGACCTTGAAGTTTCTCGACGACCACCAGATCCCGCATCTGGTCTTCGTCAACAAGCTCGATCACACCGAAGCGCGCATGCGCGACGTGATCGCGGCGATCCAGGCGGTGTCGACGCGCAAGCTCGTGCTGCGCCAGGTGCCGATCCGCGACAAGGACCACGTCACCGGCTATGTCGACCTGATCAGCGAACGCGCCTATGCCTACAAGCCCGGCAAGCCCTCCGACCTCGTGAAGCTGCCGCCGGACGCCGCGCCGCGCACCGAGGAGGCGCGCCGCGAACTGCTCGAGGCGCTCGCCGACTTCGACGACAAGCTGCTCGAGCAGCTTCTCGAGGATACCGTTCCGTCGAAGAGCGATCTCTACGCCGACGTGTCGCGCACGCTTGCCGCGGACCAGCTGGTCCCGGTCATGATCGGCGCCGCGGAGCAGGACGGCGGCGTGCGGCGGCTGCTCAAGGCGCTGCGCCACGACGCGCCGGACGAGCGGACGGCGATGAAGCGCCTCGGCATTCCGGCCGAAGGCGAGCCGCTGGCGCAGATCTTCAAGACCCAGTACGCCGCGCATTCGGGCAAGCTCAGCCATGCACGGATCTGGCGCGGGCCGCTCGCCGACGGCACGACGCTGTCGGATGGCAGGAACACCGCCCGGGTGGCGGGACTGTTCCGGTCGACCGGCGCGCAGCTTGCCAAGCTCGCCAAGGTCGAGGCGGGCGAGGTCGCGGCGCTCGGCCGGCTCGAAGGCATCGCGACCGGCGCGGTGCTGACGGCGTCGGGGAGCGTTCCCAAGGGCCTCGCCGCGTGGCCGGCGGCGCCGGCGCCGCTCTTCGCGCTCGCCATCGCGGCGGAAAAGCGCGCCGACGACGTGAAACTGTCGGGCGCCCTGCAGCGTCTCGCGGAGGAAGACGGCTCGCTGTCCTCGCATCACGATCCGGACACCGGCGAGTATCTGCTGTGGGGCCAGGGCGAGATGCACCTGCTCGTCGCGGCCGACCGGCTGAAGACGCAGTACAACGTGCCGGTCGTCGCGCGCCCGCCGCACGTGCCCTACAAGGAGACGATCCGCAAGCCGATGCGTCAGCACGCGCGGCACAAGCGCCAGTCCGGCGGGCACGGCCAGTTCGCCGACGTGACCGTCGAAATCCGGCCGCTCGAACGCGGCCAGGGCTTCGTGTTCGAGGACAGGATCGTCGGCGGTGCGATTCCGCGCAACTTCATTCCCTCGGTGGAGGAGGGCATCCGCGAATACCTGAAGAAGGGGCCACTCGGATTTCCGGTCGTCGATCTGGCGGCGACGCTGGTGGACGGCCAGTTCCATGCGGTCGATTCGTCGGACGCCGCATTCAAGGTCGCGGGCGCCCTGGCGATGCGCGAGGCGATGCCGAACTGCAACCCGGTTCTGCTCGAGCCGATCTGCAAGGTCTCGATCGCGGTGCCAAGCGAGCACACCTCGAAGGCGCAGCGCATCGTGTCGGGGCGGCGCGGCCAGATCCTCGGCTTCGACGCCAAGCCCGGCTGGCCGGGCTGGGACGAGGTCCACGCCCATCTGCCGCAGGCCGAGATGCATGATTTGATCGTCGAGCTCAGATCGCTCACCATGGGCATCGGCACCTTCTCGTGGGCGTTCGACCATCTGGCGGAGGTGACCGGCAAGGCGGCGGAGCGCGTCGTCGCCCAGGCCAACGAAGCACAGCAGAAGAAGGCCGCGCCATGAGCCGACATCGGAGAGTCCATGAATCGTGAACAGCTGCGCCATGCCGTGAGTCTCCTCGCGGAGGCCTGGGAGACCGGATCGCGACTGAAGGAACTGCCGGAGGACTGCCGGCCGAAGACGCCCGCCGAGGGCTATCGCATCCAGGACGCGCTGACCGCCGAACTCGGCATCCCGGTCGGCGGGTGGAAGGTCGGCGCGACCGGGCCCGCGGCGCGCAAGCTGCTCGGCGCGCGCGGGCCGTTCTGCGGGCGAGTCTTCGCGCCGCGCATCTTCAAGTCGGGTGTCACGCTCGCGCCGAGCCTGTACTTCGCGCGCGGGCTGGAGGCGGAGATCGCCTTCGTGCTCGCGGCCGACCTAAAGCCGCGCAAGCGGCCCTATTCGGTGAAGGAGGCCGCCGCGGCGGTCGGCACGGCGCATGTCGCGATCGAGATCGTCGACCTGCGCATCGCCAAGCCGTCGAGCGAGGTCGGCATCGCCAGCCTGATCGCCGACCAGGGCGCCAACGG
>JAEUKZ010000372.1 GCA_016793045.1 Alphaproteobacteria bacterium
CGGGCTTTGGGGCACGGCTTGGCGTCTTGTATCCTCTGTTCGCATTGCGCTGGACGCTCATTCTCTTGAACGAGTTCCTGCCGGATCGCTGGCAGCGGCGGATTTTCGCGGCTTGCGCCGGCGAGTGGCGTGAAGCAAAGGCCCGTCAGCTCGATCGGGCCATCTCGATGCTGCGAGAGGTTGAGCTCACGTGACAGGGAAACGGCACATCGACACAGGCGGCGGAGCGATCGCCTCGAGAGGGGCATCAACGCCGCTCGACGGGCGCTCGAAGCATCTTCGCCGCCTCATCGTTCGTGGGCTCGAAGGCGGGAATCGCGGACACGTTGGATCGTCCATGTCGCTCGTGGAGATTCTCCGCGTTCTGTACGATGACGTGCTTCGCTATCGGCCCGAGGATCCGGCATGGCCGGATCGCGATCGCCTCATCCTCAGCAAGGGTCACGGCTGTTTGGCGCTCTATGCGATGCTCGCGGACAAGGGCTTCTTCCCGGTCGAGGCGCTCGACTCCTTCTGCCGACGCGATTCCATTCTGGGTGGCCATCCGGAGGCTGCCAAGGTGCCGGGCGTCGAGGCATCGACCGGTGCGCTCGGACATGGGCTGTCGTTGGGCGTCGGCATGGCGCTCGCTGCCCGCGCCCGCACGCGAGATCATCGCATCGTCGTCGTCATGGGCGACGGCGAGATCCAGGAAGGATCCGTCTGGGAAGCCGCGATGTCGGCAAGCAAGCATCGGCTCTCGAACCTCACGGCGGTCATCGACTACAACAAGCTCCAATCCGCCGGGCCGACCCGCGAGATCCTCGATCTCGAGCCGATCACCGACAAGTTCCGGGCATTTGGCTTTGCCACGGTCGAAGTCGACGGCCACGACATCGACGCCCTCCGATCCGTACTTGGGCGCGCTCCAGTGGACTCCGCGAAGCCGACCGCCGTCATCGCCCACACGATCAAGGGCAAGGGCATCGCGTTTGCGGAAGGCGACGCGAACTGGCACCACAAGTCGCGGCTGCCGCCGGAGATCACGGCCGCGCTATATGCAGCACTCGCCTAGAGCGATGCGGGCGACATGCATCAACGCGGTTCATCTGCTCGCCCGGCGGGACGAGCGCGTCGTCTTCCTCGGTTCGGATCTGAGCCCTGGGCTGCTCGCCGAAATGAAGAGCGAATTTCCGCAACGCTGGTTCATGGAGGGCGTGGCTGAGGCCAACCTGATCGGCATGGCCGCCGGAATGGCGATGGAGGGTCTGATCCCCTTCGCCAACACCATAGCCACGTTTATCACGCGGCGTTGCTACGAACAGGTGGCGATCGATCTGTGCCTGCACAATCTCCCGGTCCGCCTGATCGGGAATGGCGGCGGGCTCGTGTATGCGCCACTCGGCCCTACTCATCTCGCCATCGAAGATATCGCGATCATGCGCGCACTGCCGAACATGACGGTCGTGGCGGTGTGTGACGCTGACGAGATGACGCGCTTCATGGCGCAGTCGCTCGAGTGGCCCGGGCCGATCTACATCCGTCTAGGCAAGGGTGGGGACCCCATCGTCAGCCGGCCCGAACGTGGCTTTTCGATCGGCAAGGCGATCCTCATGCGTGAGGCACACGCACCGCGGCATGTGGTCCTCATGGCCACCGGCGTGATGACGGGCAACTGTCTCGCGGCTGCAGCGACGCTGGCCGAGCAGGGGATCGACTGCTCGGTGATCCACTTTCACACGGTGAAGCCGCTCGATTCGGCCGCCGTGCGGGAGCACGCGCGCGACGCCCGGCTCGTCGTCACTGTCGAGGAAGGCATCAAAATCGGCGGCTTTGGGAGCGCCGTCACCGATGTTCTCGTCGAGCGCTGCGGCAAGGGCCTGCCTGCCATTCTCCGACTTGGAATTCCAGACAGGTTTCCGGACAGATACGGCAGCCAGAACGACCTGCTCGAGCTGTTCGGCCTTTTGCCGAATCAGATCTCGGCCGCTGTCATCGATGCGCTTGGAGGGACGGAGCAGTCGTTCTAGAACCGCCGTCAGTGCCCCGGCGGCCGACGGACGGCTCGATGTTCAGCAAGCGAGTACCGGATGTTCATCATCATCGGCGGCGACTCCACAATCGGCGAAGCGACCGCGCGATACCTCCGCGAGCGGGCCCACACCGTCGTCGCGACGACCCGTCGGCAAGATCGTGTCGGCCCGATGCGGCCGTTCCTCGATCTTTCCTCGCCGTTGAACGCCTGGACGCCCCCACAAGGCGCCGGGGCATGCGTTTGCGCTGCGGTTGCCCGGATTGCCGCCTGCGAGACCGATCCCGCCGGGTCCGCATTCGTCAACGTCGACCAGACCCTCGTGGCAATCGATCGCCTGTTGGAGAGCGGCGCGTCCGTCGTGTTTCTGTCGAGTGACAAGGTTTTCGACGGCAGCCGCGCCGTGGTGCCGCCGGACGCACCGGTGTGTCCGGCCACCGCATATGGCCGTCAGAAAGCCCGCGTGGAGGCCGCACTCCGCGAGCGCATGGCTGCGGGGCTGCCGGCCGCAATTCTGCGCCTCGCGAAGGTAATCGCTCCCGACACCGCATTGCTGCAGGACTGGGTCGTCGCGCTCCGCAATCGAAAGCCGGTGCGCGCCTTTCACGACATGGTAGCGGCACCGGTCCCGGTCGCGCTGGTGGCGCGAGCGGTCGCCGCGCTGCTGGACGACCGCGCGCACGGAATCTTCCAGCTCAGCGGGCCCCGCGACGTGCCCTATTCCGCACTTGCACTTGAACTCGCACGACGTCTCGGCGCGCAGGAAAGCCTGGTCTGCCCGGAGAGCGTAAGCGCTTTGGGCTTGCCGACCGGGGCTACGTCGAAGCACACCACGCTCGATTCGAGCCTCCTCGCAGACCGGTACGGACTGCATGTGCCCGATGCATTCGACGTATTGGCGGACGCGATCACGACACGATTCATCTGACCGCGACCGCCCGTGTGCCGGTGGTTCACGAGGTGGGTGTCGACCTAGCGGGATGCGCCGACCGAGCGCCGCCGCTTCCACCAGTGAACCAGTGCGTCGATGCGATCCCGCTGCAATGTTCCAGCGATGTCATCGAAGATGCTCTCCGCCGCGGCCACCCTGCGTGCGAGCTCGCGCTCCCAATCCTGGGCATGCACGTGAAGCCGCATGGCGATCTCACCGAGATCGTCCTGGAAGCGAGTGCGGTGCCACGGATCGAACGCAGCCAGCGGCCCCCGAATGGAATCGAAGAACTGGCCCTGCCAGCGGTGCGCCAGCCGTTCGTTAATGACATTGCCGCGCCACTTTCGCCGCCATCGCGTGCGAACTCGATAGCCAAGATCCAGCCTCATCAGGTTCCGCTCGACCAGTGCATACTCGCGAAAGAAGGATTCGCCGTCGGACGACTGACCGTACGATCCTTGCGAATGGCGCACGTCGGTCGCAACTTCGTCAAGAAATACGGCCCCGTCGAGCGCGGCGAGGGCGTGGTTCAAGAAATAATCGGCACGCGGTCCAAGGGCCGCGTCGTAACCGCCGACCCGGTCAACCGCGCTGCGGCGCCATACCGCTGCGGCCCCGTGGATCCAGAGCTTGCCGCAGAGGAAGTCCCGCATGCACTGCTGTGGCGGATTCCAACCGGAGCTCCGCGCCATCGCCATGACGAAGTATCGCTCGCCGGTCTCTCCGTCGACGAGTGCCGCCTTGGCGAATACACAACCCGCTCGGGGGTTGGCTTCGAACGCTGCGTTCGCGGCTTCGAAGAAGCGATCATTGCCGATGCAATCGTCCGCCGCCGCACCAAGCACGAGCGGCGCAGTCGTCATCGCGTAGCCGGTCTGCAGCGCTGCGACGGCGCCGCCCCGCTCCGAGCGAAACGTCGTTACGATCCTGCGGTCCTGACGAGCGAGTTCGGCGATCGCCTCCCTGCTGTCGTCCGTCGACGCATCGTCCACGATCGCCATTTCCCAATCGGCGTGCGACTGACGCTGGATCGCCGCGACTGCGCGCCCGATGAACCGGCCGTGGTTGTGGTTGGGAAGCAGGACCGCGATCTTCATGGAAATTCCGCCGCAACGCGCGGGCTGCGAGAGGTCATGGAACTCGCCAATCGATCTCACGAACGGGTTTGATCCGCAAGGACAGTGGGCATCTTGCGGTCAAGCCGCGGCAGTCGCGAGAACCGTCCCACGGCGCTTGAGTTCGGTCGTTCGCCCAGCACGACGCCGGCACCGGCAGAAGGGCCCGGCCGGCCGTCGGTTGACTACACCGAATACCTGACGGTGGTCGCCGCGGCCCGACTCCAAAGGCTGTGACTTACAAAAGGAGCCAATGGGACCTGCTCGCCTAGACGCGGCAGCGTCGGTCCGACCCGCACCCTCTCATCAGCGACGGTCAGCGGAATGTGGCAGACTTGATCGGCATCGCACGTCATCGTGGGAGCGCCGCCGGCATCATCAGGTTCGGCAACCACAGCGTGATGGCGGGAAATGCCGTCAGCAGCACGAGCGCCACCAGCAGGATCATGATGAACGGCACTGCCGCGCGCACGAGTTCCCCGAACTGGAGGTTGCCGATCGCCATGAGGATGTAGAGCCCGATGCCCATCGGCGGCGTCATGATCCCGACCAGCAGATTGAAGATAACCACGACGCCGAAATGAATAAGGTCGATCTGCAGGGCCTGTGCCGCCGGCAGCAGGACCGGCAGGGCGATCAGCATCGCAGGCAGAGTTTCGATGACGCAGCCCAGGATCAGCAGCAGGACGTTTGCAGTCAGGAGGAACAAGGCCTGCGTATCCGCATATCGCGTGATCAGCGCGGCGATGTCGGCCGCGGTACCCTCGGCAACGAACACCCACGACAGCGCCGATGACACCGCGACGATGTACATAACGAGCGCCGTCGCGCGGATCGTTTCGCGCAGGCACTCGCGGAGCAACTTCAAGGTGACCTTGCGGTAGATCGCACCGACGGCGATCGAGTAGAACACCGCGAGAATCCCCGCTTCCGTCGGCGTCGTCCAGCCCACGGCCATGCCGCGAAGTATGACGACCGGCGCCATCAACGCCAGGAGCGCTCGGGCGGTTGCCCGCACCAGCGCCTTGAACGAAAACGGCACGGGCGCCGGATAGGTCACGAAGCCGCCACGGCCCATTGCCCAGATTAGGGTCATCAACAACCCTGCGATCATCAGTCCCGGCACGATGCCGGCGATGAACATGCGACCGATCGAAACATTGGCGATCGTGGCGTAGATCACCATCATGATGCTGGGTGGAATGATCGGCCCCAGCGTCGCGACCGCAATCACCAGCGAGGCCGAAAACGTGCGCGAGTAGCCTTCGCGCGGCATCTCCTTCATCGAGATCGCGCCAAGCGCGGCCGCGTCGGCGACCGCAGCGCCCGAGATGCCCGCGAAGATCGTCCCGGCGACGACATTGGCGTGCGCGAGTCCTCCGCGCAGCGAACCGACGAGTGCTGTCGCAAACTCGAAGATTCGCTGCGTGATCCCGAGCGCATTCATCAGGCTCGCCGCAAGGATGAAGAACGGCACGGCCATCAGTTCGATGCTCTGAGTGCTTACCGCCATCTTCTGCGGTATCGACATCAGATCGTAGCCGCCGACGATCATGCCGATTCCGGTCGCAAGCCCGATTGCGACCGACACCGGAAGGCCGAGAAACATCAGGATCAGGAAAAGCCCGATGAGCAGCGACGAAACCATGCGGCGCCTGTCAGACCAGAGCGGACACGGCTTGTGCCTCGTCCTCTCCGAGAAGATCGGCAAGTGCATGGCGGATGCTCAGCAACGCCAGCACCACCGCACCGATGACAGCCGGCGCCGAGAAGGCCGGGTTCGGAATACGGAGGCCCGTGGTGTGGAACGGCGCCTGCAGCTTCAGAAGCTCCCACCCGTACCAGGCAATCGTCGCGAAGACGATCGCGGATATGACATCGCAGGCCGCAGCCCAGAGCCGCCGCATGCGCGTGTTCTTCAGCAGCGCCGAAACGACGCCGACAGTGACGTCGCCGCGTTGTTCGTAGACGATGCAGACTCCGAGAAAGTAGACCCAGTTGGCGAGCAGGATCGTGACCTCGTGCGCCCACACGAAGGAATGGTTGAAGATGTTCCGGGCGCACAGTTCGAGTCCGCCGATCACGACGATCGCGGCCAGCATGAGACAGGTCGAAAGGTCGATGACCTTGACGACTCTGGACGTCAGGAGGTTCAGCAGCCCGAATGCCCGCACCCGCCGCGCTCCTTCGGGCTGCCCAGCGCTTTCAGGAACCAGCCCCGAGTGCCACGATCGCGTCGTAGAGTTCGCGGCTGATCGCGCCATTGCGGACCAGTTCCTGATGATAGGTCTGCATGTGGCGCCGGAACGGCTCGAGGTCGATTTCCGTGAAGACCGCGTTGTTGTCGCGCCGCATCGTCTCGATGTCGCGCGCAACCCGGGCGTTCGTCTCCTGCGCATAGAGGCGGCCGGCCTGATTGGCCGACGCGACGAGCAGCTGGCGCTGCGGCTCCGGCAGCGCACGCCAGACCCGCTCGCTGATCGTGATCGGCCATGTCTGCGGGAATTCGTTGGTTCGCAGTACGAAGCGTGCAACCTCCGCGAAGCGCGACGGCAGGATTGCCGCAATCGGATACGGCGCCCCCTGGACGACTCCCTGGCGCAGCGCGAGGTACGTCTCCGTGTGCGGAAGAACCGTCGGCACCGTGCCGAGATGCCGCCAGGCGTTGATCGCGATTTCGTTAGGGAACATGCGAATTCGCAGGCCATTGAGATCGGCAAGCGAGTTCACCGGCCGTGTCGATACGAACACCCGATAGGGTCCGCGATCGGCGTTGAATTCGGTCGACAGGAATCGGACCCCGCGCTCGAGCAGCTTGTTGCGGGCGGTCTCGAATGCGGGACTGGTGAGGTAGCGCCGCATGTGAGCGTGGTCGCGCAGCAGGTAGGGAACCGACATCACGCCGATCTCGGTCGGCACGATCGGCTGGTAGTACTCCATGGCGCCCGAATAGAGATCGAGCGTTCCGGTCATCAGGTTCTCGAGCGACGTCTGGGCATTGCCCAGCGAATCGTTGAGGAAGATGCGGATCTGCAGCTGGCCCTGCGATCCCGACTCCACGAGGCGCTTGAACTCGTTGAGCGCGACCTCCTCGACGCTGCCCGGTCCGAGCGATTCGTTGATCCGCAGCGTGCGCTGGGCCGCGGCATCCCCGCATCCCAACGTCGCCGCCATGCCAAGTGCGAATACCGCCGCGATCAGTCGCCGCATGTGACCTCTCCCGTTCACCGCCGACCGCCGCTGTCGATGCCGCTTTCGCGACTCCCGTCGGCAGAATGACAAGATTGGAGCGCCCGTGCTGAGATTACGTCCAATTATAAGTTTTGATGAAATCCTACAATGAGACCTTATGTCCTGCGCCATCCGGCGCGGAACGGTCGGCGCCGACCGTAATAGCAAGGCCGACCACCGCCGATGCGCTCGGCACCGGACTCACGCTCGGCAGCACCGCCAGAAAATCCTGTGCTGGCAAGCCCTTGGTCGCCGCGATCGGCACGATCTCCCCGGCCGCCGCTTCCCGCCTGACGACCGCCGGCGACAGGATGCTTATGCCAAGACCCGCGACCGTGAGACGGATGATCGTCGCGAGGCTGCTGCACGTGCTGAGACGGCGCGGCTCCAACCCGGCGGCGCGAAACCATCGCAGGATCGTCTGGTGCTGATGCGTTCCGCGCGTATGCGTGATGATCGGCAGCTCCGCGAGCTGTTCCGGCGTAAACCGGCGCCGTTTCGGCAGAACCGCGGGTGCCGCGTACCAGCTTTGCGCAAAGCGAGCCAACGGCACGCACTCCAAGCTCGAGTCGGCGATCGGCGCGGCGGCGAAGGCAATGTCGATGGAGCGCTCCTGGAGCTGACGGAGCAGGTGTGCAGTGAGGTTGATCTCGACTTCGATCTCGAGCCGCGGGAAGTCGCCGCGCGCGCGCGCCAGAAACTCGGGCAGCCAGGTCAGCGCGATCGTATCGGCGACGCCAAGCCGGATGCGCCCAGCGACCGCGCGCTGGTCGCCCACTTCCTGCCGGATCGTATCGGCAAGGCCCATCATCCGCTGGGCATAGTCCACCAGGACACGCCCGCGCGGCGTGGGCTGCGCGCCCCGCGCCGAACGGTCGAGCAGGCGTACGCCCAGCGCCTCCTCGAGCAAACGGATGCGCGTCGAAACGCCGGGCTGCGTCGTGTGGAGATGCTCCGCCGCCGCCTGGAAGCTCCCAAGCTTGGCGACCCAGTAGAACGTCACGAGCTGCGTGAGGCTGAGCTGCACCATCCCGTTTTGCATAACCTCAAATTATAGCTGCCTGCAAGTAATTATAATTGGAGGTTATGTAACGCGGACGATATCGTCGCCGGCCATGTCGAACATGTCCAATTACGCTCACCGCGCCACCGAATTGCCGTCCGGTCCCGCCAAGGCACGGGTGCGCGTCGCCGCCGACATCGGCGGCACCTTCACCGATATCGCCTTTCTGCTCGACGACGGCACGATCGCCACGCGCAAGGTCCCGTCCACGCCCGACGATTACGGCCGCGGCGTGACCGAAGGCATCGCGGCGCTTGCGCGCGATCTCGGCTTGACGCACGCGGCGCTCGGCGACGTCCTGCACGGATGCACGGTCGCCACCAACGCGATCCTCGAAGGGCGGGGCGCGCGGACCGGGCTGATCACGACACGCGGCTTCCGCGATGTTCTCGAGTTCCGGCGTATCCGCACGCCGCGTCTCTACGACCCGCTTTACGTGAGGCCCGCGCCACTGGTGCCGCGCGAGCTTCGCTTCGAGGTCAAGGAACGGGTCGCCGCCGACGGAGCGGTCATCACCGCGCTCGACGAAGCCGAACTTAAGCGCGTCATTGCCGCGCTCAAGCGCAGCGCCGTCGAAGCGGTCGCAGTCTGCTTCCTCCATTCCTATGCCAACCCGGAGCACGAGCGTCGGGTCGGCGCCGCGTTGAGGCAGGCGCTGCCCGGCGTCTTCGTCACGCTGTCCGTCGACATTCTGCCCGAGATCCGGGAGTACGAGCGCACCAGCACGACCGTCATCAACAGCTATGTCGGCCCGCCGGTCGCAACATATGTCAGGGCGCTCGCCGAGCGCATGCGGCGGGAGGCGATGAAGGGCCGCCTGCTCGTCATGCAGTCGAGCGGCGGGATTCTGGGAGCGGACATGGTCACGCGCGTGCCTGCCCGCATCGTCGAGTGCGGGCCGGCCGCGGGCGTCATCGGGGCCGCCTACCAGGCCGCGATGAGCGGGACGCCGAACGTCATCACGCTCGACATGGGCGGCACGACCGCGAAGGCCTCGATGATCGAGGCCGGCAAGATCGTGCGGACCGACGAGTACGAGGTCGGCGGCGGAATTTCGCTTTCGAGCCGGCTGGTCAAGGGCGGCGGCTACGCGCTCAAGCTGCCGGTGATCGACATTTCGGAAGTCGGCGCCGGCGGCGGCAGCATCGCATGGTTCGACAAGGCCGGCGCGCTCAAGGTCGGGCCGCGCAGCGCCGGTGCGGTGCCGGGTCCAGCGTGCTACGGCATGGGCGGAACCGAAGCGACCGTCACCGACGCAAACGTCGCGCTCGGCTTCCTCAATCCCACCGCGCTCGCCGGCGGGAGCGTTCCGATCGACGCGGGGCTCGCCCGCCAGGTGTTGACCGAGAAGGTGACGAAACGGCTCCAGTGCGGGCTCT
Source organism: Alphaproteobacteria bacterium (assembly GCA_016793045.1). Classification (GTDB taxonomy): domain Bacteria; phylum Pseudomonadota; class Alphaproteobacteria; order CACIAM-22H2; family CACIAM-22H2; genus JAEUKZ01. The sequence goes on from JAEUKZ010000372.1 coordinate 9,731, forward strand.
TCGACGCCGCCTGGGCGATCCATGTGGTGGCCAGCGCCAACATGATGCGTGCGGTCAAGGCAGTCTCGACCTATCGCGGGCGCGATCCGCGCGATTGCGTGCTGATGGCCTTCGGCGGCAACGGCGGGATCTTCGCCTGCGAGCTCGCGAGGCAGCTCCAGATGCGCCGCGTGCTGGTGCCGCCTGCCGCCGGCGTCTTCAGCGCACTCGGCCTCGGCGTCGCCGACATCGCCTACGGCCAGGCGCGTGCCTTCCTGGAACGGGTCGACACGGTACGCCCGCGTACGCTCGACCAGCACTTTCGTGCGCTCGCCCGGGACGTCGAGCGGGCGATCGGATACCCGCGGTCCCGGCTCGTGTTCAGGCGGAGCGCCGCCATGCGCTATGTCGGACAGGCATTCGAACTCACCGTACCAGTCGGCGACACGCTGGACACCGCGGCCCTCGCAACCGCCGCGGCGGCGTTCGAAGCCGAGCACGAGCGCACCTACGGCCATCGGCTTTCGGACGCCGGCGGGGTCGAGTTCGTCGCGATCGAAGTGACCGCCACGCTGGTCGACGATCAGCGCCCGAGCGGCGCATTCAACGTGCGGCGCCTGACCGCGCTCGCGCCCGAGACGACGCGAAGGGCCTATCTCGGTCCGGCGATGGGGGAGTTCGACACGCCGGTCATCGACCGGCCGCATCTTTCCGCATCGCCCCGGCGCGGGCCGTTGATCGTCGAGGAGTACGAAGGGACGACCGTCGTCCCGCCCGATGCGACCGCGGCGCTCGACGGCACCGGCAACATCGTCATTGAGATCGGGACATGAGCGACAGCGCACGCGAGATATCGCCCTACCTGCTCGAGGTCGTCCGCAACGCACTCGACACGATCGCCGACGAGTTGGCGCTGATCGTGATGCGCACGGCCTATTCAAGCATCGTACGCGACGCAATGGACTTCTCGACCGCGGTCTGCGACGCCAACGGTGCGACGCTGGCCCAAGGCCTCACCACGCCGCTCCATCTCGGCAGCTTCTTCGATGCAATGGCGAACCTCGTCGCGACGCAGCGCGACACGGTGAAGGAAGGCGACGTCTTCGTCTTCAACGACCCCTATCTCGCCGCGGGCCAGCATCTGCCCGACATCTACATCGTCCGTCCCGTGTTCATCGACGGAACGATCGAGGCCTGGACGACGACCGTCGCACATCACAACGACGTCGGCGGGATCGTCCCCGGCAGCAATTCGATCGGTTCGACCGAGATCTACCAGGAAGGCCTGCGGCTCCCGATCCTGAAGCTGATCGAGGCTGGCCGCGAGAACAGGGCGATCTGGGACATCATCTCGGCGAACGTACGGCTCCCCGACAAGGTGATCGGCGATCTCAAGGCGCAGCTCGCGGCATGTCTGATCGGCGAGCGCGAAATCGTCGACCTCTTCCGGCGGTACGGCGCGCCGACGTTGCGCCGGACCTTCGCGATGATCCACGACTATGCCGAACGCCTGACGCGCGCGGAGTTCGCCGAGATTCCCGACGGCGTCTATCGCTTCGCCAACCACATCGACGGGATCGGCGAAAACCCCGAGCCGATCGCGTTTCGCGTCGCACTCACGGTCAAGGGCGACCGGGTGATCGTCGACTGGACGGGGACCTCGCCCCAGGTGCGAGGCGGCATCAATTCGCCGGTGCCCTTCACCAAGGCCGCAGCGTATGCGGCGATCCGCTCCGTACTCGGCAGCGAAGTTCCGAATGCCCAGGGTTTCACGCGTGCGGTCAGCGTCCATGCGCCGCCGGGCACGATCGCCAATCCGCTCCCGCCAGCCGCGTGCGGAGCACGTGGGATCACCGGCTTTCGCATGATCGATTGCGTGATGGGCGCACTCGCCCAGGCGCTGCCCAACCGCGTTCCCGCCGACGGCAGCGGCGGGTCGACGCTGCCGTCGATCAGTGGACGGCAGGACGGCCGGCCCTTCGTGTTCGTCGAGACCGTCATGGGCACGTCTGGCGGAATGCCCGAGCATGACGGCCAGGAAGCCATCACCCATGTCGGCGCCAACCAGTCGAACATCCCGATCGAGCTGATCGAGCGCGATCATCCGCTTCGCGTCGAGCGCTACGCGCTCGTGCCCGACAGCGGCGGGCCGGGGCGGTTCCGCGGCGGACTCTCCATGCTGCGCGAGATCCGCATTCTCGCGGACGAGGCGATGATCAGCGTGCGGTCGGACAAGCGCCGCTTCCCGCCCTACGGCCTCCAGGGCGGGAAGCCCGGCACGCCGTCGTGGAACATCATCAATCCGGGTCCGCGCCAGCGCGTTCTGCCGGTGCTGATGAACGAGCCGGTTATGCTCAAGAGAGGCGACGTATTTCGGCACATGCTGGCGGGCGGCGGCGGCCACGGTCCGGCGCTGTCGCGCGATCCGGCGCTCGTGCTCCACGACGTGATCCAGGAGCGCGTGACGCCACGCCATGCGCGCGACGCCTACGGCGTGATCGTGCGCCGCAAGGCCAGGGTCTGGGTCGTCGATACGGCGGCGACGCAGCGGTTGCGAGCCCGCCGCATGCAGCGAGGCTAGCGATCGCTTGGCCTAGGCGAAGGTGAGCAGACGCCGCGGGGTCTCCACGAGCATCATCGCGACTGCATCGTCGGCCATGCCCTTGCGCCGCATCAGCGGAACGACGTTTTCGAGGATGTGCGCATACCCATGGCCGCCATAGGTGGCTAGCTTGTCCTTGAAGCAGATGTCGTGCGAAACGACGAGCTGCCCTCCGAATCCCTCGGCGATTAGCCACTGCAGCAGATTGATGCGCGCCGCGTCGTTGGGCATGTCGACCGGCAGGGTCCACGCGTAGTACGACCCTTCCGACCCAAAGAGGTCGAACTCGATGATGCAGCCCGTCTCGGCCAGCCGGCGTAGCGCCGGCCTGTCGGCGATCGTACGATCGATGTGGCACAGTACGGTGCGTTCCAGATCGGCACCGGCCTCGCGCAGGATGGCGGCGATCTCGAACGGCGCCTCGCCGTGACGGCCCGGATGGACCATCAGCGCGGCGCCGGTCGCGCGCTGTGCCGCCGCCGAGGCGCGCAGCACCTTGATCTCGCACGCCGTGATCGGCCACGAGCAGCCGACCTCACCGATCAACCCCGGGCGCACCCCCGTCCCGCTCACACCATTCACGATCTCGTCCACGATCCGGTCCGCGAGCTCGGCCTCCGATGCCGCGTGCACGCCTTCGTCGGCGGGGTAGTTCTCTTCCACGTAGTAGGAACATCCCATGACGATGTTGAGACCGGTCGCACGGGCGATCCGGGTCAGCGCCATCGGATCGCGCCCGATGCCGATGCTCGTCGCATCGACGATCGTACGCCCGCCTGCGGAGCAGTACCGTCGCAGCTCCGAAGCGGCGGTCGCGGCGTCGGTGAGATTGCAGTTGTCGCAGTTCGCGATGCCGCCGAAACGGATTCGCCCGAGCGTTTCGAGCGTCAGCGGCGCGTAAAACTCCGCCTGCGCGGCCGGCTCGCGCGGCGCCTTGGCGACGTGGGCCATCTGGATGACGAGATGCTCGTGCATCATCGTACGGCCGAGCAGCGACGGATCGACCGGCCCGAGCACGGTCTGCGCCTTGCCACGCATCGCCGCGCTGAACGCCGCTGTGGTCATCGCATCGCGCTCAGGTCACGACCGCCGGGCCCTGCCGCCGCAGCACCTCACCGGCGCGCACGCCCGTCTGCTTCCCGTTCGCCAGCGCCAGCGCTCCGTTGACGATGACATGGCGCATGCCGACGGCGAACTGGTTCGGCTCGAACGTCGTGCCGCGCTCGCCGAACGTCGCGGCATCGAACACCGCCAGGTCGGCGCGGGCTCCCACCCGGATCACGCCGCGATCGGACAGACCGAGGATCGACGCCGGCAGCCCCGTCAGCCGGTTGACCGCGACTTCCGGCTTCAGCAGCCGCCATTCTCGGACCATGGCCCGCCAGAACCACGCCGCCCAGGTATAGGCGCCATGGAAGACCTTTCCGGCGAGCGGGCCGTCGGGCGCCAGGTCCGTCGCGTCCGAGCCGGGCATGCACAGGGGATGCGTGAACGCGAGCTTTTGTCCCGATTCGGTATAGGTGTGGAGGATGACCATCGGCCGGTGCAGCGTCTCGGCCTCGTCAGCGAGGATGTCGAGTGCGCAGTCATGCGGGTCGCGCCGGCGTTCGCGGCCGATCTCGCCGAACGACCGCCGCGACACGTCGGGCCGTCCCGGTAGGTCGAGCAGGACCACCTTGTCCCAGTCGCCGACGCTCGAGATGATGCTGGCGAAGGTCTTGATGCGCGAACGCGCGGCATCGTCGGCGAGGTGCCGCCGCAGACCCGCGACCCCGTCTTCGAGCGTCCAGGGCGGCAGCAGCGTGCTCAGCATCGTCGTACCGTAGAGCCGCGTATGCATGTCGAAGGCGATGTCCTGGCCGCGCACGCGCGCGGCCTCGATCGCGTCGATGCAGCGCCTGCTTTCGTCGTCGCCGGTGCGCGGGATCAGATGACTGACCTGCAGCTTGACCTCCGCGGCCCGCGCGGTCCGGATCGCCTCCTCGACCGCCTCGGCAGCCCCTTCCGCGCGCTTGCGCGTGTGCGTGGCATAGAGGCCTCCAGCGCGACCGGCCTCGCGCGCGAGCGCGATCAACTCGGCCTCCGAGCAGCCGACCTCGGCGGGATACTCCAGGCCGATCGAGAAGCCGATCGCCCCTTCTGCAAGTCCTTCGCGGATCAGCGTACGCATGCCCGCCAACTCGTCTGCGGTCGCCGCGCGGTCGGCGAGGCCGACCGTCGCGAGCCGCAACTGCCCGTTGGGCACCAGCGTCATCACGTTGACCGCGGGCCGCGCCGCCTCCAGCCGCTCAAGATAGCCGCCCATGCTGCGCCAGCTAAGTTCGATGCTGTGGTCGAAGCCGTAGATCGCAGTCCCGGCCAGCCGGGGATCGCCGATCGGTCCGCAGCCGAAGCCGCAGTTCCCGATGACCTCGAGCGTGACACCCTGTGCAATCGCGCTCGCCGCCCGCGGATCGACGAGCAGCGTATAGTCGGAGTGGCTGTGGATGTCGATGAATCCAGGCGCAACCGTCAGGCCGGTCGCGTCGATCACGGTTGCCGCGGCACCGTCGGGGCGTCCGATTGCGACGATGCGGCCATCAGCGACCGCAATGTCGGCAGCCTCCGGCGGACGGCCCGTCCCGTCGCAGACCATCCCGCCGCGGATCAGTACGTCAAAGCTCATGAAGTTTCGGCCGCTCCGTCGCCCTGTGGTCTGCGCCCACGCGAATCCGACGTCCTAGCGGACATTGACGACCCGCGAATCGCGTTGCGCCGTGTTGAAATCGATGTCGCCCGTCACGCCGCGCGGCGCAGCCTCGGCGAATGTCTCGTCGTCGATTCGCATGAGCGGCTTGTAGTTGAGCCGCGGATCGCGGCGCAGCGCACTGTTGGAGCGTGCCGCGTAGCAGCAGATCACCGACCAGCGCGGCATGTCCGACCGGTTCGCGTCCGAGCGATGCAGCAAATTCGAATGGAAGAACAGTCCGTCGCCCGGCGCCATCTCGCAGTGGACGAGTTCGCAGCGCCGCATCGCCTCCTCGACTCGCTCCGGGTCGGCGCCGATCTGGCTGCCCGAGACGCCGTGGCTGATGCGGCCGAAACGGTGCGAGCCCCTGAGAACCTGCAGGCAGCCGTTCTCGCGTGTCGCGCTGTCGAGCGCGATGAACACGCTCGCCATGTCCGCGCTCATGAAGCCCTGCTCGTACCAGTAGCCGTAGTCCTGATGCCATTCCCACGCGCCACCGACGCGCGGCTCCTTTTGCATGAGCTTGGAGTGATAGTGCCAGACCTCCTCGCCGAGCAGCGCGCTCATCCGGTCGACGATGCGGGCGGTTCGGCACAACTGCCCGAAACTATCCTCGCCGGGGTCGTACCACGCCGTAAGCCTCGTGGCCCGGCCTTCCGCATCCGTCCGGTCGTAGGCATGCCGGCGCAAGGCCTCGTCGCTGCGCGCGACCGCCAAAAGCTTGGCGGCTTCCGCGGCGCTCAGCAGGTTGCGCACCATGACGAAGCCGTCCGCGGCATACTCGGCGCGTTCCAGGCGATACGCTCCATCCATCGTGCAACCTCCTGCCGTCCGGCGCGATTACGGACACAAGGCGATTGAAGGGCGCGGAAGGTACAAAAACAAATTATTTCGGATTATCGGCTTCCATACGCATTCGTTATGCCGGCCGCATGCGGGCGTCAGTAGCTGACGGCCGGAAGAAACAATGCCAGGGACGGCACCAACGCAAGCACCGCGATCATGGCGAACATCGCGACCACGAATGGCAGGGCGCCGATGATCACGTCATGCACGGCGCCACTCGGGCGAATGCCCTGTATGACGTAGAGGTTCAGCCCCACCGGTGGCGTGATCAACGCGAGTTCGATCAGGATGATCACGACGATGCCGAACCAGACCGGGTCGAAGCCCGCCGCAACCATGACAGGGGTGACGATCGGGATCGTCGTCACCATCATGGACAGCGTTTCCATGAAGCAGCCGAGAATTGCATAAAATACGACAACTGCGAGCAACAGCACGTAGGGCGATAAATTCAGCTCCGTGATGTAGCGGTTGAGCTGCGCCGTCAGCCCGATGCCTGCCATCACGAAGTTGAGAAAGAACGCTGCAACGAGGATCAGCATGATCATCGCCGTGGTCCGCATCGTGCCTTCGAACACCGCAAGCATGACGGCGGCGGTCAGCTTGCGCTGAAGCCCGGCAAGCGCCAAGGCGGCGATCACGCCAAGAGCCGCCGATTCCGTCGCGGTGGCCATCCCGGTATAGATCGAACCGATGATGACGCCGAAGATCACGAGCGGCGGCGCCAAGTCGCCCAGGCTGCGCCAGCGCTCCGGCCACGACGTCACGATCGGCGTTCCGCCCCATTGCGGCCGCAGCCGGCAGGCGACGTAGATCGTCAGCATGAACAGGCCGGCCAGGACGGCGCCAGGCAGGATCCCGGCGAGGTAGAGCTTGGGAATCGACGTGTCCGTGAGGATGCCGTAGACGATCATGTTGATCGACGGCGGAATGAGAATTCCCAACGTGCCGCCCGAGGCAAGCGAACCGAGGAACAGCCGCTCGTTGTAGTTGTGCTTGCCAGCCTGAGGCAGCGCCACGGTGCCGATCGTCGCCGCCGTCGCGGCGCTCGACCCGCAGGTCGCGGCGAAGAACGCGCAGGCGCCGATATTCGAGTGCATGAGGCCGCCGGGCAGCCAGGACAGCCATTGAACCATCGCCCCGTACATCCGGTCGGCCATGCCCGAGCGAAGCAGGATCTCCCCGAGCATCACGAACAACGGAATGCTGAACAGGAGAAAGCCGTTCGACGACGTCCAGGCGATCTCGCCAATGGCGCGCGTCAGCGGCAGCGGCGAATAGATGTCCGAGAGGGCCACGCCGAGTGCGGCGAGGACCGCCGCGACCGGCAGGCCGAAGGCCAGCAGCGCAAGCAGCAGTACGATTGCAGTGGCAATCATTGCTTTGACTCGCCCGCGAGGCCACGGCGTCGAATGTCGCCGAGTTCCTCCTCGAGTTCTTCCTCGACCGTCATGAGGCCCGCCGTCTTGAGCGCCTGATCGGTCCGGCCCTGCAGAACGGCGACGACCGTCTGCGCGAGCAGCAGGGCGATCACGAACAGGAACACGCACCAACCGAAGATCCACAGGCCCTGCGGGATCCACAGAGGAGTCGCCAGCGGCGTCATCGCCCGGGCGCGGAAAGCGAACGAAAGCGCGAACACATCGGCCCCGTGCCACGTCACGAGCGCGGCGAACGCACCGAGAATGCCGAGCGCAGCGATGTCGAGGTAGGGCCGTAGCCGGACCGGCAGCAGCAGATAGAGCGTATCGATCCGGACATGCGCCTTGTGCAGCAGCGCGAACGCAAAGGTCCAGGAACTGCTCACCGCCAGGGCATAGCCGCTGACTTCGTCGATGCCGCCGATCGTGGTGCCCGCAAAGCGCCGGATCACCACTTCGATGCCGATCAGGAACGCAGCCGCGAGCACGATCAGGCCGCCTATCCAGACCATCAGGCGGCAGAGGCTGTGGGTCAGGCGGACCAGGAACGTCATTGTCGCTCCAAGCCCGGGCAGGCGGCGCACTTGACCGCCTGCCCGGCCCCAACGATTACCGTACTGCGGCGGTGATGCCGAGAACGCGCCCGACGGTCTCGTTCCAGGTGCGCGTGCAGTCGGCGCCGCAACGCTGCGCCCAGGCCGGCACGACCGTCTCCGCGGCGACGCGGGCGAGCTGCGCGCGGTCCGCGTCCGACACGTTGACGAGAGTCATGCTGCCGCGAACGCCGAACACACATTCGCCCTGGCCGATGTTGCAGTTGATGCCGTCCTGGGCTTCGCGCGCTGCATTCTCCCAGAGGGCGTCCTCCATGTCGCGCATCTGCGCCTCCATGAAGGTCTGCGTCGCGGGCGGAAGGCGGTTCCAGGTCGCGAGGTTGACGGCGTTGAACCACGGCGCCCAGCCGACGACGAGCGGATAGAGGTGGGTCGTGACCTCCCACCACCGCGCCGTGTTGCCGGAGAGCGTGCCGGTTACGCCGCAATCCGCCGTCCCGCGCTGGAGCGAAGGAACGACCTCCGAGAACGCGATCTGGACGGGCGTACCGCCGATCGCGCCGATGAAGTCTGCGATCGTCGGGCTGAACGAACGGATCCGTCGGCCGCGTAGATCGCCGATTCCGCTCAAGGCCTGCCGGCAATAAAGGACCTGCGGCGGCGCCGGCCAGATCGAGAGCAGACGCGCGTTGTAGCGCTCCGCCATGATGCGCGACAGCACCGGCTTGTAGGCTTCGACCGCGCGCCGCAGCGTCGGCAGGTCGAGAAACACGCCCGCAAGATCGAGGCCGTCGAAGATCGGGCTGTCGCCGGCCATGTAGCTGACGTTGCCCGAGCCGAAGTCGATCACGCCAAGGCGAATAAGTCGCAGGATCTCGGTGCCCTGCAGATTCATCTGATCGATCGTCGTGAAGTCGGCTGAAATCTGGTTGCGCGAGCGCTCCGGAATTCGCTGCGTCCAAAACGGCCGCTCGACCGAGCGCGACATGTTTAGGTTGCTGAAGGAGCCCAGCACCTTGAAGTTCGCCCGCGCGATCTCCTGGGCGTTCGACATGACCGGCACCAGAGACGCCGCCACGGCGACCGCAGCAACTCGAAGTATTGCGCCTATCCGCATCTGAGACCTCCCATAGGTTCCATCCGGATCTTGCAGCGAAACGATTTCGGCACGCCGGCATCCGGAGCTGCATCTTGCATGCACAATGTATGCAAGATATGTTCACTTGCCAAGAACGAACCTGCGACGAGGAATTCACGTGAGCTGGCAGGCCGGAGTCGACATCGGCGGAACATTCACCGACATCGTTCTCGTCGGCGACGACGGCGCCGTCGTACGGCGGAAGGTCCTCTCGACACCGCATGACTACAGTGCCGCGATCCGCGACGGCATGATCGCCGCGATGCAGGAGCACGCCATCGCGCCGGCAGACATCCGTCGCTTCGTCCACGGCACGACGGTCGCGACGAACGCGATCCTCGAAGGGCGCGGCGCGGTCACGGCGCTGATCACGACGAGGGGATTTCGCGACGTGCTGGAACTGCGACGGCTGCGCGTCCCGGAACTCTACAATCTCAGCTACGAGCGTCCTGCGCCGCTGGTGCCGCGCCGCCGGCGCTTCGAGGTCGAGGAGCGCATCGACGCGAAGGGCCGGGTCCTCACGAAGTTGAACGTCGCGACCGTCAAGAACGCACTGCAGCTTGTCCGCGAGTCGGGTGCGCGCGCGCTGGCGATCTCGCTGCTTCATTCCTACGCCAATCCCGCGCACGAGCTGCGCGTCGCCGAGTTGGCGCGCCGCATCCTGGGGCCGCAGATCTTCATCTGCTGCTCTTCGAGCATCCTGCCTGAAATCCGGGAGTACGAACGGACAAGCACGGTCGTCATCAACGCCTATATCGGTCCTGTCGTGCATGGCTACGTGAAAAGGCTGCAGGCCGTGCTGCGTGACCTCGGGATCCCAGCGCCGCTGCAGATCATGCAGTCAAACGGCGGCGTCCTCGGCGCCGAAGCGGTGCTCGAAAAGCCGGCCTACATCGTCGAGTCGGGCCCCGCCGCCGGGGTGATCGGCGGCGCCCGCATCGCCCAGCGATCCGGCAACGCCAATGTCGTCACGATCGACATGGGCGGTACCACGGCGAAGGCCTCGATGGTCGAGGACGGTCATGTCACGAAGACGTCGGAATACGAGATCGGCGCCGGAATCAACATCAGCAGCCACCTGACCAAGGGCCGCGGCCACGCGCTGAAGCTGTCGGTCATCGACGTCTCGGAGATCGGCGCCGGCGGCGGCAGCCTTGCGGTCGTCGATCGCTCCGGCGTGCTCCGGGTAGGTCCCCAGAGCGCGGGCGCCGATCCCGGCCCCGTGTGCTACGGACGCGGCGGAACGACGCCGACGCTCACCGATGCGATGGTGCTGCTGGGATACGTGAATCCCGACGGAATCGCCGGCGGCGCTGTCCCGATCGATGCGAATCTGGCCCATGCGGCCATCGAACGGGAGATCGCGAAGAAGCTGCGCCGCACCGTTCGCGACGCCGCGTTCGGCATCTATGTCCTCGCCGCGACCACCATGACCCGCGCGGTGAAGGCGGTCTCGACGTACCGTGGCCGCGATCCGCGCGATTTCGGCCTCGTCGCCTTCGGCGGCAACGGCGCCCTGATGGCCGCTCAGATCGCCGATGCGCTGCAGATCCGGCGCATCGTCGTGCCTCAGATGCCGGGGCTCTTCAGCGCCTTCGGCCTGCTGATCGCGCAGCCGGAACAGGAGTTCACGCAGACTCTCTTCGGGCGAACCTCGGGCGTCGATTCGCAGGAGGTCGAGGCGGCCTATCGCGGCCTCGAGGCGCGCGCGCGAAGGGCGCTTCTCCAGGACGGCGCCAATCCCGACATGATCGAGGTCCGCAGGCTCGCGGATCTCCGCTACTCCGGCCAGGCGTACGAGCTCACCGTGGCCGTACCGGAGGGCCGGCGCATCGATCCGCGCGACCTGGCGGAGGCGTTCGGCGTCGAGCACCAGCGGACATACGGCCATCGCGCGCTCGACGAGCCCGTCGACCTGGTCAGCCTGCGCCTGCAGGCGGTCGAACGCGTCAAGGCCGGGCGCGAGATCTTGCCGACCGCGCTGCTCGCGGCCGCCCGCAGCGCCGGCAAGCCGGTAAGCAGGGCGGTCTATTTCGGGCCCGAGCACGGCGAGCTGCCGACTCCGGTCATTTCGCGTGCCGACCTCTCCGGCGCCGCGCGAAGCGGGCCACTGATCATCGAGGAGTACGATGCCACGTGTCTCGTTCCGCCGGGCTGGTCGGCAAGCATCGATCCGATGGCGAACATCGTCCTGAGTGCGGAGTAGCCGATGAAGGCCGAGGTCGATCCGATCACGCTCGAGGTCATCAAGAACGGTCTCGATTCGATTGCCGATCAGATGGCGCTCGTCCTCATGCGGACGGCCTATTCGCCGATCGTGCGCGACTCGCTCGACTACTCGACCGCGGTCTGCGATCGCGAGGGCCGCATGGTCGCGCAGGGACTGCTGACCGCCCTTCACCTCGGATCGTTCCCCTTCGCCATGCGCAATCTGATCGAGCGTTGGGGCGGCCGCATGGCACCCGGCGACATCTTCATGTTCAACGACCCGTACGGCAGCGGCGGCATGCACCTGCCCGACATCTATGTGATCAAGCCGATCTTTCACGAAGGAAACGTCGAGGGCTATGCGACCTGCCTCGTCCATCACACGGATGTCGGCGGAATCACGCCCGGATCGATCGCCGTGCACGCGACCGAGATCTACCAGGAAGGCATCCGCATTCCTCTGCTCAAGCTGCACGACGCCGGCAAGGCGAACGAAACGCTGATGGCCATGCTGGGGGCGAATGTCCGCGTCCCCCACAAGGTGCTGGGTGACCTTCGCGCGCAGCTCGCCTCGGTGACTCGCGGCGAGCAGGCCTATCTCGACCTGCTGCGACGATACGGGCCGGCGGCGCTCGCCCGCTACGTCGAGGCGCTGCACGCGCATGCCGAACGCGTCATGCGCGAAGAGCTCTCGGCCCTGCCCGACGGCGTGTACGAGTTCGTCGATCACATCGACGGGCTCGGCGAGACGCCCGAGCCGATACGCTTCCAGGTGCGCGTGGAGATCAAGGGCGACGAGGCCTTCGTCGACTGGACGGGAACGTCGCCGCAGGTGAAGGCCGCCATCAATGCTCCGGGCCCGTTCATCTATTCCGCGACCTACCTTGCATTCCGCTGCCTCGCCGGACGCGACATCCCGAACACCGAAGGCTACATGCGGCCGATATCGGTGATCGTCCCGAAGGGCAGCATCATCAACCCGAGCCTGCCGGCTGCGGCCAACGCGCGGGGAATCACGGGATTCCGCGCGTTCGACGCCGTCATGGGCGCGCTCGCCAAGGCGGTGCCCGATCGCATTCCGGCGGCGGGCGAAGGCGGCGCGACGAACTTCGGCGTCGGCGGCGTCCATGCCGGCGAGCAGTACGTCTTCGCCGAGACGGTCATGGGCTGCTGGGGCGGACGGCCGGATCGCGACGGCATCGACGGCGCCTCCAACCTCGCGGCCAACCAGTCCAATCAGCCGATCGAATTGATCGAGGCGGAAAACCCCGTCCGCGTCGTCCGCTACGGCTTCGTTCCCGACTCGGGCGGGCCCGGCCGGTTCCGCGGCGGGCTCGGGATCGTGCGCCAGTATCACTTCCTCGCCGACGAAGGGCTCATGACCTTCCGGACCGATCGGCGGACACACCTGCCCTACGGGGTGAACGGCGGGCGGCGCGGCAGTCCCTGCATCAATATCCTCAATCCCGGCCCGCGCCACCGGCTGCTGCCCGTGCTCCCGATGGAAGGCTACCGCGTTGCCGCGCACGAAGAATTCTGCCACGTGATGGCCGGAGCCGGCGGCAATGGCGATCCGCTGACGCGTGCCCCGGATCTGGTGCGCGAAGATGCTCTCGACGGGAAGATCACTGCGGCCTACGCGCGCGCGATCTACGGCGTCGTTCTAACCGGCCGTGAGCGGACGGTGGATGCCGGCCAGACAGCGAAGCTGAGGCATCGTCTGCGATCGGCGCGCAGCGAACTCATCGCGCTCGGCCATCTGCCCTTCTTCCGGCGGGCGCTGTCGGAGATGATCGCTTCGCCGATCCCGGTCACGAGCGTCGCGCTCGAGCCTGCGGTTCGCGGACCGGGCGCGGGCAAGCCGCGCCCGAAGCCCGCCGGCGCTCGATCCGGCGCGCGCCGTCGGGGATCCAAATGACCGCCCTGCGCCCCAGCCGCGTTGTCATCGATCTGGCCGCCCTCCGCCACAACGTCCGGCTCCTGCGTCGGCGGATCGGCCCTTCCGTCAAGCTGTACGCCGTCTGCAAGGGCGACGCCTATGGATGCGGCGCCGTCGCCGTCGCGCGGGTCTGTGAAGAAGAGCGCGCGGACGCGATCGCCGTGGGCGATCCTGAAGATGCGATCACCATCCGGGCGGCCGGCATCCGGCTGCCGATGCTCGCCTACGGCGTAACGGACCCTCAGCTCGCCGGCGAGATGGCGAAGCTGGGTGTGATCGTCACGATCTTCGATCATGATGGCCTCGCCGCCTATGGAAGCGCGGGCAGCGAAGTCGACGCATTTCTGGAGCTCGATTGCGGTTTCGGCCGGCTTGGGTTCACGCCGGCAGACATCGACGCAGTGGCAGGCGAACTCCTGCGCACGCCTTCGATCCGGCTGCGCGGCCTCTACACCCACCTTGCCGCGGTCGACGACCCCGTGGCGGTGGCGGGGCAGATGACGCTGTTTGCCGACATGGCGGCCGCCCTGCAAGCGCAGGGGGTGAATCCGCCCGAGCGCATGGTCGCGAGCAGCCGGGTCATCGCCGCCTACCCCCATCTCGATCTGAATGCCGTCAATCCCGGGCGCGCCCTCTACGGCCTTCTGGAAGGCCGCTACGCGCAGGATCTGGAAGTCCGCCCGGTGATCAGCGGCATCGAAAGCCGGATCATCCAGGTGAAGGATCTCGCGCCCGGCATGCGCATGGGCTACGGCGGCGCCGATCCTCGCCCCGGCTCGCCGATTCGCGCCGCCGTGGTGCCGATCGGCTTCGCCGGGGGATTCCCGCGAAATTTCACCGATGGCTACATCCTGGTGCACGGCCGCCGGGCGCCGATCATCGGCATGATGTCGATGGAGCACACGCTCGTCGACGTCTCCGATATCGCCGGCGCGCGCGTCGGCGACGAGGTCGTGCTCCTTGGCCGCCAGGGTTCGGCGGAGGTCACGCCCGCCGACCTGGCCGCGATGACCGGCCTGGAAGCCCTCGAAATCCTGCCCCGGCTCGCGCGCGGGCTTCCCCGCGCTTATGCCGACGTCGCGCCGGACCCGTCTACGCTGGCGTCTGGATCTTGATCATCGGGGAGAGCGTATCGCTCAGGAATTCGACGAAGCGATCGCGCGTGTGGTCGGTATGCGCCGCAGCTGCGACCTCAGCCCGCCGCGGATCCTCCGCGGCAATCGCATCGATCATTTCAGCATGCTCCCGCGACACGTTGTCGACGAAGCTGCGATAGGTTCCGGTCTGCCGATAGTAGAGATCGCCGAGCGTGAAGCGCGCAATCCGCAAGCCCTCGTCGAGAAGACGCTGATAGGCGATGGCGATCTGCGCGTTGCCGCACGCCGCGGCGATCGAGACATGGAAGGCGCGATTGCTCAGAACCATGCCGTCGACATCGGCGGCCTTGATTGCGCGGTCGAACTCGAGGGCACAATCCTTGATCGCGACCAGATGCTCCGGCCGCCGGCGGAGCGCCGCCCACGCGGTAACGGCGCGCTGGCAGAGATCGATCGCTTCCAGATAGTCGCGGATCTTCTCGAGGTCGAGCGGCGCCACCTGGCTGCCCCGATTGGGAAACAACAGCACCAGGCCTTCGGAGGCGAGCCGGACGATCGCCTCGCGGACGGGCGTGCGCGACACGCCGTATTCCTTGACGATCGATGCCTCATCGATCGCCGACCCCGGCGTCAGCTCGAGCGAAAGAATTTTCGCGCGGACGATCTCGTAGATGCTTGCGGCGCTGTCGCCTTTGCGCAGCAGCATCGGCGCGGACGGCTTCGCTTTCGCAGGCCTCGGTTTCGGGAGGTTCTTTGCCATCGCGCCAATATACAGCCATTTCCCATCGATGCTTTGGGAGCCCTGATCGGCAAGCACTCACGGCGCCCGCGCGGAATGGCGCAGTGCGGGCTCACAAGAAAAAACCCGCATCTCTTTCGAGATGCGGGTCGTGTCTGGTTGCGGGGACAGGATTTGAACCTGTGACCTTCAGGTTATGAGCCTGACGAGCTACCGGGCTGCTCCACCCCGCGTCAATCTGCTGATCGCCCGCAAACGCTGCGGGGTAAGAGCTGGCAAAGAGGGTATGGCGATCGGATCTGCGCTTGGAAGGCTTGGCAACGTCCTACTCTCCCGTGCCTTAGGACACAGTACCATTGGCGCTGAGGGTTTTAACGGCCGAGTTCGGAATGGGATCGGGTGCTTTGCCCCTCGCTATAATCACCAAGCCGTCCAAGCGCAAATCGATCACGAGTGCGCGCCGTTGACCGGCGCGCCTCGCTGGGTTGACGACGCCTCCGCGGTCGCGGGCGTCATCGATGTGTCTGATGGAGTAATTCGCTGCAGCGGGTTTTGGCGCTGCGCGCGATTGCGATGGAGGAGAGATCAAGCCAATCGGGCTATTAGGACCAGTTAGCTGAACGCGTTACCGCGCTTTCACACCTGGCCTATCAACGTGGTGGTCTTCCACGGCCCTCATGCGAGACCTGGTTTAGAGGTGGGTTTCCCGCTTAGATGCATTCAGCGGTTATCCCGTCCGCACATAGCTACCCAGCGATGCCGCAGGCGCGACAACTGGTACACCAGAGGTGCGTCCATCCCGGTCCTCTCGTACTAGGGACAGATCCTCGCAAGTCTCGAACACCCACGGCAGATAGGGACCGAACTGTCTCACGACGTTCTGAACCCAGCTCACGTACCACTTTAATCGGCGAACAGCCGAACCCTTGGGACCTGCTCCAGCCCCAGGATGTGATGAGCCGACATCGAGGTGCCAAACGA
>JAEUKZ010000403.1 GCA_016793045.1 Alphaproteobacteria bacterium
GATGAACGCGCCGTCGATCTCCGTATGCATGCCCGTCTACAACGTCGCGCCGTTCATCGACGCGGCGATCGCGAGCATCCGCAACCAGAGCTTTTCCGACTTCGAGTTCATCGTCGTCGACGACGGTTCGACCGACGCGACGGCGTCGGTGGTCGAACGCCACGCCGCCGAGGACAGTCGCCTGCGGCTGATCCGACTTCCCCATAGCGGCGTCGTCGCCGCAAGCAACGCCGCACTCGCCGCCGCGCGCGGGCGAACCGTCGCCCGCATGGACGGCGACGACGTGGCCTTGCCGCAGCGGCTCGCGCTGACCTTCGACTGTCTGGAACGCCATCCCGAGGTCGGGATCGTCGGTACCGCCGCGGCGCTCATCGGCCCCGAGGGCCAGCCGCTCCGCATCCTCCGGCCGCCGCTCGAACACGAGGCGGTCGCGCGGGTCTTCCGGACGCGCAACGTGATGATGCATCCGACCGTCCTGATGCGGCGCGACCTGATCGTCGCGCTCGGCGGCTATCGCGCCGCCTTCGAATACGCCGAGGACACGGACTTGTGGCTGCGCGCGATCGAGCGGACCCGCATCGTCAACCTGCCCGACGTGCTGGTGCAGGTGCGGCGCCATTTCGGCAAGGTGTCGTTCCGCCGCGCCGAGCGTCAGGCCGTCGCCTCCGCTGCGGCGCGCGCTGCAGCGGCCTTGCGCCGGCGCGGGCGGCCCGATCCGGTCGGCGACGCCCCCGCCCTGACCGAGGCGCATTTCGAGCAGCTAGGGATGCCGCCCGGCGTGCGCCATCGCCACATCTGCTCGCGCCTCCGCGATTCGATCCGGTTCGGCGTTCTGGACGGCGACGCCGACTATTCATGGGCGCTGCTGGAGCGCCTGCGCGAACAGGCATCGCCGGCCGAGTACCTCGCCGCCTTGCACGATTTTCGCACTGCACTCGATGTCAACCCGGCGCTTGCCGGCTGGTCCCCAAGGTGCGGTAGCGATTGACGTAATTGCTCTTTCCCGCAGATCGGCGGTTGCGGATGAAAACCGGCGTGCTATAGAGTTAACGGAAATCAGGGGGTCCGGTAAGCCTATGCACAGTCGCACTCGTCGTCGCGCCGTCCGGCGCGCGCTCGCGGTCGGATGGGTCGCGCTCGTCGCGACGCACACGCAAGCCCTCGCTCAGTCGGGTTCGCCCGAGCTGCAGTCCGAAGTCCGTTCGGCGTTCCAGCAGCTCTTCCTCGATCCGGGCAACCCCGAGCTGACCTACGGCTATGGCCAGCTGCAGGTACGCGCCGGCAACTACGAGGCGGCGGTCGCCGCGCTCGAGCGCCTGCTGCTGCTCAATCCCAACCAGCCGCGGCTCAAGTACGAACTCGGCGTGCTCTATTTCCGGATGGGCTCGTACCAGATGGCGCGCGTCTATCTGATGCAGGCCGATGCCGATCCGAACGTGCCGCCTGAAGTGCGCGAACGCATCCGCTCGTTCATGGCCGAGGCCGAGCGGCGGACCTCGCGCCATCAGTTCGTCGGCAGCATCACGCTGGGCATGCGCGGCCAGAGCAACGCGAACCTCGCCGCGAATGCGCGCCAGATCCAGGCCTCCGGCGTCACGATCAACAGCCCGAACCGGCCGCGCAGCGATTTCAGCGGCATTCTCATCGGCCGCGTCACGCACATCTACGATTTCCAGACCAACGACGGCACGACGTGGGTGACCAACGCGCTGTTCTACGGCACGCGGCACGTCAACGTGAGTTCGACCAACGTCGTGCTGGGCGAGCTGTACTCGGGCCCGCGCTTCAACGTGTTCCCGAATCTGCGGCCGGGCGCCACGCTGCGTCCCTACTTCATCACCAACATCGTCGGACTCGACGATTCGCGCTATTCGCACACGTTCGGCGGCGGCGCCGATCTGTCGATTCCGTTCGGCAGCCGATGGGCGATGGAGACGACGTACCAGCATCGCACCATCGACTATCGCAACACGAGCTCGCAGCCGACCGCGAGCCTGCTCACCGGACACGAGAACATCGTGCGCGGCCGCCTCGTCTATCAGGTCACGCCGGGCTCGGCGATCCTCGGTGAGCTGTCCGGCCGCTTCGCCACGGCGCAGGCGAGCCAGTTCAGCTTCGACGAAGTCGGCGCCACGCTCACCTACACGATGGACTACAACGCCTGGGGCGCCCGCCCCTGGAACGTCACAGGCTCGGTAGGGTACTTCCATCGGAATTACGACGCCCCGGACCCCGTTGTGAACCCGACCGTCACGCGGCGCGAGAACGAATGGCGCCTGGGGGTCGCGAACGTGATCCCCGTCGCCGAAAACTGGTTCCTGGTGCAGCAGTTCGACGCCCTGTTGATCGGCAGCAACCTGCCGAACTACGAGCGGCGCGACTACGCCGGGACTTTGGCCGTACGCTGGCGGTTTTGATCGCCCGAGGGGAAGCAGGTCATGAACAAACGTGAATGGCTGTTGGCCGCAACCGCGCTGAGCGCCGTGCTGGTCACCAGCGACGCCTTTGCCCAGGCGCAGCCGCAGCGCGCCAGCCGTCCGGGCCAGATCGGCGCGACCGGCGCCGTCAACCCCGCGAGCCGCGCGACGCGGCCTTCGGAAGCGACGCGCGTGCTGATGGTCGGCAGCGAGTTGTTCCAGAACGAGCGCATCCAGACCGATGCCGGCGGTCAGGCCCATCTGCTGTTCGCAGACCAGTCGGCACTCACCGTCGGCCCCAATTCGGACGTCACCCTCGACCGCTTCGTCTACGACCCGGCGCGCGACACCGGCTCGCTCGCGGTCCAGGCCGGCCGCGGCGTGCTCCGCTTCGTCGGCGGCCGTGTCAGCAAGGAAGGCGATGTCAGCATCCGCACCCCCGCCGGCACGATCGGCATCCGGGGCGGCATCGCCATCATCCAGATCCTCGCCGACGGGTCGGTGTTCGTCGCGTTTCTGTTCGGCGACTACGTCGACGTCGCCGGCTATCGCCTCTCCCGCCAGGGCTACGGCATGAAGGTCGGCGATGCGGCGCCGCATCAGCTGACGCCGCAGGAACTCCAGGCACTGCTCGACCTGCTCCAGGGCGGCAGCGGGCCGCCCGGCGGGCGCACGGTCATCGTCGAGAATGGCCAGTTTCCGCCGTGGATCGCCCCCGACTGGGCGCAGCTCATGGCCAACGGATTCGGCGGGCTCGCGACCGGGGACTGGCGCGGCGTCGACTGGCGGCGTTTCGAGCAGTTCCTGAGCGAGAGCAACAACCAGACCCAACGGAACCAGATTCACGTTCCGCCGCCCCCGCCGCCGCCCCCGCCCCCGCCGCCCTATCTCTAAGCGGCAGCGATCGCGCGGTCCGCAGCGATGCGGCTGCTGTTCTACGTCCCGCGCACGGCGGAATCGGGCGGCATCTCGGGCGGGCTGATATCCGGCCGCCATCTTTGGACAGCGGTCGGGATGCGGGGACATTCGGTCGCCGTGCTGACCGGTGCCGCGGCCGACCAGACGGAACCGGTCGCGGCGCTCGATTGCGGCAGCTACGTCCAGCTCGCGGCGCGCGACCCGGCCGGCGCCATCGGCCCGCTGCTCGAACAGGTGCGCGCCGACGCGGTCGTGTTCACCACCTCCTCGCAGATCGCGGCGCCGATCGCCGCCTGCCGTGCCGCCGACCTGCCCGTGGTGATGAACTTCCTGACCGCCGACCTCCACGCGCTCGACGTCACCTTCACGTCCGATCCCGGCTTCCTCTATCTCGCCAATTCGAGCTTCCTCGCCTCGCGCCTCACCGCATGGTTCGGGATCACGGCAGAGGTGGTGCATCCGATCGTTCATCCGGTCCGCCTCGATCCGTCCGTGCGACAGGATCGCGTGCTGTTCATCAATCCGGTGCCGCAAAAGGGCTGGGCAATCGCGGCAGCCGTCATGCGCGCGCTGCCGCGCACGCCGTTCATCGTCATCGAGAGCTGGCGCCTCGACGCGCCGTGGCGTGCCTACTGTCGCGGCTCGATCGCCGACATCGGCAATATCGACTGGCGCAGCGCCGTCGAGGACATGACGCCGATCTGGTCGCGCACGCGCGTCCTGCTCATGCCCAGCGTTTGGGAAGAAGCCTGGGGGCGTGCCGGCGCGGAGGCGGTCGCCGCCGGCATCCCCGTGGTCGCGTCGAATCGCGGCGGGCTGCCGCAGGCGGTCGGCCCGGGCGGCGTGATCGTCGACGTCCACGCGCCGATCGCCGAGTGGACGGCGGCGGTTGCACGGCTGATGAGCGACGACCAACACCATGCCGCCGTCGGCGCAGCAGGCCGCGCCCATGCCGCGCGGTCCGAAGTCCAGCCGGACGTTCTGGCCGACCGTTTCGTCGCCCTTGTGAGCGAACATGTCGAGCGATACGGTAACCGGGACTGACGCACCGCCCGCCGCCGCGCTCCGTCGAGGTTCGAAGATGATCCGCTTCGCCGTTCCGCTCGCCGTCTTCGCCGTCGCCGCGACGGCGACGTTTTGCGGTGCGCTGGCCCAGAACAATACGCTCGACTTCCGGTCGGGGCCGTGGCGCGGCGGGGTCGCCCGTGGCGCCGATGGCCAGATCACGTCGTGCATGATGTATGCCCAGGCTGGCGGCGGCGCGCAGTTCTTCTTCCGCCTGACGCGCGAGTTCGACTTCTCGCTCGGCCTCGTCAACACCCGCTGGGCCCTGCAGGCGGGCGCCACCGAGCGCCTGGCCTACTGGATCGACAGCGGCGCCAAGACCGAGGCCGACGCGCGCGCCGTCAACGCGACGACACTGCACATCGACGTCGTCGACCGCGAGAGCATCTTCCAGCGTTTCCGCCGCGGTCTGTTCCTCTACCTCACCGCGCGCGGCCAGACCGCGCGGCTCAGCCTCAAGGGCACTTCGGCGGCGCTCGAGCGGCTGCGCCTCTGCGCCACGGCGATCGCGAGCCTCGCGCCGCCGGCTCCAGCCCCTGCCCCAGCCCCCGAACCGCCGCCGTCCCAACCTGCTCCGCCGCCGCAGGCGAGCCCGGACAAGGGCGCCGCGCCGGCTCCGGCCGCACCGGCACCCGGCCCGACGCCCGCCGATCGCGACAAGAT
This sequence comes from Alphaproteobacteria bacterium, assembly GCA_016793045.1. GTDB lineage: Bacteria > Pseudomonadota > Alphaproteobacteria > CACIAM-22H2 > CACIAM-22H2 > JAEUKZ01. The sequence continues at coordinate 5,064 of JAEUKZ010000403.1, forward strand.
CTGACCGACACGAAACGGACACCGGCGGGGGCGCACGATCGCCGGACGTCGCGATTCGGCTCCACTATTGATGCACCGCGGAGAGTCCTGTCTCCGGCATTGACCAGGCGGCCGAAGCAGGCCGATGATCGTCACACGCGCAACGTCGCCGGAAGGGGCAGCGACATGCGATTGCTTGCGGGACTCGTCGGGGCGTTCCTCGCATCTGCAGCAACGGCGCTGGCGCAGCCGGCCGCGACGCAGTTCGTCGACCTTGCGGTGCTGAGCATCGAAGTCCGCGGCCCGTCCGTACGGCCGGGCGCCCCGCTTCAGGTCTCGGCGCGCATCCTGCGCCGCGACGGCGGCGCGCCGAGCGCGCTGGATGCCGTCATCCGCTTCCACGCCGCCGGCGACGCACGCCCCTTCGCCGAGCGCCGCATCACCCTGCCGCCCGATGGCGGCGCGGTCGTGACGGTTCCCTGGCCGGCACGCGCCGGCCGACACGTGATCTCGGTTGCGGTCGGCGTAATGACCCCGCGCGCGATCGACCGCACCCGCGGCAATGACGTGCTGACCACCGCCGACATCATCGTGCCGACCGCCGCGCGGCCGGCCGCGGACACGCCGATCGCGATTGCGGCGGCTCCGCTTGCGGCGCGAGCGGCGGCGCCAGTCGCGGTCGGCGCCGCCGCGCTCGCGGCATCGAGCGCGCCGCGCACGACGATCGCCGCCGGAGCGCTCGGCGCGGCCAGCGCGCCGCGCGCCCCGATCGCAGCGGGAGCGCTCGGCGCCGCCAGCGCCCCGCGATCGACCGTCGCCGCGGGTTCGCTATCGCTGCGCAGCGCAGGCCCAACGCCGATCAGCGCCAGCCCGCTCGCCGCATCGTCGGCGCCGCGGCAACCGGTCGCGGCTGCGCCGCTTTCCGCCGCCAGCGCTCCGCCGCCTCCTGCCCCGGCACCGGCCGCCGCAGCAGGCGATGCGCCGGCCGGCGCCCCCGCCCCGAGCACGCCGCGCCAGCCGTGAAGCGGCGGGCGCGGCACGACGAGCCACGAAAGACGCCCCAGGAGACAACGCCCATGACGATGCGCATCACCGGTCTGGTTGCCTTGGTCGCCGCTGCCCTCGTTCCCGCCGCCGCAGGCGCGGCCGAGTTCGCCTTCACCGTGCCGGTCGCGGTCGCGGTGCGACCGGAAGCCAAGGCGGTGCGCGTCACCTGCGAGATCACGACCAACGCACCCGCAAATCAGCCGGGCGGTCCCTACGCCAGCGGAACGGCGACACAGGAACTCACCAATGGGCGCTTCGAGGGCAACGTCACGGTCAACGTGTCGACGCCGATCGCGACCAACCCGCAACTGCGGATGAGCGGCTATCGCTGCGCCCTTGCGATCCGCTACCAGCGCCCGGACGGCCAGATGTCGGACTGGCTCAGCCCGGAGGACTACCAGGTCGCCACGCACGACCTGCTGACGAACGTCGCGGGCACCGGCGAAGGCCGTCTGCCGGCAAGCCCGGTGACCGTCGCGCGCTGATCCGCGCGGCCTCAGGCCGCGCCGGCGGGCCGCAGACGCTCGACCAGGAAGGCAATGACGCGGTCGAGCGCCGCGCGCGTGGGTTCGCCCGGACGGTCGACGAGGTCGAGCGTCAGCACCGAATGCCCGCGCCGGCCGGGGGCGCCGGCAGGCAGGTCGGCGCCGATCTCGATCGCCTCGAAGGCCGGCCCGAATTCGGCGCGCAGCCGCTCGAAACGTGCGGCGGGACACTGCCAGTCGTCGGCAAAGCGCAGCCCGAGGACCGAAAGCCCGCTGCGCGTGCGTTCACGCAGCGCCGCGACGTCGGACGGCTCGAGATGCAGGCCCTGCGCGAGGCGGCCGAACGGCGGCAGCGGGATCGCCCACGGCATCGACGGCTGCGACAGCACGGGCGCCTCGACGCCCGGTTCGACCGCCATCGCCAGCGCGAAATTGCCGGTGATGCACATGCCGACCGCGCCGACCGCACGGCCGCCGCATTCGGCCTGCGCGTGGCGCGCGAGCGCGCGCAGCCAGTCGACGATCGGGCTCGAGCGCTCCGCCGCCCACACCGCGAGTTCGCGGCTGAGGCAGGCGCGCACCATGCTGGCCGCCAGTTGCACGGTGCCGTGCGGCCGGCCGGGCACGCCGAAGAGCGACGGCACATAGACGCGAAAGCCGGCGCCCGCGACGCGCCGCGCGAAGCCGAGCAGCTCCGGGGTGATCCCCGGCAGCTCGTGCATGACGATCACCGCCGGCCCGCCGCCCGCCGCGAAGACGGGCTTCGTCGTGCCGCCGTGGCCGAAATCGGTGCGATCGAAACCGGCGAGTGCTTCGGCCATGCGGTTGCCGCCGTCGAGGTGGGCCAAAACGATACCAGATCGTTCGCGACCGCCGCATCCCGCGATCCGGAGGGCGCGCCGCCGCGCCGCCACTACACTATGATGCCGCGATCGGCTACGATCCAGCCGTGGCTCGCCGAGGCGCCGGACATGTTCACGCTCAATAAGGCCGAGCGGATCGATGCCGCCGACATACCGAACGCGATCCTGCGCCACCTCCACGACTACTGGGCGGGGCAGCGCGGCGACAGGACGATGCCGAGCCGCCTCGATCTCGACCTGCTCGAGGTGCGCGACAATATCGGCCGCATGCACGTCCTCGATGTCGAAGGGCCGGAGCGGTTCCGCTACCGCCTCTATGGCGGGCGCGTCACCAATCCCGACCGCGCCGAGATGACCGGCCGCACGACGATGGACTACGACGACAAGAACTTCGCACGGATGGTGACCGCACACCTTCAGGAGTGCGTCGCCGCCAAGGCCCCGATCTGCTACCGGATCGACGGCGCCGTCGATGGGCATCCATACCGCTACATCCGCCTCGTCCTGCCGTTGAGCGACGATGGTACGGCGGTTTCGACCCTGCTCGTCGGAACCCAGCGCATCGAGGTCGATCCTGCGCTCGAACGCCGGACTACCCGTTTCAATGCGCTGGCGGTCGCATTCGTCACGGCCGCCGCCGCAGTCGCGCTGTAGCGCCGCACGCGCGATCCGCCTAGTATCGCGCCCGTTCGTCCCCATTCCGGAGCTTGCCGTCCATGGCCGAAGCCGTGAAGCTGTTCATCCGCCTCCATCCGTCCGACAACGCCGTGGTGGCGCGCGTCGATCTGCTGCCCGGCACCGCGCTGCCCGACGAGGGCGTGAGCGCGCGCATGCACGTGCCCGCGGGCCACAAGATCGCCACGCGCGCGATCGCCAAGGACGAAGCGGTGCTGCGCTACGGGCAGATCATCGGCTTCGCCACCGCGCCGATCGCACCGGGCGAGCACGTGCACACGCACAACTGCGAGATCCGCGACTTCACCCGCGACTACGCGTTCGGCGAACTCGCGCAGCCGACGCAGTACTTCAATCAGCCCGCGACGTTCGAGGGCATCCTGCGCGACGACGGCCGCGTCGCGACGCGCAACTACATCGGCATCCTCACCTCGGTGAACTGCTCGGCGACGGTCGCGCGCTACATCGCGGACTCGTTCAAGACCAACCCGTTCACCGGTGAAGGGCCGCTCGCGCAGTTCCCGCGCGTCGACGGCGTGGTCGCGCTGACCCACAAGACGGGCTGCGGCATGGCGAGCGAGGGCGAGGCGATGGACATCCTCCGGCGGACGCTCGCCGGCTATGCGCGCCATCCCAACTTCGCGGCGGTGATCGTCGTCGGCCTCGGCTGCGAGGCGGCGCAGATCGGCGGCCTGATGCGCGCGCAGAACCTGACCGAGAACCCGCGCTTCCGCACGATGACGATCCAGGACAAGGGCGGCACGGCGAAGACCGTCCAGGCCGGCATCGCGCAGATCAAGGAGATGCTGCCGGAGGTCGACAAGGCCAAGCGCACGACCGTGCCGGCTTCGCACATCACCATCGGGCTGCAATGCGGCGGGTCGGACGGCTATTCGGGCATCACCGCCAACCCGGCGCTCGGCGCCGCGTCGGATCTGCTGGTGCGCCACGGCGGCACGGTGATCCTTTCGGAATCGCCTGAGACCTACGGCGCCGAGCACCTGCTCACCCGCCGCGCGGTCAGCCGCGAGGTCGGCGAGAAGCTGGTCAAGGTGATGAAGTGGTGGGAGGACTACACCGCCAAGAACGGCGGCACGATGGACAACAACCCCTCGCCCGGCAACAAGGCTGGCGGGATCACGACGATCCTCGAGAAGTCGCTCGGCGCGTCGGCCAAGGCGGGCTCGACCAATCTCGTCGACGTCGTCGACTACGCGGCTCCCGTCACCGCCAAGGGCTTCGTATTCATGGACACGCCGGGTTACGACCCGGTCTCCGCCACCGGCCAGGTCGCCGGCGGCGCCAACATGATCTGCTTCACGACCGGCCGCGGCTCGGTCTACGGCTGCAAGCCGGCGCCGTCGCTCAAGCTCGCGACCAACTCCAACCTCTACAAGCGCATGACCGACGACATGGACATCAACTGCGGCGGCATCGTCGAGGGTACCGAGACGGTGGCGCAGTGCGGCCAGCGCATCTTCGACCTGATCCTCGAGACGGCGTCGGGCCGCAAGAGCAAGAGCGAACAGCTCGGCTTCGGCGACGACGAGTTCGCGCCCTGGCAGCTCGGCGCGGTGATGTGATGGCCGAGAAATGCCTGCTCGTCACCGGGGCCGCCGGCAAGCTCGGGCGCTGGCTGCGACCGCGGCTCGCCAAGCGCTTCGGCCGGCTGCGATCGACTGACGTCGCCGCCTTCCCGGCGATCGACGGCGACGAGGAAACCGCGGTCGTCGATCTCGCCGACCGCGACGCCGTCGAGAAGCTCGTGGCGGGAAGCTGGGGCGTCGTCCACTTCGGCGGCATCTCGCGCGAGCACACGTTCGAGGCGCTGATGGAATCGAACTTCCGCGGCACCTACAACGTCTTCGACGCCGCGCGCCGGCACGACGTCGAGCGCATCGTCTTCGCGAGCTCGGCCCATGCGACCGGCTACACGCCGGTGCCGCAGCGCATCGACGGAAACGCACCGCATCGCCCCGACACGCTCTACGGCGTGTCGAAGTGCTTCGGGGAGAATCTCGCGCGCTACCACGTCGACAAGTTCGGCATGGACATCGCCTGCCTGCGGATCGGCTGGTCCATCCCCGCACCGTTCGACGACTACGGCCGGCAGATCTGGCTGTCCTATCCCGACCTGCAGCGCCTCGTCGAGGCCTGCCTGACGGCGCCGCGCTTCGGCTTCGCCGTCCTCTACGGCGCCTCCGATCTCGAGCGCGGCTGGTGGCACAACGGACACGCGCCGTCGATCGGCTACGTGCCCGGCGACGCGGCGGAAGCTCAGGCGCTGCGCAGCAAGGTCGCGCGCAGCTTCGGCAGCGTGCCCGAGCAGCGCTGGCAGGGCGGACCGTTCCCGGCGATGGGCTATCGCGACCGCAGCTACGTCCACAAGTACGACCCGCCGCCGCCGCAGGTCCTGGCGCTGATCGCCCAGGGCCAGGCCGAGGCGGCCAAGCCGCCCGCCAGGAAGGCCGGCGCGGCGAAGAAGGCCGCCGGCAAGTCCGCCCAGCCCCCGAAGAAGCCCGTGAAGAAGACGGCAAAGACGGCCAGCAAACGATGACCCAGCCCATCCTGCTCACCGGCGCCGCCGGCGTCCTCGGCACCTGGCTGCGCCCGCATCTGATCGCGCGCTTCGGCCGCCTGCGTTCGACCGACATCGCCCCGATCGGCCCGGCGCTGGCGAACGAGGAGATCGTCCCGTGCGACCTCGCCGACCGCAAGGCGGTCGACGCGCTGGTCGCCGGCGCGCGCGCGATCGTCCATCTCGGCGGCATCTCGCGCGAGGACACGTTCGACCGCATCCTGCATGCCAATTTCCACGGCACCTACAACGTCTACGATTCGGCGCGCTGCCAGCGCGTCGACCGCATCGTCTTCGCGAGTTCGAACCACGCGATCGGCTTCCATCCGGTCGGCACCGTGCTCGACGCCGACGCGCCGCAGCGGCCGGACTCGCTCTACGGAGTCTCCAAGGCGTTCGGCGAGGACCTCGCGCGCTACTACGTCGACAAGTTCGGCATGGACATCGCCTGCCTGCGGATCGGCTCGGCGCTGCCCGAGCCCAACAACATCCGCGCGCTGTCGACCTGGCTGAGCTACCCCGACCTGTTCCGCCTGATCGCCGCCTGCATCGAGGCGCCGCATTTCGGCTACGCCGTGCTCTACGGCGCGTCGGACAACGACAATCTGTGGTGGGACAACACCAAGATGTCCCACATCGGCTACCTGCCGGAGGACAACGCCGCCGCCTGGCGCCGCCGCATCCTGCCCGGCGCCGATCCGCGCGACCCCGACGACCCGGCGACGAAGTTCCAGGGCGGCATGTACTGCGCACCGGGCTACATGAACCGCCGCTACGTCATCGTCGACCCGCGCGACTTCGCCAAGCCGCTCGCCGCGCTGCGAGCAAAGCTCGATGCCGCGCGCGTGGTGCTGCGGCTGGACGCCATCGAGCGCGGCTGGTCGGTCGATGCGCCTCTGGCCGAGGATTGCGCCGCCGGCGCCAGGAGCATGCGCGGCGTGACCTTCCCGGGCTTGCGCGGAACGCCGGCAATCGCGCGCCTCGCCGCCGAGCGCGCGCCGATCGCGCAGAACGACGGGACCGCGATCGATCCCGCCGCATTGCGCGAGACCTACGGGGTGCGCGCGCGCCTCCTCGCCCCGGTGCTGCGCCGCGACGCCCTGATCGGCTGGATCGAGGCGCACGCCGCGGCGCCGCGCAAATGGTCCGACGCCGACGTCAAGGCGATCGGTGCCGCCGCGAAGGGCGTGTCGGAGGCGATGAAGAACGCGGTGTGAGCGGGTCGCCCCCAAGCCCTTCGAGACGCCCGCTGCGCGGGCTCGTCAGGGCGAGGAGTTCATGCGATCAAGGTATGCAAAGCGACCCTCGTCCCGAGCCGCCGGCGTAGCCGGCGAGTCGAGGGACAACGGCGCAACCAAGCAGCATCGACGCCCTCACCCCTTGAACTTCGGCTCCGGCAGGCCCTTGACGCCGCAGCGCACGGCGAAGACGCCGCCGGCGAGCGGCTGCTTGGAGAGGTCGGCGTTTTCCGGGCGGATCGAGGTCACGAAGATCGTGTCGAGGTCCTTGCCGCCGAAGGCCGGCATCGAGGGCTTCAGGATCGGCAGGTCGATCGTCATGTCGACCTTGCCGGCGGGAGTGAGCCGGATCAGGCAGCCGCCGTCATTCGCGGCCATCCAGTAGCAGCCGTCGGCGTCGACCGTGCCGCCGTCGGGCCGCCCGCGCAGGCCGATCGTGTCGACGAAGATGCGGCGGTTGGTGATTTCGCCCGAGGCGATGTCGAGATCGTAGGCCCAGATCGTGCGCACGCTGGGATGCGAGTCCGAGAAATACAGGATCTTGTCGTCCGGGCTGAAGGCGAGCCCGTTCGACGTGATGATGCCGGACTGCATCGGGGTGACGTGATAGTCGGAATCGAGGCGGTAAAGCGTCGCCTGCGGCCGGTGGGGCTCGATCGGCTCCTTCATCGAGCCGCACCAGAAGCGGCCGGCGCGGTCGGCACGACCGTCGTTGAGACGATTCTCGTGCATGTGCGGTTCGGGATTGGCGACCGGCTTCGTCGATTCCGTCTTCGGGTCGAAGATGTGGAATCCGTTCTTCATCGCCACCAGGAAGCCGCCCTGCTCACGGATCGCAAAGGACCCGATCGGACCGGGCATGACCCAATAGGTGTTGCGCGCAGTGGCAGGGTCGAGCCGGTTGAGCCGGCCGCGCGGGATGTCGACCCAGTAGAGCACCCGTTCCTCGGCGCTCCACACGGGGCACTCGCCCGTTGCCGCCTTCGCATCCAGCACGCACTCGACGCTCGCTCGGCTCATCGCGCCCCTCCGCCCTTGTTCGTTGCCCTCAGCCTTCCAGACCGTAGTCCACTCCGGCCTCGGCTGCCATCGCGCGGATGCGCTGTGCGAGCGCCTGCGGAATCGGCACGCCGTCGCGCACGCGCTCGGCATGTCTGGCGCGCTCCGGGTCGCCGGCGATCAGTACGGGCTGGCGCGGATCGACCGGTCGTGCGGTGCGCAGGGCGTCGATCAGCGCGTCGAGCTGGTCGCGAAAGCCGTCGTCGCCGCGCATCGCGGCGGGGTCGAGCGCCAGGAAGAAGTGGCCGACGTTGAAAGGGCGGATGTCACGCCCCGCGCGCTTCTCGACCGCGGCATGGCGCGCGCCCGACAACGTGCCGGACAGGATCTCCACCATCGCGCCAAGCCCATAGCCCTTGTGGCTCGACATGTCAGGCGTGCCGCCGAGCGGCGTGAGGAAACGCTTGTCCCAGGCGCGCTGCGCGTTCGTTTCTGGCTTGCCCTCGGCATCGAGCGACCAGCCGACCGGAATGTCCTTGCCGACGATGGCGGCGAGCTGGATCTTGCCGGCCGCCACCGTGCTCGTCGCCATGTCGAAGACGAAGGGCGGGTTGCGGCGCGCCGGCGCCGCGAAGGCGATCGGGTTGGTGCCCAGCATCGGCTCTGCGGCATGGGTCGGCACGACCGCGTTGTTCCACACCGAGGTCGTGACGATCCCGATGAAGCCGCGCGCCACCGCCATTTCGGCGTAATAGCCGGCGGCACCGAAATGCCACGAATTGCGTACCGACACCGCGCCGATCCCGATCTGCGCACACTTGGCGATCGCCAGATCCATACCCTTGATGCCCGGCAGATGGCCCATGCCGGCGCCGCCGTCGAGCAGCGCCAGCGCCGGCGTCTCGCGCACCGTGACGATCTCCGGCGCGAGCGTGAAGCTGCCCTGCGGCCGATGCGCGGCGTAGTTCGCCATCATCGCAAGGCCATGGCTCGAGATGCCGCGCAGGTCGGCATAGACGAGCAGCTCGGCCGCCGCATCGGCATGTGCGGCCGAGACACCCCAGCCGCGCAGGATGGCGACGATCTGGCGGCGCAGCGCGTCCGCGGGGACGCAGATCGCGGCAGCTTGGGTCCGAACCGGGGCTTGGTCGTGCATGGCGCGCACTCTAGCATTCGCCCGCAAAGCGCGGCACCATCGCCGTCACACGAACGAACGACGGCGGCAAGGGATCAGGAGACGAACATGTACGAGCAGTTTTCGCTGGCGCGACGCGTGGCCTTCGTGACCGGGGCCTCGCGCGGCCTCGGCTACGCGATGGCGGAGGCGCTGGGCCGGGCCGGCGCGAAGATCGTCATCAATGCCCGCGACCCGGTTCAGCTCGCCGCCGCCGCCGAACGGCTGCGCGCGGTCGGCGTCGATGCCAAGCCGCGCGCCTTCGACGTCACCGACGAGGATGCCTGCAAGGCGGCGATCGTCGCGGTCGAGCGCGAGCATGGGCGGCTCGACATCCTCGTCAACAATGCCGGCGCCAATCTCCGCGGGCCGTTCCTCGACTACAAGACCGCCGACTTCGAGGCGATGTTCCGCGTGCACCTGCAGTCGAGCTTCGTGCTGTCCCGCGAGGCGGCGCGCGGCATGGTGGCGCGCGGCTTCGGGCGGATCATCATGACGACCTCGGTGATGGCGAAGATCGCGCGCCCGAACATCTCCGGCTATTGCGCGGCCAAGGCCGGCCTCGAATCGCTGATGCGCCAGATGGCGATCGAACTCGGACCGAAGGGGGTGACGGTCAACGCGATCGCGCCCGGCTATTTCCTCACCGAACTCAATGCGCCGCTGGTGAAGGATGCCGCCTTCGATGCCATGGTCAAGGGACGCACGCCGGTCGGCCGCTGGGCCGAACCAAAGGAACTCGGCGGACCGGTGGTCTTCCTTGCGTCCGACGCAGCCGCCTACGTCAACGGCCACACGCTCTACGTCGACGGCGGCTTGACGGCGTCGTTCTAATTCGAAACGGGCTGAAGCGACGCGGGCGGCGGGCGCCGTCCCGCGACGAATTTGTCACAGCGGATTTTCGGTACCGTCGCCGATGCGCACGATCGTGCCGGAAATCTCGCCGCCGCGCTCGATCTCGACCTGGCCGTAGCTGACCTCGCCGGTCACGCGCCCGGTCGCTTTGATGACGAGGCGCCCGCGCACCGTCATCTTGCCGCGAAAAAGACCCTCGATCTCCGCGCCGTCGGTCTCGGCGACACCCTTGAAGCTGCCGGATTCCGAAATCGACAGCATCACGCTTTCGGTCAGCGTGCCTTCGACGAACCCTTCGATGAGCAGCCGGTCGCAGGACTTGATCTCACCATTGAGATTGATGCCCTTGCCAACGACCATGATCTTACGGTTGCCCGGTCCGCCCGCCGCGGCATCGCGCGGCTCTTCCTGCGGGCGCATCGGCTCGATCCGGCTCGGCAGCAATGGCTTGGTGTTCATGAAGTTCATTCCCGTCCTAGCGTGCGGCGGCGGATCATGCCGCCCGGACCGACCAAACTCAACCCCTGCTTTGGCGCACGCCCCGGTGCGGTGCCGCCGCCAGCGAAGTCGCCCGGGACTGCCCCGTCGCCGGCATCGCAACGACCGCGCGACGTCCGAAATCCGCCCGACCAGATCGCTGGAAGTGGCGACAGTATAGTCCGGCCGGCATGCCGGCGGCAAACCTCACGCCGCCGGTCGGCGTGCTATTGGCCGGGCGGGCGCGGCGGCGCCAGACGCGCCACCTGTCCGGCCGGCGCGGGCATCGCTGCGGCGTTCGCGTCGACCGGGACCGCCGGCGCATCGGAGCGGCTGCGCAGGCGGTCGATCATCTCGTCGAGAAAGGCGAAGAAGGGCTCGACCGAATAGCCGCCGAGGAACGCCAGCGCCAGCGGCGGAATTGCGATCTCCGCGGTCACCGGGTTGAAATAGGCGATCACCGTCCCGACCAGCGCCCCCAGGAAGATGCGCAGCGTGTGCCGGATGCCCGAGACGCTCGTGAAGCGATAGCCGCGGATCTGATCGGAGATCGTCCGGATGACATAGGCGCAGGCGCCGAGCAGTCCGAGCGTCACCGGCAGCAGCGACGAATTGACCAGCGCGATCCAGCGCTGAAGCTGCTCGACCACGGGCTTGTACGACTGCGAGACCACGCTGTGGCACGACACGACCTGGACGATGTCCGCGCGCGTCAGCGACAGCTCGTTCGGCTCCGCCGGCTGCACGGCCATCGGCGGCGCCACGGTCGGCTG
>JAEUKZ010000070.1 GCA_016793045.1 Alphaproteobacteria bacterium
GCGCTCACTATATATGCGGCTCGCATTCCCGGATGGCGGCGCCGAGTCCGGCGTCTCGTGGCGAGACGCGCGCGGGCGCCCATGCCGCGTTGCCGGGCAAGACAGGATGACGATGGACACCGAGCCCAGCCTCGCCGCGCCGCCGGCGCCCCAAGCCGAACGGACTGCCGCCGCGCTCCAGTCGATCGACCGGCCGCGCCGGACCTTCGCGATCATCTCGCATCCCGACGCGGGCAAGACCACGCTCACCGAAAAGCTGCTGCTGTTCGGCGGCGCGATCCACGAGGCCGGCGCGGTCAAGGCGCGCAAGGAGCGCCGCCACGCGCGGTCGGACTGGATGGCGATCGAGCGCGAGCGCGGCATCTCGATCTCGAGCTCGGTGATGACCTTCGAGTATGGCGGGGTCGTCTTCAACCTGCTCGACACGCCCGGCCACGCCGATTTCAGCGAGGACACCTATCGCACGCTCACCGCGGTCGATTCGGCGGTCATGGTGATCGACGCCGCCAAGGGCATCGAGGCGCAGACGCGCAAGCTCTTCGAGGTCTGCCGGCTGCGCGACATCCCGATCACAACCTTCGTCAACAAGGTCGATCGCGAGGGCCGCGACGCCTTCGAGCTGCTCGACGAGATCCAGCAGATGCTGGCGCTCGACACCGCGCCGGTGACCTGGCCGGTCGGCATGGGCGGGCTGTTCCGCGGCTGCTGGGACCTGCGCCACGACCGCATGATCAGCGCCGTCCAGCCGGGGGCGGCGGCGCGCGACGACGCGAGCCTCGATGCGGTGCCGGCCGAGCAGCGCGCGAAGCTCGAGGACGACGTCGACCTGATCCGCTCCGCCTGCCCGCCATTCGACGCGAAGGCGTATCGCGAGGGCCACCTGACGCCGGTCTATTTCGGCAGCGCGCTGCGCGACTACGGCGTGCGCGAGCTGATCGACGGCCTTGCGGCCGAAGCGCCGCCGCCGCGCGGCCAGCCGACGACGACGCGCGTGGTCGAACCCGGCGAGCCCGGCGTCACCGGCTTCGTGTTCAAGGTCCAGGCCAACATGGACCCCAACCACCGCGACCGCGTCGCCTTCCTGCGGCTGTGCTCGGGCCGCTTCAGGCGCGGCATGAAGCTGCAGCACCAGCGCAGCGGCAAGACGCTCGCGGTGCAGAACCCGATCTTCTTCTTCGCCCAGGACCGTTCGCTCGTCGAGGAAGCGGCACCCGGCGACATCATCGGCATCCCCAACCACGGCTCGCTGCGTGTCGGCGACACGCTGAGCGAGCGCGAGGCGATCCGCTTCACCGGCATCCCGAACTTCGCGCCCGAGATCCTGCGCCGCGTCCGCCTCGACGATCCGATGCGCGCCAAGCAGCTGCGCCGCGCGCTCGAGGACATGGCGGAGGAGGGCGTGACCCAGGTCTTCCGGCCGGTCATCGGCACGGACTGGATCGTCGGCGTCGTCGGTGCGCTGCAGCTCGACGTGCTCGCGGCGCGCATCGAGGGCGAATACAAGATCCGCGTCGGCTTCGAGACGGCGCCCTACGAGACCGCGCGCTGGGTGTCCTGCGCCGACCCGAAGCGCTTCAAGGAGTTCCTCGAGGCCAATCGCGGCGCGATGAGCGAGGACCGCGACAACGCGCCGGTCTTCCTTGCGCGCAACGCCTGGGAGCTCAACTGGGTCAAGGAAAAGTGGCCCGACATCGTGTTCAGCGCGACGCGCGAGCGCAACTGAAGCTGGGTCAGCCGGCCGAACGCGGCCGCGGCGCAAAGACCGCCAGCACGGTGGCGACGACGACGTAGCCGCACGACGCCCACAACGCTACCGCCACGGTGGCGCCGGCATCGAGCATCCAGCCGAGCAGCGGCGGGCCCATCGCGCTGGTCAGGATGGCGATGGCATTGAGCTGGCTGCGCGCCGCGCCGAGCCGGTCGAGCGGCACGAACTCGGCGACGACGGCGGTGCGGATCGTGTTGGCCATCCCGGAACTGAGGCCCGCGGCGCCGAGATAGACCGGCACCGCCCAGGCCGCATCGAAGACCGCAAACAGCGCGAGGCCGATGCCGAACGGCGCCAGGTGCAGCGGCATGATCGTCCACGCGCCGAAGCGGTCGATCGCCGGTCCGACGGCGAAATTGCCCGCCACCTGTGCCGCCGCGAACATCGTGAACGACGCCGCGAACCACTCGATCGCGATGCCGGTCTGTGCCGCCAGCAGCGCCTGGTGAAAGATCAGCGCCGTGACCACGAACGGCGTGCCGCAGAGCAGCGGCACCACCATCGCGAAGCCGGGTTGCAGCAGCACCGAACGCGACGCTGCCGCGATCGGCGCGTCGCGGCGGACGGGCGGCGTTTGCGGCCGGCGGAAGGTGCGCTGGGGCCAGATCAGCAGCGTACCGATCGCGGCCACGAAGCCCGCCATCGTGACGCCGATCGCGGCGTGGGCGATCCGCCAGCCCCAGGCTTCGATGAGCATCAGCGTGAGCAGCGGCAGCGTCGCCTCGGCGATCGGGAAGCCGAGGCTGACCAGCGCCAGCGCCTTGCCGCGGTCGCGTTCGAAGAACCGCGCGGTCCCGGTCATCGCGACGTGGCTCATCAGCCCCTGGCCGGCGAAGCGCAGCGCCAGTACGCCTGCGACCAGCAGCACCACGTTCGGCGCCGCCGCCATCGCCGCAGCACCGAGTCCCATCAAGGCCGCGCTGGCGATGCTGTAGGCGAGCAGGTCGGTGCGGTCGATCAGCCGGCCGACGACCGGCAGCAGGAACGCGCTGGCGATCGTCACCGCCGAATAGATCAGCGCGAAGCCGGATTCGGTGATCGCGAAGCTTGCCACCACGCCGGGCACGAACAGCGCCACGATATAGGTCTGGCCCGGGCTCGATGCGAAGGTATGAAGCACACCGAAAGCGATCGGGCGCGGTGCGGCGAAGAGGAGGCGGGCGAAGTTCAATGCGCGATACGCCGGAAGTGACGGCCGGCCTCCATATCACGCGCCGCGCATTCTCGCCATATCAGGGGTTTCACGTTACAGTCGTATGCGCCGGACGAAGCGGGGGGCCGCTCCCGGCGAGGGATGATGTCGCGAATGGAGCAATACCCGCGGGCGGATGGCGGACCGGGCGCGCGGATGCATCAGACCGCGACCGCCAGCCCCGTCTTCGCGGCCATCGACCTCGGCACCAACAATTGCCGGCTGCTGGTCGCCCGCGCCGAGCGCGGCGGGTTTCGCGTCATCGACGCCTTTTCGCGAATCGTTCGCCTGGGCGAACGGATGAGCGTCACCGGCGCCCTGACCGAGGCGGCGATGGACCGCACGATCGCGGCGCTGGCGGTCTGCGCGCAGAAGCTGCAGCGCCGGCGCGTTACCCATTTCCGCGGCGTCGCCACCCAGGCTTGCCGCGAGGCGCGCAATGGCGCGGCCTTCCTCGACCGGGTACGGCGCGAGGTCGGCCTCGAACTCGAGGTCATCGAGCCGCGCGAGGAGGTCGAGCTCGCGCTCGCCGGCTGCACCTCGCTGCTCGATCGCAGCCACCCGCTGGCGATCCTCTTCGACATCGGCGGCGGCTCGACCGAGGTCATGCTGGTCGACCAGGCGGCGGACGCGACCTGGCGCGCGCGCGACTACGTATCCATCCCGGTCGGCGTCGTCGCCTTCGCCGAACGCCACGGCGCGCAGCTCGTCAACGGCGCCGCCTACGAGACGATGGTGGCGGAAATCCACGAGGCCTTGCGGCCCTTCGCGGCGCGCCACGGGCTCGACCCCCATGTCCGCGACGGCGCGGTGCAGATGGTCGGCACCTCGGGCACGGTGACCACGCTCGCCGGGGTGCAGATGCGCCTGCCGCGCTACAGCCGCGCTGCGGTCGACGGCAGCTGGCTCGATTTCGACCACGTCCGCAGCGCGAGCGATCACATCCTCAGCCTCGACTGGCAGGGCCGCGCCCAGCATCCCTGCATCGGTCCGGAGCGCGCCGACCTCGTCGTGCCCGGCTGCGCCATCCTCGAGGCGATCTGCCGGCTGTGGCCGGTCGGCCGGCTGCGGGTCGCCGATCGCGGCCTGCGCGAAGGCATTATCCTCGCCCTCATGCGCGGCGCCGACGGGCGCGCGCCGGCGCGACCGAGCTGAGACGGCGATGGCGACGCGCGACAAGCCCGATCCGCGCTTGCGGCAGAACGTCGCGGCCAAGGGACGAACCGCGTCGTCGGCGCGCTGGCTGACGCGCCAGGCGAACGATCCCTATGTCGACGCGGCCAAGCGCCAGGGCTACCGCTCGCGCGCCGCCTTCAAGCTGATCGACATGGACAGCAAGTATCGGCTGCTCCGAGTCGGTGCCCGCGTTGTCGATCTCGGCGCCGCGCCCGGGGGCTGGACCCAGGTCGCGGTCGCGCGCGTCGGTGCCGATCGCGGCCAGGGCAAGGTCGTGGCGGCCGACCTGCTGGAGATCGCGCCGATTCCGGGCGCGACCATCCTCAAGCTCGATTTCCTCGCCGACGACGCGGTGGCCGTGGTCAAGGCGGCGCTGGCCGGCCCGGCCGACGTGGTCCTGAGCGACATGGCGCCGTCCTCGACCGGCCATCGCGAGGTCGACCATCTGCGGATCCTGAATCTGGTCGAGGCGGCTCTCGGCTTCGCCTGCGAGGTGCTGCGCCCCGGCGGGGCTTTCGTCGCCAAGCTGCTGCAGGGTGGGGGCGAGCAGGCGCTGCTGAAGGAGATCGGGCGGAACTTCGCGACCGTCCGCCGGGTGAAACCGCCCTCCAGCCGTTCGGAATCGTCGGAGTTCTACGTCGTCGCGACGGGTTTCAAGGCGGCGGCGGCCCCGTGATTCGCGGGGCGGCCCCGCGCGAATCGTCCTTGAGGCTGGGCCGTCGCTGTGTATGATCGCCGGCCACCTTCCGCAAACCCGGAGGCGGCATGCAAATCCGCGAAGCCTTGACGTTCGATGACGTGCTGCTCGAGCCGCGCGCGTCCGCCGTACTTCCCGCCGACTGCGACACGCACACGCGCGTGACCCCGACGATCCAACTCGGAATCCCGCTGCTTTCCGCGGCGATGGACACCGTGACCGAATCCGGCCTGGCCATCGCGATGGCCCAGGCCGGCGGCCTCGGCGTCATCCACCGCAACCTCGATCCGGCGCAGCAGGCCGAAGAGGTCCGCAAGGTGAAGAAGTTCGAGTCGGGGATGGTCGTCAATCCGGTGACGATCGGCCCCAACGCGACGCTCGCCGACGCGCTCAAGCTGATGGCCGATCACCGCATTTCCGGGATTCCGGTGGTCGAGCCCGGCACGCGCAAGCTCGTCGGCATCCTCACCAACCGCGACGTCCGCTTCGCCTCCAACCCGCGCCAGCCGATCAGGGAACTGATGACGCACGAGGGGCTGGTGACGGTGCGCGAGGGCGTGTCGCGCGACGAAGCCAAGCGGCTGCTCCACCAGCACCG
>JAEUKZ010000420.1 GCA_016793045.1 Alphaproteobacteria bacterium
GCGAAGGGAAAGTCGCTGCCCTTCACGCTCAATGTCGGCGTCGGGCCGGGCCTGCATTTCGCCGCGGCGACGCCGGCCGAGGCGGCGCCCGCCGACACCGACGAGCTCGGCATCGCCTCCGAATTCCATGGCCGCGCGCTCGAACTGGTGAAAAGCGATCTCTCCGACGTCGAGCTGGTCGCCGACGCGATGATCGCCCTCGAATGCGAAATGATCCCCGGCGAGGTCGGCCCCGAAGGCCCGTTCGCCGAAGTGACCGGCTACTACGCCAAGCGCGAGCCGCGCCCTGTCGTCCACGTGCGGCGCATCCATCGCCGCAAGGCGCCGGTGTTTCACACCATCCTGTCGGGCAAGGAGGTGTGGAACTCGGTCGGGCTGCTCGGCGAGGCCAACGTGCTGGCGCTGGTCAGCCGCCAGGTGCCAGGCATCAAGGATGTCTACTTCACCCATGGCGGCTGCGGCTTCTATCACGCCGTCGTCAGCATGGCGCAGAAGCGCGCCGGCTGGTCGAAGCAGGCGATCCTCGCCACCTTCGCCGCCTTTCCGCCGCTCAAGATGGTGACGATCGTCGACGACGACGTCGACATCCGCAGCGCATCCGACGTCGAATGGGCGATGGCGACGCGCCTCGATCCCAAGACCGGCATCCTCGTGGTCGAGAACACGTTCGGCCACGGCCTCAATCCGAGCTTCCCCGACTATCTCGGCCACAAGGTCGGCTTCGACGCCTGCCGCGCCTTCCCCTTCCGCGCCGAGCACGAACGCGCCTTCACCAAGACGATGGCGATCGAAGGCCTCGACATCGCGATCAAGGAGATCGTGCCGCCGAAGCGGGCGGCGGCGGCGAAGCCGGCCAAGCCGCGCAAGGGCGGCGCGGCCGGCGGCGCGGCAATGTAACAGCAAGGACACCCTCACGATGACGACGCAATCCACCCGCCAAGCCGCAGTCGACGCCAAGCAGATCGAGGAGAAGAACAGCTCCTCCTATCCGGAGCCCTACCGTGCGGCGGTCGCGGGGCGGCATTTCCGCCGGCTCGGCGATGCGTTCGGGCTGAAGAATTTCGGCGTCAACCTGGTGCGGCTGGTCCCCGGCGCGTGGTCGTCGCAGCGCCACTGGCACACGCACGAGGACGAACTGGTCTACGTCCTCGAAGGCACGCCGACGCTGATCACCGACGCCGGCGAACAGGTGCTGGCGCCGGGCATGGTCGCGGGCTTCCCGGCGGGCAAGGCGGACGGCCACCACCTGGTCAATCGCACGGGCACCGACGTGCTGTTCCTCGCCATCGGCGACCGCGTCGACGCCGACGAGTGCGAGTATCCCGGCATCGACCTAGCGGCGCGCGTGATCGACGGCGAGAATCGCTTCACCCACGCGGACGGCACGCCCTACTGACGCGCGAGCGGCGCCGGCCGGAAGGCAAGCGCCGCCGCAAGGCCGCAGGCCAGCACGGGCAGCGCCGACAGGAAGACGCGCGACAGCGCCGCCGCCATCGCCGCCGCGTCGGGTGCGGGCGGCAGGCAGGCGTTGAGCACGAAGCCGAAAACGGCGACGCCGACCGTCGCGCCGACCAGCCGCGCCACCGTGACCATCGCGGTGGCGGCGCCGAGTTCCTCGGCCGGCGCCGCCTCCTGCACCGCAAGCACCATCAGCTGCAGGGTGAGGCCGCTGCCGACGCCGAGCAGCGCGAGATTGAGTGCCACGGTCGCGAAGCCGGTCGCCGCGCCCATGGTCGCAAGCAGCGCCATCGCGACGAGGCAGATCGCCAGCGCCGCCGGCGGGATCCAGCGCATCCGCCCCGTGCGCGCGACCAGCATGCTGCTCGCCATCGAGGAGACGGTGATCGACACCGTGGACGCCATCATCACCAGCCCCGCCGCGGTCGCGCTCGCGCCCAGCACGGCCTGGAGGAACAGGACGAGGTACTGCACCAGGCCGAAGGTCGCCCAGCCGCTGACGAAGGCGACCGCCACCGCCGCGCCGATCACCCTCTCGCGCAGCAGGTGGAGCGGCACGACCGGCGCCGCCGCGCGCAGGCTCGCGGCGATCCACAGCACGAGCAGCGCCGCCGCAGCCGCCAGCCACGGCACGGTCGCGGCCGGCCCGGCGCCGGCAGCGCCCCGCTCCGACAGCACCACCAGCGCCGTGAGCCCGGCGCCGAGCAGGACGGCACCGGTCACGTCGAGGCGCACGGGCTTGCCCGCGCGCGCACCCGGCAATGCCGCCGCCAGAAACGGTGCCGGCAATGCGAACGGCAGGTTGACGAGGAACACCCAGCGCCAGCCGGCAAGGTCGGTGATGAGGCCGCCCAGCGTCGGCGCGATCATGCTGGAGAGCGCGAACGCGCCCGCAGCGTAGCCCTGGAAGCGCGCACGCTCGCGCGCGGCGAACAGGTCGGCGATGCCGGCGAACAGCGAGACGATGATCGCCCCGCCTCCCGCGCCCTGGAGCGCGCGGGCGACGACGAGCTGCGCCATCGACCCCGCAAGGCCGCAGGCGAGCGAGCCGAGCACGAACAGCGCGACGGCGCCGGCAAAGACCTGCCGCCGCCCCCAGCGGTCGCCGAGCCGGCCGGCGAGCGGCATCGCCACCGCGGAGGCGAGCAGGAATCCGGCCGCCACCCAGGCGACCTGCTCCATCCCGCCGAACTCCGCGAGGATCGCGGGCAGCGCCGTGGCCGCGATCTGCATGTCGAGCGTCGCCGGGACGACCGCGAGCAGCAGGCCGGCAAAGGCGCGGACGGCGCGGCGCCGGGGCTGGACGTCCGGCGCGTGCGGCGCAATCGCTGCGGGCGTGGCGGCTTCATTTGCGTGCATCCCGCATTTATATGCGTAATGCACACATTTGCGCAAGGACCGCATCGACGTGCGCCGGTCCGCCAATCGCTGGACGGGCGGCGCGCGATCTGGCAAGCCGTGCGCCATGACCCGCGCGCGCAGGCCGGTCCCGCAGGGCGCCGGCGACGACGACGAAATCCTCGCGACGATCGAGGCGGCGATGGTGCGCCTGCGCCGCAACGTCATGCGCCGGCGGCTCGCCCGCGGCGCGCACGGTCCCGGCGGGGTCGACGCGCTGCAGTTCGCGGTCGTCGACGCGGTCGAGGCCGGGCCCGATCCGGGCGCGGGCGAGATCACGGTGGGCGCGGTCGCCGAGCGCCTTTCGATCGATCCGTCGCAGGCGAGCCGGCTGGTCGCCCAGGCGATCACGGACGGGCTGATCCGGCGCGAGGCCTCGCAGCGCGACGGCCGGCGCATCGGCCTCGCGCTCACGCGCGAGGGCGCGGCACTGGTCGAGCGCAAGCATGCGCTGCGCCGCGCCTATGTCGACGGCCTGATGGCGGGCTGGAGCGATCGCGACCGGCGCGACTTCGCGCGGCTGATCGAGCGCTTCACGGCGCCGCTGGACGACGAGCCGGTGTAGGCGCCGGGCGCCCGCCCCCTCCCCCTGGCGCCGCCCGCGCGAGCGGCGTAGGGTTGCGCGCTTCGGCCACCATTATTCCCCCCGCCTCATGTTCGTTCTCGCGCCGCTGCGGCGGCCGCCCATCTTCCTGCTGTGGTCGAGCCAGGTGCTCGCCTCGACCGGCGACGAGTTCTTCCGCATCGCCATCGTGTGGATCGCCGCCGGGCTGATCGGCGCCGACGCCGGCTACCTGTCCGGCGCCCAGTTCCTCGCCTCGCTCACCTTCAGCTTCGCGGCCGGGCTGGTCGCCGACCGCTGGAACCGCCGCAACCTTCTCGCCGGCTCGGAGCTCGCCCGCGCGGCGATCGCGCTCGCCGTGCCGGTCATCGCCTTCGCCGGCGCGCTGTCGATCTGGCACCTGCTGTTCGTGGCGGTGGCGGTGACCGGCCTGCGTTCCTTCGTCCTCACCGGTTCGCTGGCCGCGCTGCCGACGCTCTCGCGCGACCGCGACGAGCTTCACGCGACCAACGGGCTGCTCGACGGCGTGCGCCGGCTTGCGCGCATCGTCGGCCCCGCGCTCGTCGGCATCGCGGCCGCGGCGGTGCCGGTGCCGCATCTGCTGACGATCACCGCCGGCACTTTCGCGGTGTCCGCCGCCGCGTTCTGGGTGCTCGGCGACCGGCTGGGCGGCGGGCGGCGCAACGGCGCCTCGTCGCGGCGCGGCGTGCGCCGGCTGCTGATGCAGCTCGCGGTGACGGCGCGCGCGGTCCACCGCAATCCGCTGATGCGCTGGTCGCTGCTCACCCTGATGATCACCGACATCGCCTGGACGACGGTGTTCACGCTCGGCCTCGTGCTCCACATCCAGCGCACCATGCCCGGCGACATCGGCGCCTACGGCGCGGTGCTCGCGGCCTACGGGGTCGGCAATCTCGGCATGAACGTGCTG
>JAEUKZ010000421.1 GCA_016793045.1 Alphaproteobacteria bacterium
GAAGCGGCTGATGATGAACGAGATCGTCGGCGGCACCGACGAACTCGGCGTGCTGCTGATGGGCCACGCCAGGGGCGCGTTCTGGTACGGCTCGCGCCTGTCGATCGACGAAGCACGCAAGCTGGCGCCGCACAACAACGCCACCAGCCTGCAGGTGACGGCGGCGGTGCTCGCCGGCGCGATCTGGGCGATCGAGAACCCGCGCGCGGGCGTGGTCGAGGCCGACGCGATGGACCATGCGCGCGTGATGGAGATCGCGCGCCCGTATCTCGGCGAGGTCGTCGGCGTGTACTCCGACTGGACGCCGCTCGCCGACCGCGAAGCGCTGTTCCCCGAGGCGCTCGACCGCAGCGACCCCTGGCAGTTCAAGAACTTCCGCGTGGCCTGACACGACGGCCGACAGGAGTACACGACGATGACCAAGAAGATCGCCCGATTCCTCGCCGAGCAGCGACCGGCCACGCCCTGCCTCGTCATGGACCTCGACATGGTCGCGGACAACTACCGCGACCTGCGCGCGGCCGTGCCCGAGGCCGGCATCTACTACGCGATCAAGGCGAATCCGGCGCCGGAGGTGCTGGCGCTGCTGGCGCGGCTCGGCTCGAACTTCGACACCGCAAGCGTGAACGAGATCGACATGGTGCTGGCCAGCGGCGCCGGCCCGGAGCGGATCTCGTTCGGCAACACGATCAAGAAGCAGAGCGACATCGCCGCGGCCTTCGAGCGCGGGGTGCGGCTCTATGCGCTCGACAGCGAGGGCGAACTCGACAAGCTCGCCGCCGCAGCACCGGGCAGCAAGGTGTTCTGCCGCATCCTCACGTCGGGCGCCGGCGCCGACTGGCCGCTTTCGCGCAAGTTCGGCTGCGACATCGAGATGGCGCGCGACCTGCTGGTCGCGGCGAAGGATCGCGGCGTCGTCCCGCACGGCGTGTCGTTCCATGTCGGCTCGCAGCAGCGCGACCCGGCGCAGTGGGACGCCGCGATCGCGCAGGCCGCCTGGGTGTTCCGCGAATGCGAGGCCCGCGGCGTGCCGCTCGCGATGCTCAACATGGGCGGCGGCTTCCCGACGCGCTATCGCCGCGACATCCCCGGCATGCCCGCCTACGGCGCCGCGATCCGCGAATCGCTGAGCCGCCATTTCGGCAACCGGCTGCCCGAGATCATCGTCGAGCCCGGGCGCCAGATGGTCGGCGACGCCGGCATCATCCAGACCGAGGTCGTGCTGATCGCGCGCAAGTCGCGCAACGACGCGCGGCGCTGGGTCTATCTCGACATCGGCAAGTTCGGCGGCCTCGCCGAGACGATGGACGAGGCGATCCAGTATCCGATCGCGAGCCCGCGCCGCGGCAAGGTTGAACGCGTGATCCTGGCGGGGCCGACCTGCGACAGCGCCGACGTGCTCTACGAGAAGGCGGACTATCGCCTGCCGCTCGACCTCGCGGTCGGCGACAAGCTCGAGATCCGCGGCGCCGGCGCCTACACGACGACTTACGCCTCCGTGGCCTTCAACGGCTTCGAGCCGCTGAAGTGCCATTGCGTGTGATCCGATCCGCCCTGCCGACGGCGCAGGCCAGCCCTGCCGGCCGGGACGTAGCCCCGGCCGGCAGCGTCGTCTATCAACGGCGGCGCATGAACACCGTTCCGCTCTACGCGGTCACCGTCCTCATCTGGGGCACGTCGTGGTTCGCCGTGCGGCTGCAGCTCGGCGTCGTCCATCCGATCGTGTCGGTCGGCTACCGCTTCCTGATCGCCGCCGCCGTTCTCTTCGCGTGGTGCGCCCTGCGCGGGATGACGCTGCGCTTCCGCGCGCGCGAGCATGCATTTCTGGCGCTGCAGGGCATCCTGCTGTTCTCGCTCAACCACATGGCGTTCTATCTCTCGATCGGCCATCTCACCAGCGGCCTCGTCGCCGTCGCCTTCTCGACCATCGTGCTGATGAACATCGGCTTCGGCGCAGTCCTCCTCGGCACGCCGGTACGCGCGCGTGTCGTCGTATCAGGCGTCATTGGCGTCGTCGGACTCGGCTTCGTCTTCGCGCGCGAGATCGAGGCCTTCGACATCGCCAGCGCAGGCACGATCGGGCTCGGCCTCGCGCTGCTCGCAACCGCAATCGCCTCGCTCGGCAACATGGCGGTGGTGCACAACCAGCGCGCCGGCATCCCCCTCCTGCCCGGCAACGCTTGGAGCATGGCCTATGGGTGCGCCGCGACCTTCGTGGCGGTGCTCGCGCTCGGGCTGCCGTTCGACTTCGATCCGTCGGCCGCCTATGTCGGCTCGCTCGCCTATCTCGCGCTGATCGCCGGGATCCTCGCCTTCAGCGCCTACCTGACGCTGATCCAGCGCATCGGCGCCGACCGCGCGGCCTATACGAGCGTGCTGTTCCCGATCGTCGCGCTGGGCGTCTCGACGCTGTTCGAGGGCTACACCTGGACGCTGTCGGCGGGCATCGGCGTCGGCCTCATCCTGCTCGGAAACGTCGTCGCCCTGCTACCGGCCCGCACTCAGCGCGCCGCAGGCGCTGCCCGCGCGGCGAACCAGGCATAGAGTCCGCTTGCGGCGACGATGGCGCCGCCGACGATCGTCCAGGCATCGGGGAACTGGTCGAAAACGACCAGCCCCATCACCGCCGCCCAGACCATCAGCGTGTACGAGTAGGGCTGAACGATTGCGGCGGGCGCGTAGTCGAGCGCCTTGGTCATCGCCAGATGTGCGATGCAGCCGAGCAGGCTCGCGACGACGAACAGCACCCAGCTCGACGCGTCGGGCGCCTGCCACTGGAGCGGACCGACGAAGGATACGGCGGCAAGGCCGACGACAGCCGAATAGAGGACCGACGTCTCAGGCGGATCGTCGCGCGACACGACGCGCAGCGCGATCTGATAGAACGCGAACATCGCCGAGCCCGCGATGACGATCAGCACCGGCCAGTCGAGCGCGATGAAGCCCGGCCGCACGATGACGAGGACGCCCACGAAGCCGCCGAGCACGGCGAGCCATTGGCGCAGGTCCACCCGCTCCCCCAGCATCGGCAGCGACAACGCCGTCACCATCAGCGGCGTCACCGCCGCGATGGCATGGACGTCCGCGATCGGCATGTAGCGCAGCGCCACCACGAAGGTGAGCATCTCGGCGACCAGGATGAACGAGCGCACCGATTGCAGCAGCGGCCGCTTCGAGCGCGCATAGGCGCGGACGTTCCGCCGCGCGAGCCACAGCGCGAACAGGAAGAACACGCCGTAGCGGATCCACAGAATCTGGGTCGCGGCGTAGGTCTGGCTCTGATGCTTGTTGATCGCGTCCATCGCCGCGAACAGGAACATCGCGAGCAGAACGGCCAGGATCCCGCGCACCACCGATGTGCGCCGCTGGTAGTCGGCTGGTCCTGGCATTCCCTTACCCCGGCTCTCCGGCCGATCGCCCGGACGGAATCGATTCGGCAACGGGCGCGACCCTGCCGTAGGACCACCCCGTCCCGCCACAGAAAGATCACAGCATCCGCCCTGCAATGATCAAGTCTGCGCGGAATGTAGGCGGCGACCTGAGCGTTGGACCCTATGCGAGGGATCAACGACCAGGTGGAGATCTCCATGCACGCAAAGGCATTTGCGATCGTGGCGGCGGTCGCGGGAACGTTGCTGGCGGCCGGCACGGCCGAAGCCCGCGAGTGGGACCGCGGCGGCCTGGGCCGCCCGTACTGGCAGCCCCCGGCGCACGCGCAGCAGTTCGGGGGGCGCGACGCCTGGTTCGGCGACCGCGACCGCCACCGGTCGCGCTGGCGCGACGACGATTGGGGCCGGCGCGGCCAGTGGCGCGAGCCGCGCGGCCATCACTACGGCTGGTATCGTGACCATCACCGCCGCCACCACTATCGGCCCAGCCACTCGCGGCGCTGGTGGGACTGACGGCAGCATCGCCGCGGCATTGAGCCACCCCGGCGCGTGGGCATGATGCCCTTGCGCCGGGGGTAGCGGGTGCGTAGGGTCCGGCCCGTCAATCGAGGATCCTCGCGATGATTCCCCGCTATTCGCGGCCTGAAATGGCCGCCATCTGGTCACCCGAGACGCGCTTCCGCATCTGGTTCGAGATCGAAGCGCATGCCGCCGACGCCATGGCGGCGCTGGGCGTGATCCCCAAGGCGGCGGCGCGGGCGATCTGGAAGCGCGGCAGGTTCGACCCGGCGCGGATCGACGCGATCGAACGCGAGACCAAGCACGACGTCATCGCCTTCCTGACCAATGTCGCCGAACACGTCGGCAAGGAGGCACGGTTCCTCCATCAGGGCATGACGTCGTCGGACGTGCTCGACACCTGCCTGGGCGTGCAGCTCGCCCGCGCTGCGGATCTGCTGATCGCCGACATCGACCGGCTGCTCGCGGCGCTCGCCCGGCGCGCGCACGAACACAAGTACACGCCGACGATCGGCCGCAGCCACGGCATCCATGCCGAGCCGACGACGTTCGGCGTCAAGCTCGCCACCTTCCATGCCGAGTTCCAGCGCGCCCGCGCGCGCCTCGTGACGGCGCGCGCCGAGGTCGCCGTCGCCAAGATCTCGGGCGCCGTCGGCACCTTCGCCAACATCGATCCGCGCGTCGAAGCGCACGTCGCGCGCAAGCTCGGCCTCGCGATCGAGCCGGTCTCGACCCAGGTCATCCCGCGCGATCGCCACGCCGCGTTCTTCGCGGCACTCGGCGTCGTCGCCTCCTCGGTCGAACGCCTCGCCGTGGAGATTCGCCATCTCCAGCGCAGCGAACTGCGCGAGGCGGAGGAGTTTTTCAGTCCCGGCCAGAAGGGCTCGTCGGCGATGCCGCACAAGCGCAACCCGGTACTGACCGAGAACCTGACAGGGCTGGCGCGCGTCGTGCGCGCGGCGGTCGTGCCGGCGCTCGAGAACGTGGCGCTATGGCACGAGCGCGACATCTCGCATTCCGCGGTCGAACGCGTCTTCGCGCCGGATGCGACGATCGCGCTCGACTTCGCTCTCAGCCGCCTCGCCGGCGTGGTCGAAAAGCTGGTCGTCTACAAGGAGGCGATGCAGGCCAATCTGGACCGCCTCGGCGGCCTGGTGCATTCGCAGCGCGTGCTGCTGGCCTTGACCCAGGCTGGTATCAGCCGCGAAGAGTCCTACGCGCTGGTCCAGCGCCACGCCATGGCCGCGTGGCAGGGCGGCGCGAGCCTGCACGACCGGCTCGCCGCCGATCCGGTGGTGTCAAGGAAGATCGCGGCGCGCGACCTCGCCAAGCTGTTCGACATGGCCTATCACACCAAGCATGTCGATACGATCTTCCGCCGGGTATTTGGGCGTGCGACGCGCCTCGGGCGCAAGAAGTAGGACGCACGCCCGCGTCGTCAGGCCTGCTTCATGATCTGCGCCTTGGCAACCGGCAGCAGATGTTCGAGTTCCTTGCGGATCTCGGCGTCGTGCACGGTCAGCCCACGCGCCTTGAAGTCCTTCTGCAGCTTTTCGATGACGTCCTCGTCGCCGGGCTTGTCGAAATCGGCCGCAACAACTTCCTTGGCATAGGCTTCGGCTTCGGCGCCCGACAGGCCCAACTTGCCCGCAGCCCACAGGCCGGCGAGCTTGTTGCGCCGGGCCATCACCTTGAACTGGAGCTCCTCGTCGTGCTTGTACTTGGCCTCGAAGCTCTTTTCGCGCTCGTCGAATGTCGTCATGAAGCAAACCCTCTCGTGACCGGCCGCGTCTCGGCAGCCCTTCTCGCGGGGACTTATAACGGCGGCGTTCGCCCGCCGCAATCGCGCGCCCGCCCGCGCGCATCGTCCGGCCCCGGCGTTACGGCCGTGCGACGGACTAGGATCTAGTTCGATGTGTACGGTTGTCATCCTTCGGCATTCCGGCGCGGCGTGGCCGCTGATCGTCGGTGCCAATCGCGACGAGATGCGCACCCGCCCGTGGCGACCGCCCGCCCGACACTGGCCCGACCGGCCCGAGGTCGTCGGCGGCTATGACGAGGCGGCCGGCGGCTCGTGGTTCGGCGTGAACGAACACGGCGTCGTCGCCGGGCTGCTCAACCGGCCGGGAACGCTCGGGCCCGCTGCCGGCATGCGGTCGCGCGGCGAACTCGTGCTCGACGCGCTTGACCACGCCGATGCGGCCGCCGCCGCCGAAGCACTCGCCGCCCTCGATCCGCGCGCCTATCGCGCCTTCAACATGCTCATCGGCGATTCGCGCGACGCCTTCTCGATCCGCGCGCTCGGCCGCGAGGGGCCGCGCCGCGTCGCCGTGTCCCCGCTCCCCGAAGGCCTTTCGATGATCACCGCGCACGGCCTCAACGACGACGCATCGCCGCGTCAGCGCGCGCAATGGCCGCGCTTCGGCGCCGCGCCGCCGCCGGATCCCGACCGCGACGATTTCGCGGCCTGGGAGGCGTTGTTGACGGCCGAGGCCCCGGCCGGCGGCAATCCCGAGGCCGCGATGCGATTCATGACCGAGCGCGGCTTCGGCACGACGTCGTCGGCGCTGGTGGCGCTGCCGCAGCCCGGCGGCGGCCGCAAGCCGATCTTCCGTTTTGCCGCGATCGAGCCCGGCCAGACGCCCGTATTCAGGCGAATTCCCCTGTGATTGGCGGCGTTGCGGGGGCAGGTGCGAGGGTCTATAACCCTCCCGCACGCCAATCCCCCGGCGCAAATTTTCCAGACAAATCAGCATGTCACGACGCAGGCAAATCTACGAGGGCAAGGCCAAGATTCTGTACGAGGGTCCCGAGCCGGGCACGCTGGTGCAGTATTTCAAGGACGATGCGACCGCCTTCAACGCGCAGAAGAAGGGCGTCATCACCGGCAAGGGGGTGTTGAACAATCGCATCTCCGAATACCTGATGATGCGCCTCGAGGAGATCGGCGTGCCGACGCATTTCGTGCGCCGACTCAACATGCGCGAACAGCTCGTGCGCGAAGTCGAGATGATCCCGATCGAGGTCGTCGTGCGCAACGTCGCGGCCGGCAACTTCGCCGAGCGCTTCGGCGTGCAGGAAGGCCAGGTCCTGCCGCGCTCGATCGTCGAGTACTACTACAAGAACGATCAGCTCGGCGATCCGATGGTCTCGGAGGAGCACATCACGGCGTTCGGCTGGGCGACGACGCAGGACATCGACGACATCATGGCGCTCGCGCTGCGCATCAACGACTTCCTGTCGGGGCTCTTCCTCGGCGTCGGCCTGCGCTTCGTCGACTTCAAGGTCGAGTTCGGCCGGCTGTGGAGCGACGAGGACATGCGCATCATCCTCGCCGACGAGATCAGCCCGGATTGCTGCCGGCTGTGGGACCTCAAGACCAACGAGAAGCTCGACAAGGATCGCTTCCGCCGCGATCTCGGCAACGTCGAAGAGGCCTATCGCGAAGTCGCCCGCCGCCTCGGCATCCTGCCCGAAGGCGGGCCGCAGGACCTCAAAGGTCCGAAAACGATGCAGTGACGGCAGAGAGGATCAGGACTGCATGAAGGCGAAGATTCACGTCACCCTCAAGACCGGCGTGCTCGACCCGCAGGGCAAGGCTATCGCGCACGCGCTCGGCAATCTCGGGTTTTCCGGGATCGGCGATGTGCGCCAGGGCAAGTTCATCGAGATCGAGCTGGCCGAAGCCGACCGGGCCAAGGCCGAGGCATCGGTGCGCGAGATGTGCGAGCGGCTGCTCGCCAATACCGTGATCGAGAACTACCGCTTCGAACTCAGTGCCTGACGACGCCGGCGGCGGCCGCCAGCCGGCCGTTGCGGCGCGTCAACAAGGCGGCGACCCGACGCACCAGTTCGCCCGGCAGGAACGGCTTGGCAAGCGTGTCGTCGGCGCCGATCGCGCGGGCCATCTGCAGAAGGTCGAGCGACAGGCGCAGCCCGCCCCCCGACATCGCAAGGATGGGCAGGTCGGGTTCGGCGCGCCGGATCAGGCGGATCGTCTCGATGCCCTCCTGATCGGGCATGATGATGTCGGTGACGACCGCGTCGAACTGCGCGCTGCGAACCGCGACCAAGCCCTGGCGGCCGTCGGCTGCAACGTCGACCCGATGCCCGGCTGAGGTCAGCGCCTCCGCCACCAGCGTCGCGAACACCCGATCATCGTCGATGACCAAAATCCGAGCCACAGCGATCCCTGATGTCTCCGAGAAGCACGCCCGCTCGATGCAGCAAATCGCGGACCGTTTTCCTGAATCATTCGTCACATGTCGTTCCGTCGATTAAATCGAAACTTCAGTTTATTGGTTTAGTATTTTGATCCAACGAATAAAATAGATTCGGAATACCGCGAATCCGCTTTGCCGAGATCGCCCCCGTGGGGCGGGTCGCCGAGGTTGCAACGTGCGAAGCGCCGGGATCGTCGCCACCCGGCGGTTCGCAATTCCAGTCGCAAAATGCAACGGAATCGCCAGATGCAGCGCTCGGCCGTCGCCGCAGTGCGGCATGGTGTAGTGACAAAATAATGAGATTTGCCAAAGGATTGCGCGCTTTTCCGGGCCTGCTGACCACTGCGTAAGCGACTGGCCTGCTATTCGCATCGTCGGTCGACGGAGGGGAGAACTTCAGAATTTGCATCGCTGTACGCTCTCGGCCGTATCCCCTCCCCTCCCCACGGCCCGAAGGCAAGCAGCGAAAGTGAGGCGGCACCCTCCCCAAGCGGTCCGTCTTGCGCGAGGCCGCGGCGACCCGGTCCCCGGCCCAGAGCGAACCTCCAACGCGCTGGGCCTCTCCCCTCGGATTGCCGCGGCCTCGTATTCCTCACGCCTCCCGTCCGCTTCGACATCCCGCAACAGGCGCGCGCGGGTCTTTACCCCGGCCGGCGGATCGGGCAGTGTGCGCGCCACGATGAAATCCGCTGTCGTCGTATTCCCCGGCACGAATCGCGAGCACGACATCGCCGACGCGATCGAGCGCGCCGCCGGCGCCCGTCCGCAGCTCATCTGGCACCGCGAGACCGATCTGCCGAAGGTCGATCTGATCGTCCTGCCAGGCGGCTTCGCGTATGGCGACTATCTGCGCACGGGCGCCATCGCGGCGCGTTCGCCGATCATGCACGAGGTGGTGCGGCGGGCCGAGGCCGGCACGCCGGTCATCGGCGTGTGCAACGGCTTCCAGATCCTCTGCGAGGCAGGTTTGCTGCCGGGCGTCATGCTGTGCAATGCGAGCCTTCATTTCGCCTGCCACGACGTTCACCTCAAGGTCGAAACAAGCCAGAGCCTGTTCACCCAGCACTACGCGAGCGGTGCGGTGATCAAGGTCCCGATCGCGCATCACGACGGGAACTACTACGCCGACGAGGCGACGCTCGACCGGCTCGAAGGCGAGGGTCAGGTCGCATTCCGCTATTGCGCGCCCGATGGCGCCCTCGATCCCGCCGCCAATCCCAACGGCTCGGCCCGCAGCATCGCCGGCATTTTCAACCGCACCAAGACGGTGCTTGGCATGATGCCGCATCCCGAGAATGCAACCGACCCCGCGCTGGTCGGCGCCGGCGGCGGCTCGACGGACGGGATCGGCCTGTTCCGCAGCATGGTCGACGCCCTGGCCTGACTCGGCGCCACGCCGCCGATTGCACGGACATCGCGCCCCTGATGACACGCGCCCCGATCGGCCGCCGCACGATTCTCGCCAGCCTTGCGCTCGGACTGGCCCAACCGCGTCCCGTCGCCGCTCAGGCGCCGTCGGCAGCCGTGCCTCTCCTCGACTTCGACTTCACCGGCCAGACCGGCCTGCCCGAGGGGATCCAACTCCGCCGCGCCAGCCCCGCTTTCGCCACCGACCTGCGCGGGCGCCTCGTGCTGACGCCCGCCGACGCCGCGCGCTTCATCGGCGCGAACGACCGGTCGCTCGGCCTGCTGCTCGAAGGCCCCGCGCGCAACCCGATCGCCGAGCCCAACGACCTGACGCGCGCGACGTGGTTCAAGTCGCCGCAACTCCGGGTCGCCCTTGACGGCGCGGTCGCAGCACCGGACGGAACACCGGGCGCTTGCCGAGTCACGCTCGGCGCCCGCCGCAGCCACGGCCTCTATGCGGAGGCCGGCCGCGCGCCCACCGACCGGTACGGGACGGCGTCGCTCTATGTCCGCGCGCCTGCGGGCCGGCGCGGCAAGTGGTCGGTCCGCATCCAGGACTCGGCGTCCGAACGCGCGCGGATCGCGACGTTCGACGTCGACGAGCGCTGGCAGCGCATCAGCGTCAGCCTGTTCTGGGAGTACCGCGACACCGGGATCAAGCGCGTCTTTCCGGCCTGGATCGAAGACGGCGCCGGGGACGACCATTTGCGCGAGGCCTATGTCTGGGGCGTGCAATACGAAGTCGCGGCGACACCATCGTCGCTCGTGATTCCGGCGCTCGGCGCCGGAGGACGCGCGGCCGACGAACTCTCGCTCGAACCGGCCCCCTTCGAGTGGACCGAAGGCACGCTGCAGCTCGGCCTGCCGGCTGGAGGGCGGCGCGATGCGGCCCTGCTCGACTGCGCAAAGGGCGCCACCACCGGCCTGAGGCTCGCCACGACCGCCAGCGGCTGGATCGTCGGACGGCTCGGGCGTCTCGCTTTCTCGGGCTTCGGCGACGTGAGCGGCGACCGCGTCGTCGAACTGACGTGGTCGCGCCGGGGCGTGACCGTGCGCTCCGGCGCCAGCGCCGACACGCTGGCGGTGCGCGCGGGCACGCTCGGCGATCCTGGAAGCATCGATTGCGGCGGACCGGTGCGCCTGATGATGGCGAATGACGGCAGCCATCCCTTGAACCGTCCGCTCGCGACGCTGTCACTGACTCCCGCCGCCGGCACCGTCGTTGCCGGAGCGCCGCCGCGTTTCGTACCGGCGCCGTACCGCCTCACGTTCTCCGACGAGTTCGACGATCCCGACGTCAGTCGCATCAACGAGAACGCGACCGGCGGCCGGCCCGGGGCGCCGGCATGGCGCAGCCGCTATCGCCATCCGCGCGAGGACATCATCAACCAGGAAAAGCAGATCTACGTCGACGTCGCCTATGCCGGCACGTCGGGAAGGCCGCTCGGCGTCCAGCCGTTCGGCATCGAACGCAGCGTGCTGCGCATCCGCGCCGACCGGCCCGACCCGGTCCGCGTGGCGCCGTTCATCCGCGGGCAGCTCTACACGTCCGGCTGCATCACGTCCGAACTCACCCACTGGCAGACCTACGGGTACTTCGAGATGCGCGCGCGGCTGCCGCACGGCAAAGGATTCTGGCCGGCCTTCTGGCTGCTGCCCAAGGCGCAGCGCTGGCCGCCCGAGATCGACATCTTCGAATGCTCCGGCGCGCGACGGATGAGCGTGCGCCCCGCCTATCAATGGCGCCGGCCGGACAACAACGAGCGCGACGGCTTCGGCGAGTGGACCGACGACCTGATCGACATCGCCGACGGCTTCCACGTCTATGGCTGCGAATGGACACGCGAGGCGATCGCATTCTTCGTCGACGGTACGCGGATCGCGCGCTGGCCAAACAACGGCGTGCACGAGGACATGTACCTGCTCGCCAATCTCGGGCTCGGAAGCGGCGACCAGAACTGGATTCCCGATCCCGATTCGACCACGCCGTTCCCCGGCTTCTACGAAATCGACTACATCCGCGCCTATGGCCGCGGGAGCTGAGAGCGTGCCCGTCGCCCCGGACGCCACGCAGCGCGCACGGCCCGCGCGGCTGCCATGAACCTGCGGCGCGCGGCGGTGCGCGGGATGGTATGGCTCGGCATCGAGGGCGGCGCCACGCTGGTGCTCTCGGTGATGAGCCTTTTCGTCATGGGCCGCATCATCGGGCCGACCGACTTCGGCATCGCCGCGCTCGCGATAGCGGTCGTGCAGTTCGCCGGCATGTTCAGCGAGCACATGCTGCAGGACGCGCTGATCCAGCGCCACGACCTGACGCCGGAGCACGAGAGCACGGCGCACACGGCGTCGATCGCGATCGGCGTCTTCGCCTTCGCGCTGTGCGTGACCGCAGCCTGGCCGCTGGCGCGACTGTTCAACGAGCCGGAGTTCACCGCGATCCTGATCGCCTGCGCCCTGCCCCTTCCGTTCACCGGGCTGGTGGCGGTCCCCACCGCGCGGCTGCGGCGCGAGTTCCACTTCCGACCGCTGGTCACCCGCACGATCGCCTCGCGGATGAGCGGCGTCATCGTCGGTCCGGTCCTCGCCCTGCTCGGCTTCGGTGCCTGGAGCCTGGTGATCCAACACATCGGCGGCGTCCTCGTCTCGCTCGCGCTCGTTCTGCACGCCTCGCCGCCCAACGTGAAGATCGCCTTCCGCTGGCTGCGCTTTCGCGAGCTGATGGCGATCGCCGGACCGGTCACCGCGACCGGGATCGCGCACATGGCGCAGGACCGCCTGTTCCTCGCGCTGGTCGGCACCGTGCTCGACGTGCGCGCCGCCGGCTTCGTCAACATGGCCTTCCGTCTCGCCGGCACGCTCAAGGACACGGTCATGATCGCGGTCAACAGCGTCGGCATGTCGACCTTCGCGCGCCAGCAGAGCGACGTGGCCGAGCTTCGCCGCTCGTTCGAGGAGAACCGGCGCTTCATCTCGCTGCTCGCCCACCCCGTCTTCTTCGGGCTGTTCGCCACGGCCGACCAGATCGTTCCGCTGGTGCTCGGCGGCGCGTGGCTGCAGCTCGTTCCGCTGATGCAGGCGATGGCGCTTGCCGCGGTCTTCCAGCTCGCCGTCTACCAGTCGGAGGCGGTCGTGGTGGCGATCGGGCGGCCGGGCGTCGCGACGATCTTCTTCGCGCTCACCGCCGCAGCGGTCACCGGTGCCGTCCCGCTGCTGCATCCGCGCTCGCCCTTCGCGGCGCTGCTGATCTGGATCGGCGTGATGGTCGTGGCGGCGCCGCTGTGGATCGCCGGCGTGCGGCGCCTGACGGGCTGGAGCGCGTATACGCTGCTGGTGCCCGGCCTGCGCGGGCTGCTTTGCGCCGCGGCGATGGCCGCCGGCGTGCTCGGCGCCGACGCGCTGGCGCTCGCCGGCATGGGCGACCTTGCGCGACTGCTCGCCAAGATGGCAGTGGGCGCCGCGACGTATACCCTGCTGACCCTGGTCTTCAACCGGCCGACCCTGCTGCACTTCGTGGCCACCCTGCGTGATCGCAAGCCCGGCGGGTGAACCGCCGTCGCGCGCGCATCGCCCGGCCGTAAGCGATATGGTAACCACCGCGCTGCTATAGGGCGCCAGGCGTCGAGTTCAGGAGCATCGTCGGCGATGAGCCAGTTGCCGGTCAGGTCGGCCGATCAGGATCGCATTGCGACCGAGGCCGAATTTCACAACCGACGCTTCGCGGAGGAGGAAGGCCGCGCGCAGGACCGCTACTACGGCGCGATCAGCCATGGAACCGCGGCCTATATCGAAAGGGTCAGTGCGGCGGCGCGCGGCGCCGACGTGCTCGAATACGGCTGCGCCCAGGGCGTCCGTTCGGTGACGGTCGCGGCTGCGGCGCGCACGCTCGTCGGCATCGACATCTCTTCGGTCGCAATCGCTCAGGCGCGCGCACGGGTGGCTGCGGCGGGGTTCGCCAATGCGAGCTTCACGGTCATGAACGCGGAGCGGATGGCGCTGCCGGACGGCGCCTTCGACCTCGTCTTCGGTTCGGGGATCATCCACCACCTCGACCTCGACCGCTCCTTCCGCGAGATCGCGCGCGTACTGCGTCCCGGCGGGCGCGCGATCTTCATGGAGCCGCTGGGCCACAACCCGCTGATCAATCTCTACCGCCGCATGACCCCCGACGCGCGCACGCCCGACGAACACCCGCTTCTGCGCGGCGACTTCGCGATCGCACGCCGGTACTTCGCCGCCGTCGACCTGGAGTTCTGCGGATTGACGACGCTGGCGGCGGTGCAGTTCCGCAGGCCGGCCGTTCAGGAACCGCTGCTGAAGGTCTGCATCGCGCTCGACCGTGGGCTCGCCCATATCCCGGGACTGCGCTGGGCGTTCTGGCACTGCTGCATGACCCTTCACAAGGCGCCCGCGTGCGGTTGAGCCGGCGTTAACGTTCGCTTCATTCCCTGCGGTCTAGGCTCCTTCGATCGGACATCGCGTCGCAACTCTGATAGAGTGCGCAACGCGGAGTTGAGGTCGAATGCTGAATAGCGCATCGAACGACATCGCCCGCAGGGAGGGATCGCAGCCAAGGGCCGCCGCGATGACGCGCGTCGATCCGCTGGCACCAGCATCCGGCATCCTGCTGGGTGCCCTGCTTGGCCTAACCGGTTGGGCGTTGATCATCACGGCCTTGTCGCTGGCCTGATCGACCGCGCCGCCAACGCATCCCGATTCGGGGAAGTCCCGCCCCCGGGCTGATCTGCGTCTCGAACCGGAATGCCGCCGCTCGCACATGCGAGCGACACGTCGGATGCCACTACATCGGGGTGTGTAGTCGGCGATCTCTTCCAAGTTGTTAATCTTCGAAATCGGACAGTCATGGGCCGAAAGCAGCTCACCTGACTGCGTCACCGTTGATCGTGGTGGAGAGAATTTTCCGAAAAATAAACAAAATAT
>JAEUKZ010000439.1 GCA_016793045.1 Alphaproteobacteria bacterium
GCCGAGAGCATTCCGTGGGGCGGCGGCAACGACTACGTGACGCGCCTGTTCGCGTCGATCGTCGCCAACAATGCGCCCGACTGCGCGCTGGTGAAGATCGCCAACCAGACCCGCCTGCTGGAGATGGGCGCGCTCGAGCCGCTCGACCGCTATCTGACCGGCTGGGCCGCGCGCAGCGACATTCCCGACAGCGCGTGGTCGATCAACCGCGCGCCCGACGGCAAGCAGTACTACCTGCCGGTCCACTATGTCGTGCTCTACCTCTACTACCGCGTCGACCTGTTCCAGCAGGCCAATCTCCAGCCGCCGCAGAACTACGAGCAGTTCCTCGCCGCGGCGCGCGCGCTGACCAGGGAGAACCAGTGGGGCTTCGGGATGCGCGGCGCCGCCGGCGGCCACGACAACTGGGGCCCGTTCGTGCTCGGCGCCGGCGCCAACTTCCAGCGCGGCGGCATGGTCAGCGAACGCGCGCTGGCGGCCAACAAGTGGTACGTCGACCTGCACCGCCAGCACCGCGTGGTGCCGCCCTCGGCGCCGAACGACGGCTTCCGCCAGATCGTCGACAACTTCAAGACCGGCCGCACGGCGATGACGATCCATCACGTCGGTTCGGCCAACGAGATGGTGCAGGCGCTGGGCGACAAGGTGTCGGCGGTTCCGGTGCCGAAGGCGGCCGACGGCCGCGGCTGGACGCTGTTCGGCGACGAATCGAACGCCATCTTCGCCTCGTCGCGCGCCAAGGACGCGGCGTTCAAGTGGATCTCGTTCCTCTCGACCGCCGAGAACAACCTGATGCTCACCGCGCTGTCGGGTCAGATGACGACCTGCCGCTCGGCGGCGGCCAACTGGACCGCGCATCCCAAGCGCTTCGTCGACGCGACCTTCGATTCGCTGCCGGTCGCGGCCGTGCTGCCCGACAACCCGAAGACGCCGGACTTCGTCGGCCGCGTGTGGCCGACCTCGATGCAGCGCGCGCTGCTCGGGCAGATGACGCCCGAGGACATGATGCGCGAGATCGAGCGGTTGTTCCACGGGTGAGCACGCCCTGCGCGTCGCTTCGCACCCTCCCCCGCCAAAGGCGGGGGAGGGGCGATAGCGCGCGCCGG
Organism: Alphaproteobacteria bacterium; assembly: GCA_016793045.1. Taxonomy (GTDB): domain Bacteria; phylum Pseudomonadota; class Alphaproteobacteria; order CACIAM-22H2; family CACIAM-22H2; genus JAEUKZ01. Next base: position 1,107 of record JAEUKZ010000439.1, read on the forward strand.
CCCGACCGATGACCCTCGCGTCCTCGCGCCTCGCCGCGCGCCTCCAGCCCTATTTCTTCCTCGCGCCGGCGCTGCTGGTGACGGTCTGCATCGTGTTCTATCCGGTCGTGCAGACCGCGACGATGAGCCTCTACGACTTCATCCTCTACCGGCCGCGCAACGTCCCTTTCGTCGGCTTCGGCAACTACGTGCGGTTGTGGAACGACGAGGCGTTCTGGATCAGCCTCGGCAACTCGGTGATCTGGGTCGTGCTTGCGGTCGGGCTGCAGTTCCTGCTCGGCTTCGCGGCGGCGCTGCTGCTCAACGAAAGCTTCTTCTGGCGCAGCGTCGCCCGCGCCGTCGTCATCGTCCCGTGGGCGCTGCCCAGCGTGATCATCGCGCTGATGTGGACGTGGATGTACGATTTCAACCTCGGCGTCATCAACGACGCGCTGATGCGCCTGGGCTTCATCAGCGAGCCGTATCCGTGGCTCGCCTCGCCCGACACGGCGCTCTACGCGGTGATTCTGACGCTGACCTGGCAGGGCTTTCCCTTCTTCGCGGTGGCGATCCTCGCCGGGCTGCAGGCGATCCCGGCCGAGCTCTACGAGGCGGCGGAGATCGACGGCGCGACGCGCTGGCAGATGCTGTGGCGGGTGACGATTCCGAGCCTGGCCGGCGTCATCGCCACCGCGCTGCTGCTGCGCACGATCTGGGTCGCCAACTCGCTCGACGTCATCCTCGTCATGACCGGCGGCGGGCCGGGCTACACCACGCACACGCTGCCGCTCTACGCCTTCCTGCGCGCGCAGCAGGGCATGGAATACGGCTACGGCGCGGCGCTCGCGGTGGTGCTCACGATCATGCTGCTGTCGGTCGTCGCCGCCTACGTGGCGCGCGCGGCGCGCGGGGTCGACCGGTGATCGAGCGCCGCTCGCGCCTGCGCCGCTTCCTCGAGATCGAGGTGCCGGTGCTCGCCATCGTCGCCTTCGCGCTGGCCCCCTATGCGTGGATGGTGCTGACGTCGCTCAAGCCGCAGAGCGAGGTGACGCAGACGCCGATCACCTACCTGCCGGCGGCGCCGACGCTCGAGCACTACGCCGAGCTGTTCCAGCGCACCAGCTTCGGCGGCAACCTCGTCAACAGCCTGATCGTGGCCTGCGGCGCGGTGGCGCTCGCGCTCGCGCTGAGCGTGCCGGCGGCCTATGCCTTCTCGCGCTTCCGCTTCGCCGGGCGCAAGGTCCTGCTGGTGCAGTTCCTGGTCATCAACATGTTCCCGATCGTGCTGCTGATCATCCCGCTCTTCGTGCTGATGCGGCAGCTGGGCCTGCTCGACACCTACGTGGCGCTGATCGCCGGTCACGGCACCTTCACCATCCCCTTCGCGGTGTGGATGATGACGAGCTACATGAACGGCATTCCCGCCGAACTCGACGAGGCGGCGATGATCGACGGCTGCTCGCGCCTGCAGACGATCCGCCGCGTCGTCCTGCCGCTCGCCGCGCCCGGGATCGTCACCACGGCGATCTACGTCTTCGTCACCTCGTGGAACGAGTATCTCTTCGCGATGATGCTGTCGGGCAACACGGTGCGCACCGTCACCGTGGCGCTGCAGAGCTTCATCGGCGAGTTCACCATCCAGTGGGGGCTGCTCACCGCCGGCGGCACGCTGGTGGCGCTGCCCGTGACCATTCTCTTCCTGCTCGTCCAGCGCCGGCTGGTGGGCGGGCTCACAGCCGGAGCCGTCAAGACATGAGCGCCGTTTCGCCGATCGGAATCATTTCGATGTTCTACGTCCGCCCCTTTCAGGCGGAGCACCTCGTCCTGCTGCCGGCGATGAAGGCGGCGGGCTGCGACTTCGTCGAGCTGCTGGTGCCGGAGCCGGGCGAACTCGATCTTGCCGGGGCGCGCGCCGCGATCGGGCGGGCGGGGCTCGGCTGCGTGCTGGCCGCGCGCGTCAACCCGGCGCGCGACGTGTCGAGCGCCGATCCCGCCGCGCATGCCGCCGGCGTCGCCTATCTCAAGAGCTGCGTCGACAGCGCGAGGGCGCTCGGCGCCACCATCGTCGGCGGCCCGATCTACGGCGCGCCGATGGTGTTCGCCGGCCGCGCGCCGGCACCGATCGGCGATGCCGAGCGCGAGGCGAAGGTCGCGCGCGTCGTCGCCGGCCTGAAGGAGGCCGGCGCCTACGCGGAAAGGCACGGCATCGTGCTCGCCGTCGAGCCGCTGAACCGCTTCGAGACCGATCTGTGCAACACGGCGCGCCAGGGTCTCGCGCTGATCGATCGCGTCGGCTCCCCGGCGGTGAAGCTGATGCTCGACACCTTCCACATGTGCATGGAGGAGGACGACCTCGCCGGTGCCATCCGCCAGGCCGGTCAGGCGATGGTCCATTTCCAGGCCAACGAGAACCACCGCGGCTTCATCGGCACCGGAACCGTCGACTGGAAGGCCGTCTGCCGCGCACTCGTCGACGTCGGCTACGCGGGCCCGATCACCCTCGAGCCGTTCCGCCGCAATGACGACCGGCTCGGCGTGCCGCTCGCGCAATGGCGCGCGCCGGCGCGCGACGAGAGCGGCGACCTCGCGCGCAGCGTGCGCCTGCTGCGCGCGACGCTCGACTTCGCGGGGGCCGCGTCGTGAGCGCGGCGAATCCGCTGCGCGTCGGCTGGATCGGCGCCGGCACCCACGCGACCGAGATGCTGCTGCCGCAGCTCACCCGCCGCGACGTCACCCTGGCGGCGCTGTGCGAACTCGACCCCGAACGGCTGGCGCGCATCGGCGCACGCTTCGGCGTGCCCGACGCGGCGCGCACGCGCGACGTCGCGGCGCTGCTCGCGCGCGGCGATCTCGATGCGATCGGCATGGCCGTGGGGCCGAGGCAGCACGTCGAGTTCGCGGTCGCGGCGCTCGAACGCGGCCTGCCGGTGTTCATCGAGAAACCGCCCGGCGCCAGCGCCGCCGATGCGCGCCGGATCGCCGATGCGTCGAGGAAGGCCGGCAAGCCGGTCATCGTCGGCTTCATGAAGCGCTATTCGACGGCCAACCGCATCGCCATCAACATCGTGAAGGGGCCGGACTTCGGCGCGCCGGCGAGCTTCCTCGGCGAATACATGACGGCGCCGACCTATTTCGTGAAGGACGTCGACTACACCGGATTCTACCTGCACCACTGCACGCATTATCTCGACCTGGTGCCCCATCTGATGGGAAGGCCGCTGGCGTTGACGGTGCGCAAGCATCAGCTCGCGCCCGGCAAGCTGCTGCTGCACGTCCATTTCGACTTCGCTGGCGGCGGCCTCGCGACCCTGGTGATGGGCACGCACCAGTCGCGCGCAACGCCGATGGAATGGTGGCAGGTGATGGGCGACCATCGCCGCGTCGAAGTGCGCAACGTCCACGAGGTTCGCTACTATCGCGCCTCGTCGTTCAAGGTCGACCGGGCGGACGCGACCCTCGCCGACGGCGAGGACACGCTGGTGTGGGAGCCCAACCTCACCGTCGCCGCCAACGAGGACCACAAGGGCTATCACGCCATTCTCGGCGATTTCGTCGCCGCCGCGCGGGGGCAGGCGGTGAACGCGCCGACGATCGAGGACGGCGTGCGCGCGATGACCGTCTATGATGCGATGATGCAGTCGATCGAAACCGGCAAGACCGTTGCAGTGGGCTAGCGCGACATGTCTCACACCATCATCCATCAAGACGGCTTCGCCATCAGCGACGATCCGGTACGCTTCGATGTCGCGCGCGCCTACCAGTGGATCGGCGTCGAGAGCTACTGGTCGAACGGCATCCCGGAGGAGACGTTCCGCCGCGCGGTCGCCAACAGTCTGGCGGTCGGCGTCTACGCGCCCGACGGCGCGATGGTGGCG
>JAEUKZ010000459.1 GCA_016793045.1 Alphaproteobacteria bacterium
CCGTGCGTTTCGGCGGCGAGCGCCTGCACCTCGGCCTCGACCCCGAACAGGCCGGCGAGGAACTCGTCGACCGACGGGCCGAGATCGACCAGCAGGTTGCCTTCGTCCTTGGCCGCCAGCGCCGCCGGGTTGGCGCGTGCGGCGAGCAGGCGCTGATAGAGCTCGGGCTTCTCCGCTTCCAGCCGCGCCAGATAGGCGCCGTCGAGCCGCACCAGCCCGTCGCGGTCATGGAGATCGCCGAAGGTGAACCCGTAGCCGAGCGCCAGCTCTGCGGCCGCAGTCGCCATGTCTTCGTTCCTCGTGTCAGCTGAGCTTGCGCAGCAGGCTCAGGAAAGTCGCGCGCTCGTTGTCGGCGAGCGGCGCGAGTGTCGCAGCGGTGATCGCCTTGGCCGAAGCCAGCGCACGCTCGATCAGCGCGTGCCCGGACCCGGTCAGGCTCAGCAGCGTGCAGCGGCGGTCGTCAGGGTCGGCGCGGCGCGCGATCAGCGCCCGGACCTTGAGGCGGTGGATGACGCCCTGGATCGTCGCGGGGTCCATCGCGGTCAGCCGGCCAAGCTCGTTCTGCGATACCTCGCCGACGTCGCGGATCTTCACCAGGGCGGCGAACTGGGTCGGCGTAAGCTGGACGTTCCCGATCATGTCCTGGAAAATGGCCGTATGACGCTGATGGGCACGGCGCAGCAGATGGCCGACCTGGTCGGTCAGGATGTAGTCGTCTTGCGCCGGCTTGGTCGGCGCGACCATGCGTTTGCGCGCGGTCGTCATATCGAATCCCATGGCCCGCCGGCAAGGCCGGCGGCGCAAATTCATACGTATACATATGATGCGGCCGGCCTGGACGCGAGTCAAGCCGGCCTGCGGCGAGATGCCTCAGCGCGAGGGCGCTGCGACGCGCCAGATTGACCCCACCCGCATGACCATCGCAACCCTTTCATCGGCCGCGCCCGCAGGGCGCAGCAATCGCCCCGTCGTCGCGTGGCTGTTCGTCTGCTGCGCGATGATCTTCGCCATGGTCGTCATCGGCGGCATCACGCGCCTGACCGAATCGGGCCTGTCGATCACTGAATGGCGGCCGGTCACCGGCGCGATCCCGCCCTTGTCGGAGGAGGCCTGGCAGGCCGAATTCGCGCGCTACCGGCAGATTCCGCAATACCAGCAGGTCAACGCCGGGATGACGCTCGCCGAGTTCAAGGCGATCTTCTGGTGGGAATACATCCATCGGCTGTGGGGCCGGCTGATCGGCGTCGCGTTCGCCCTGCCGCTCGCGTGGTTCTGGATCACCGGACGAATCCGCGGCCGCATCGCGCGCCAGCTCGCCGGCATCTTCGTCCTCGGCGCGATCCAGGGCGCGATCGGCTGGTGGATGGTGGCGAGCGGCCTCGCCGACCGCGTCTCGGTCAGTCCCTACCGGCTGGCGACGCATCTCGTGCTGGCGCTGGTGATCTACGCCTGGACCTTGTGGGCGGCGCTCGACCTGCTGCGCGGGGCCGCGCGGCCGGCCGATGCCGGCGCCGGGCCGCTCGGATTCCTCGCGCTGGTCTTCGTGACCATCGTGAGCGGCGCCTTCGTCGCGGGCAACCGCGCCGGACTCACCTACAACACCTTCCCGCTGATGGACGGCCGGCTGGTCCCGGAGTTCTACGTCGACCCCGCGCTCGGCTCCTTGATGCAGTCGATCTTCGAAGGCGTCGCGGCGGTCCAGTTCAATCACCGCGTCCTGGCGATCGCCGTGGTCGTGTCCGCGCTGGCGCTGTGGCTGGGCCGGCGCCGCTCCGCGCCCGCCGGCTTGGCGCGCGCGGCGCTCGCCGCGGTGCCGATCGCGGCCTGCGCGCAATTGGCGCTCGGGATCGCGACGCTGCTGCTCGTGGTGCCGATCGCGCTGGGTGCGGCGCATCAGGCCGGCGCGGTGCTGGTCCTCACCGCGGCGACGCTCGCCGCGCACGCGCTGGCAGCCGCGAACGGCGCGCGCCGCTAGCCGGCAGGCGTCGCCTTGGCGGCGGCACGGCAGCCCGCGCACAGGCCGGCAAGTTCGATGACGCGACTTTCGACCGCGAAGCCGACGCGGTCGGCCGCCCGCGCGAGCGCCGTCGACAGGCCGTCGTCGTCGATCTCCGCCGCGCTGCCGCAGCCGCGGCAGATCAGGAACTGCACCGCATGCGCCTCGCCCGGGTGCGTGCAGCCGACGAAGGCGTTCATCGACGCGATGCGATGGACGATGCCGTGCGCGAGCAGGAAATCGAGCGCGCGATAGACGGTCGGCGGCGCCGCCGCGCGGCCTTCCTCGCGCAGCTTGTCGAGGATCGCATAGGCGCCGATCGGCTGGTGGCTCGACCACACGAGTTCGAGCACGCGGCGGCGCAGCGGCGTGAAGCGCTCGCCGATGCGCATGCACAGGTCGGCCGCCGCGTCGACCGCGTCGCTGACGCAGGCCTTGTGGTCATGACGGTGACGGGGAAACGCCTCGGGATGGTGCGGCTTGGCCGGCGCCGCGCGCCCCGCGGCCCTCATGGCCTGGGCGCGCTTGCGCGCTCCGGCGACGCCAGGCTGCAGCCGCAGACCGGGCACGGCATCGCCTCGACGCGCGCCACCGCGACGTCGTCGCTGCGATCGACGCCGAGCCGGTCGAGCAGATCGGCGAGGACGCGCACGTGCAGCCCCGGCCCTTCGCAGCGCGCGGCCAGCATCGCGGCGAGTTCGGGCGAGGCCGGCTCGACGGTCAGGGCGCGCGCCGGTCGCGCCGCCAGCGCGCCGACCGCTGCCGTGCCGGCGGCCGCCAGAAGCGCGCGGCGATCGAGGAAACGGGTCATCGCGCCAGCGTCCCTGCCGCCGTCAGCCGATCAGCAGAACGAGCCCGGCGGCGGCGATGCCGACCCCGCCAAGCCGTTCGAGCCACGCCAGCCGGCCCTGCAGCGCGAGGCCGATCGCGATGCCGACGCCGTGCAGCGCCGCGGTCGCGCCGAGGAATCCGGCGGCATAGGCGATGGCCGAAGCTGCCGCCGGCAACTCGCTGCCATGGGCATGGCCGTGAAAGATCGCGAAAAACCCGACGAGCAGTGCGCCGGCGGCTGCGGGCACGCGCAGCGCCGTCGCGACGACGAGCCCGAGCGCAAGCAGGGATACGGCGATCGCCGGCTCGACCGCCGGCACCGCAATCCCGCCGAAGCCGAGCAGGAAGCCGGCCGTCATCATCGCGACGAAGGACACGGGAACCGCCCATAAGGCGCGGCCGCCGAGCTGCGCGGCCCACAGGCCGACGGCAACCATCGCCAGAAGATGGTCGAGCCCGCCGAGCGGATGCGCGACGCCCGCCGTGAAGCCGGCGACCGACGAGACGCCGGTATGCGCCTGTGCGACGCCGGCCGAAACGGCCAGCACGGCAGCGGCGAGCGCGCCGTGGCGGCGCAACCAGGTGATACGCTTCGACATCGAGACTCCTTCAAATAGGGCCCGAACGTTACGGGCCCAGGGGGCCGCCGTCAAACCCTGGACGGGTAGCGATCGCCTCTGATGCAAGGGACGCGCCGCTCTTCAGCCCGCCCGGGCGGCGTGGTACGTCCATTCGAGCCCTTCGGGGCCGGCGAGCGGAGTCCAGCCCGGCATCGACAGCGCGCGATCGCTCACCACCAGGCCTCCCGGTGCCATCAGGGCGGCGATCAGCGGCGCCAGCCAGACCGCCTGCCCAGCATCGAAACCGCGATCCTCGCTGCCGAAATCGGCATGGGCCAGCGCCGCCGGCGCGATCCGTCCCCGCATCGCCGCCAAAGTCAGCCGGAAGTCACCGAGCGCGAGGCGTGCGGGTTCGGGGGCGCTGTCCGCCGGCGCACGCAGCCCGTCGTCGAAGGCGTAGATCTCGCGGCTGGGAAAGAGCTTGGCCAGGTGGCTGAAGGTCCGCCCCTTGCCCAGTCCGATTTCGAGGATCGGGCCCGGCAGGTCGCGAACCTGCGATGCCGCGAAGTCCAGAAACGCCTTCTGCGCGGAAAGGCGCGCGATCATGCGTTCGAGCCGGCTGGGCGAGGTATCGTTCATGGCGCCAATCTACCCGCCGCCACCGCCCGCGCGATAGCGCGACGCACGCACAGCAGGTCCAAACCGCTTCGGGCTGCGTATAGTGCGGGAATGACGCTCACCTGGATCACCGGCGCGTCCTCGGGGATCGGGCGCGCCCTCGCGCTACGGCTCGCGCGCGAGGGCGCACCCGTCGTCGCCTCCGCGCGCAACGCCGAAGCCCTGGCGGCGCTCGAGCGCGAGGGCGCCGGCCGCATCGTCGCATGGCCGCTCGACGTCACGGATCATGCAGCCGTCGCCGCCGCCGTCGCGGCGATCGAAGGCGCGCATGGACCGATCGCGCGCGCGATCCTCAATGCCGGCACGCACGTGCCGATGTCGGCGGACGACTTCTCCGCCGCGACCGTGCGCGCGCTGATCGACATCAACCTGATGGGCGCTGCCAACGCGCTCGAGGCGCTGCTGCCGCGCATGGCCGCGCGGCGCGCGGGCCACATCGCGGTGGTCGCCTCGCTCGCGGGCTATCGCGGCCTGCCGACCGCCGCCGCCTACGGCGCCAGCAAGGCCGCGGTCATCAACCTGTGCGAGGCCCTGAAGCCCGATTGCGACCGGCTCGGCATCAAGCTGCAGCTCGTCGATCCCGGCTTCGTCGACACCCCGCTCACGCGCCGGAACGACTTCGCGATGCCGTTCCTGATGCCGGTCGAGGCCGCCAGCGAGGCCTTGGCGCGCGGCCTCGCATCGCGCCGCTTCGAGATCGTCTTCCCGCGCCGCTTCGCGGCGATCATGAAGCTGATGCGCATCCTGCCCTATCGTCTCTACTTCGCCGCAGTCCGCCGCACGACCGGGAAATAGCCGCCGACCGGGCGACTATCGCGCCGCGTCGCGCGCGGCGATGCGCGCCGCGAGTTCGGCCTGCGCATCGGCGGTCAGGTCGTAGCCGCGCAGCAGCGCCACCGCGATCAGCTTGAAGCCGATCGGCGCCCAGGCATAGAGCAGCGCCAGCGTCAGCAGCGCCCCCGGCGCATTGCCCGGGCCGGCGGCGAAGCCCGCGACGTCGAGCGCGACGAAGGCGATCCCCGGCGCCAGCGCGAGCGCGAGCTTGGTCGCCATCGCCCACAGCGCGAAGAACAGCCCGGTCCGGCCCGGCCCGCCGGCAGCCGTATCGACGTCGACGACATCGGCCTGCATCGATCCCGGCAGGACCAGGTCGGCGCCGAAGGCGATGCCGTTGATCACCAGCACGGCGACGTAGGGCCACAGATCGCCGGGCCCGAGCAGCGGCACGAAGGCGAAGACGACGCACGACAGGACGATCGCGGCCGACCAGCTCCGGTGCTTGCCCCGGCGCCGCGCGAGCGCCGTCCACAGCGGCACGCCGGCGACCGCGCACAGGAAGTAGATCAGCAGGAAGGCGCCCGCGGCGTCCGGCATCTCCAACCGGTAGGTGACGAACATGAGGAACAACGTCGCCGGCACGGTGTTGCCGAGGGCGTTGAAGACGTAGCTCGCCATCAGCCGGCGGAACGGGCGGTTGTCGCGGATCAGCGCCAGGCCCGCCCGCCAGCCGATCGCGCTGCCGGCAGCGTCGCGGCGCGGCTCCGGCACCACGACGATCAGCGACACGGCGAGGATCGCGAGCGCCGGCGGGACGAACCACGCAAGCGCCGCCAGCGCCGCGGCCTCGGGCGAGCGCGCGCCGACCAGGCCGAACTGCGCGAGCATGGCCGGCAGCCCGGTCGCCGCGACGATGCCGAGCACGGTCGGGATCTCGCGCGCCGCGGTGATCCGGTTGCGCTCGTCGTAGTCGCGCGACAGCTCGGCGCCCCAGGCCTGATGGGCGATCTGCAGCATCGCCCAGCCGCTATAGGCGAGCATCGACCAGAACAGCAGATAGGCCCAGCCGAGCCCGGGCGCCGGCTGGAACAGGAACCAAGTGGCGCCCATCACGACCGGCAGGGCGAGCGCCACCCAGCTTCGCCGCCGTCCGGTCCGCTGCAGCGTGCGGTCGCTGAGCCAGCCGATCGCCGGATCGATCACGACGTCCCACAGGCGCGCGACCGTCAGGACGACGCCGATCGTCGCCAGCGCAAGGCCCGTTTCGACCGCATAGACCGTCGGCAGGAAGAGGACGACAGGATAGCCGAGCATCGCCGCCGGAAACGCCGGCAGCCCGTAGGCGACCAGCACCGGCAGCGCCAGCGGGGACGGCTCACGGCCGGGCGATGGCGACCTGGGCGACGTCGATCGAGCCGGCACGGAACCCCGCCTCGCAATAGGCGAGGTAGTACTCCCACATCCGCTTGAAGCGCAGATCGAAATTCATCTGCGCGATCTCCGGCCACGCACTCTGGAAGCGCCGCTGCCAGCTTGCCAGCGTCTGCGCGTAGTGCGCGCCGAAGAAGTCCTCGCGCACCAGCGACAGCCCGGCCCGCCCGATCTCGCGCGCGAGCGCGCTCGGCGACGGCAGCATGCCGCCGGGAAAGATGTAGCGCTGGATGAAATCGACGTTGCGGCGATAGCTCTCGAAGAAGCGGTCGCCGATGGTGATGACCTGGAGCGCCGCCCGCCCGCCGGGCTTGAGGCTGTCGCGCACCGTCCCGAAGAAGGTCGGCCAGTAGCGCTCGCCGACCGCCTCGAACATCTCGATCGAGGCGATCGCGTCGAAGCGGTCCTTGAGGTCGCGATAGTCGACCAGCTTGACCGCGACCTTCTCCCCGAGGCCCTCGCGCTGCACGCGCTGGGCGGCGAATTCCGCCTGCGCCTTGGAAACGGTGATCGCGGTCACGCTGCAGTCGTAGGTCTTGGCGACGTGCGCGGCGAAGCCGCCCCAGCCGCAGCCGATCTCGAGCACCTTCTGTCCCGGCGACAGCGCGAGCTTCTCGGCGACCAGCCGGTACTTGTTCCGTTGCGCGTGGTCGAGCGGTTGCGCCGGCTCGGCGAACACGGCGGACGAATAGGTCATCGTCGGGTCGAGCCAGCGCTGGTAGAACGTGTTGCCGAGGTCGTAGTGGTGCGCGATGTTGCGCCGGCTGCCGCGTCGCGTGTTGGCACGCCAGACGTGCCACAGCCGCCGCATCGTCGCGACGACCGCGCCGCCGTCGTACGAGCCGGCGATCGCTTCGTGGTTGCGCGCGAAGAACTCGAGAAGTGCCGCGAGATCGGCGCTCTCCCAGTCGCCGTCCATATAGGACTCGGCGAAGCCCACCTGGCCGCCGAAAACGTAGCGCCGCGCCACGCGCGCGTTGCGGATCGTGAGCTCGGCATGCGGGCCGGGACGGCTGCCAACCCAGCGCAGGATGCGCCCGTCGGGCAGCGTGAGGTCGAGCGTCCCGACCTCGATCCGGCTCGTCATCGACAGCAGCATGCGCAGGACCGGCGACACGTCGCCCGGAACCGCGCCCGCATCCATGATGATCGGCTGATTCGTCATGATACCCCTGCGTTCGGCGGCGCTGGCCGGGGCATGATGCGCGCCCCTTTGAGCCAGAGCTTGAACGCCTCCCAATGGATCCCTGCGATCACTTTAATCGCAACGAGGGGATAGACCAAGAAGGCGCCGAGCAGAGCGGTATCCGAGAGTGCGCGACGGCGCGCGGTGTGGCTGGCGACGAGGAAATCGCCCTCGCCGTCCGCCTCCGCGATCACGAGTTTGAGGCGGGCTTCGGGGGAATCGAAGCGGAAGCGGTAGTGGGCGGCCATCGTGATGAACGGCGACACGTACATCGCCTTGGCGCAGCGCGCGCGCAGCGGTGCGCAGACTTCGGCCCCGCCATCCGCGGGCAGGACATAGGCGTGCTGGTCGCCGAAGGTGTTCTTCACCTCGCACAGCACGGCGCGCAAGCGCCCGTCGCCGCCATGGCACCAGTAGATGCTGATCGGATTGAACGCGTAGCCGAGCAGCCGCGGAAAGCAGTGCACGAAGATCCGCCCGACATCGCCGGCGACACCCGCTTCGCGGAGCTGCGCTTCGACCCACGGCCGCAATGGCATGCCGTTGCGCGGCCCGTGATCGCGATCGTGGAAGGCAAACAGGTTGAAACGGTTGTGCGAGAAGAACCGCAGCCGCCGCGAGAGCTGGGGCAGCGCGTCGACGTCGGCGAGCAGCGAGAACACCCGGTAGACGAAGCGATGCCCGAACGGCCGCAGCCGCCGGTGCATGACCTCGCCGAAATAGAGGCAGCTCTCGGGCATCGCCGTCTCAGTCGTCTCCCGCTTCGGCCAACGCGAGCCGCGCCGCGGCCGGCTCGCGGTCGGGCGCCTGGTGCTCGGCCGTCCACGGCCGGCGCGCGCCGAGCGCCTCGGCGACCGCAAGTCCGGAGGCCAGCGCATCCTCGTGGAAGCCGAAGCCGCAATAGCTGCCGCAGAACCAGATGCCGTCGCGGCCCTGAATGGATGAGAGCCGGCGCTGCGCCGCGATCGCCGCGGCATCGAAGGCCGGATGGCTGTATTCGAACGCGGCGACGGTCAATTCGTCGCGCGGGGCGCGGATCGGGTTGAGCGACACGAACATCTCGTGGCGCGGGTCGATCCGCTGCAGCCGGTTCATCCAGTAGGTGACGGAGACGCGCGCGGTGTCGGCGCGCGCGCCGTCGATGCCGGTGACCGCAAGATAGTTCCAGCTCGACCATGTGCGCCGCCGCCGCGGCATCAGGCGCTTGTCGCGATGGAGCACGGCGGTGTTGGCCTGATAGCGGAACGCGCCGAGGATCGACTGGGTGTCGCGATCGGCGGCGGGAAGCATCGCGCGCGCCTCGTCGCCATGCGCGGCGATCACCACCTGGTCGTACCGCTTGACGCCGCCCATGGCATCGTGCACCGCGACGCCGGCGAGGCCCGGGCATACCGCACGGACCGGCGTTCCGTGAAGAATGCGCCCGTCGAAGTCGTCGAGGATGCGCGCGACGTAGCGGCGGCTTCCGCCATCGACCGAGCGCCATTGCGGACGGTCCGCGAGGCGCAACAGGCCGTGATTGTGCAGGAAGGCGACAAAGCTCGCGACCGGAAAGGCGAGCATCTGGCGCACCGGGACGGACCAGATGGCCGCCGCCATCGGCAGCAGATGATCGTAGAGGAACGCTTCGGAGTAGTTGCGCGCGGCGAGCCATTCGCCGAGCGAGACCTCGGCGTCCGCGAAACGCGCCGCGGGCGCCTCGCGGAAGAAGCGCACGATGTCCGCGAGCATCCGCAGATAGGCCGGCCGCAGCAGGTTGGACGGCTGCGCGAACAGGCCGCCCCACGACCCGCCCGAATATTCGAGACGGCCGGCGTCGACGCTGACGGCGAACGACATGCTGCTGGCGGTGGTGGCGACGCCGAGATGGCGGAACAGCCGCGTCAGGTTCGGATAGTTGCGCTCGTTGTAGACGATGAAGCCGGTATCGACCGGCACGACGCCGCCGGGCACGGCGACGTCGACGGTGTTGGCATGGCCGCCGACACGTCCCGACTTCTCGTACAGCGTGACGCGATGGCGCTTGGAGAGCAGCCACGCCGCGCCGAGCCCGGCGATTCCGCTGCCGATCACGGCGATGTCGAGACGGCCGCCGGAGGAACGCGGCGGCAAGGCGATGACCTGGTGGTTGTTCATGAACCGGCCTGCTTGAGTTCGGCGAAGGCCGCCAGCGCGTGCTGGCGGGCCTGATGGTGGTCGACGATCGGATGCGGATAGCTCGTCCCCAGCTCCACGCCCGCATCGCGCAGCAGCGCGGCCGGCGCCGTCCAGGGACGATGGATGTGCTGGGCAGGGAGGCGCGCGAGTTCGGGCACGTAGCGGCGCACATAGGCGCCGTCGGGGTCGAAACGCTCGCCCTGCAGCACGGGATTGAAGATGCGGAAATACGGCGCGGCATCGGCACCGCACCCGGCGACCCACTGCCAGCCCGCGGCGTTGTTCGCGAGGTCGGCGTCGACCAGCGTGTCCCAGAACCAGCGCGCGCCGTCCTGCCAGGGCAGCAGCAGGTCCTTGACGAGGAACGACGCCGCGATCATCCGCACGCGGTTGTGCATCGTGCCGGTCTGCCACAGCTCGCGCATGCCGGCGTCGACGATCGGATACCCGGTGCGGCCGCGGCACCACGCCCGGAAGGCGCCGGCGTCCGCGCGCCACGCGAAGCGGTCGAAATCCGGCCGCAGGGCGCGCGTCGGCAGATCGGGGAAATGAAAGAGCAGGTGATGGCTGAACTCGCGCCAGCCGAGTTCCGACAGGAAGCTCTCCGCCCCCACCGACGTTCCCGCCGCCGCGCGCACCGCATGCCAGACCGCGCGCGGCGAGATCTCGCCGAAATGCAGATGCGGCGACAGGCGCGAGGTCGCCGCGCGGTCGGGGCGGTCGCGCTCCTGCTTGTAGGCGTGGACCGCTGTGGCGGTGAAGCGGTCGAGCCGTTCGCGCGCCGCGGCCTCGCCGGGAGTCCACGCCGCGCGCAGACCGCCGGCCCAGTCGGGCGCGGTCGGCAGCAGCTGCCAGTCGGCCAAGGTCTCGCTCGCGCCTGGGCGCTCCGGGCCGCGCAGCGCCGCCGGCGCCGGCGTCGGCTGCGCCGGCTCCGGCATCGCCAGGCAGGTCCGCCAGAACTGGCTGAACACGCGATAGGGACCGCCGGCCTTGGTTTCCACCGTCCACGGCTCGAATAGCAGGGCGCCGTTGAAGCTGCGCGCCGCGATGCCGCGCGCCTCGAGCCCTGCCTTGATGGCGCGGTCGCGCGCGATGGCCGCCGGCTCGTAGCAGCGGTTCCAGTGCACGGCAGTCGCGCCGGTCTCGGCGACCAGACGGTCGAGGACGGCGGCGGCCGGACCGCTGCGCAGGATCAGCGGGGCGCCGCGCCTGGCGAGCTCGCGCTGCAGGGCTGCCAGGCTGTGGTGCAGCCACCAGCGCGACGCGCCGCCGGGCACCCATTCGCCCGCGGCCGCGTCGTCGCGGATGAAGACCGGGATCACGCTGCCGCCCGCCGCGGCAGCCGCCAGGGCAGGGTTGTCGGCGAGGCGCAGATCCTGGCGGAACCAGACGAGCGTCGAGGCGGTCATGAACTCTCGTTCGCGCAGCCGACAGGCCGGCCGGCGTCAACCCATTGATCGGCAATCCTTACGAGTCAGGACGGAATTCGGATCACCCGGCCGGCGCGAGCCGCGGCAGCGGTCGGCCAAGCTGGGCACGCGAGAACAGGTGGAGCCGTTCGCGGGTCGCCAGCAGAACGCGGAAATTGGCCCGTCCGAACAGGCCGGCGATCGCCGGATCGAGCACGTCGAGCCCGCCGGCATAGGCCCCGAAGGCCGGCATGATCAGCCGGCTGCCGTCGGTCACGAAGCAGCGCGCGGTGATCCGGTGGCCGCGCGCGCTCACGCCGGCCTTGGGATGGAAATGGCCGCAGACCTCGCCCGGCCCCAGCGCCCCGTCCGCCGGTTCGTGGCGGAAGCACAGCGGGCCCTCGCGCAGTTCGGCGGCGACGCGCCCGCCGAATGCCGCCGGCGGCGCCGGGTCGTGATTGCCCGCGACCCACAGCCAGTCATGCGCGGCGGTCATCCGCCGCAGCCGGTCGGCCTCGACCGGGGGCAGCCGCGCGGCGGCGGCGCCGTCGTGAAAGGAGTCGCCGAGGCACAGCACGCGGCGCGGCTGGAAGCGCCGCAGCGCCGCGGCCAGGCGGTCGAGCGTATCGCTCGTGTCGTAGGGCGGCAGGAACTGGCCCGAGCGCGCGAAGCTCGAACCCTTCTCGAGATGAAGATCCGCGATCGCGAGCAGGCTCGCCGATGGCCAGAACAGCGCCCCGCTGGGATCGGCGCGGACCAGCGCGCCGTTGATCGTCAGGCTCGCGCCCATCGTCCGAAACCGTGCCTCCGCAACACTAGAGCAGCGTGCCTTGCGCTGCCGTGTCCTCGGAAGTCGCTTCGGCGATCAACGCCTCCGCCGCCTCGTCGAGCAGCGCGTCGATGCCCTGACCGTAGACCGATTCCTTGCCGATCTCCAGGAGCACCGGCACGGCCAGGGGCGACACCCGATCGAGCGCGCGGTGGACGATGCGGCCCTTGACGCGCGCCAGCATGTCGGCAAGCCGCTTGATGTCGGTGAGGCCGCCTGCGGCATCCTGCCGCGTCGCGCGCAACAGGATGTGGTCGGGTTCGTGCTTTCGCAGCACGTCGTAGATCAGGTCGGCGTTGAAGTTCACCTGCCGGCCCGACTTCTCCTTGCCGGGATGGCGGCGCTCGATCAGCCCGGCGATCACCGCGACGTTGCGGAACGTGCGCTTGAGCATCGAGGATTCGGCCATCCAGGCCTCGAGATCGTCGCCCAGCATGTCCTGGTCGAACAGCGCGTCGATGCCGCGCGGCGGGCGCAGGCTCCACACCGCGATCACGTAGTCGCTGGCGACGAAGCCCATGGGCCGGAAGCCGGCGCGCTCCATCCGGCGCGTCAGCAGCATGCCCAGCGTCTGGTGGGCGTTGCGCCCCTCGAAGCAGTAGGCGACGAGGAAGAAGTTGCGCCCGCGCGGAAACGTCTCGACCAGCAGCCCGTCGCGCCGCGGCAGCACCGAGCGCTTGCGCTGGATCGACAGCCACTCGCGCACCTCGCCGCCGAGCGCGCGCCAGGCGCGGTCGTCGCCGATCATCGCGCGCACGCGCGCCGCCAGCTCGGTCGTCAGCGGCAGCCTGCCGCCTTCATAGGCCGGCACCTTGGGTTCGGCGGCGCTGCTGCGCGTGACCTCGACGGCGCCGTCGCGCAGCCCCTCGAAGCGCAGGATCTGTCCCGCGAACTGGAAGGAATCGCCCGGTTCGAGGAACTGGACGAAGTATTCCTCGACCATGCCGAGCCGGCGGCCGCGCTTGAACTGAACCGGCAGCATCGGCGCCTCGACGATCGTGCCGACGTTCATCCGGTACTGGTGCGCCGCCTGCTTGGAGGCGATCGTCCATCGGCCGTCGGTATCCTGGCGCAGGCGCTTGAAGCGGTCATAGGCGCCGAGCGCGTAGCCGCCGGTCGCCACGAAGGCGAGCACGTCGTCGAAATCGGTGCGCGGCAGGTCGCGATAGGGGGCGGCGCTGCGCACCTCCGCGAACAGCGCATCGGCGGCAGAGGGCAGCGAGCAGGCCACGCACAGCACGTGCTGCGCGAGCACGTCGAGGCCGCCAATGCGCGGCGGCTCGCCGTCGAGCTCCTGCGCCTCGATCGCGTCGAGCGCCGCCCGGCATTCGAGGACCTCGAAGCGGTTTGCGGGCACCAGCAGCGCGCGGCTCGGCTTGTCGAGGCGGTGGTTGGAGCGGCCGATCCGCTGCGTGAGCCGGGTCGCCCCCTTGGGCGCGCCGACCTGGATGACGAGGTCGACCTCGCCCCAGTCGAGGCCGAGGTCGAGCGACGAAGTCGCGACGACCGCGCGCAGCCGCCCCGCCGCCATCGCCGCCTCGACCTTGCGCCGCTGCTCGGGCGCCAGGCTGCCGTGGTGCAGCGCGATCGGCAGGTCGTCGGCGTTCATCCGCCACAATTCGCCGAAGACCAGTTCCGCTTGCGCGCGCGTGTTGACGAAGACGATCGTCGTGCGCGCGTTGCGGATCGCGTTGTAGACCTCCGGCAGCGCATGCAGCGCCATGTGGCCGGCCCACGGCATGCGCGCCTCGGGCATCAGGATGCCGATCTCGGGCTTGGCGCCGCCGCTGCCGATGATCTTCGCCACCGCCCCTGCCATGCCGGAGCCGAGCCAGTCGGCAAGCTGGGCGGGATCGGCGACCGTCGCCGACAGGCCGACGCGCCGGGCATGCGGTGCGAGTTTCGTCAGCCGCGCGAGGCCTAGCGCCAGCAGATCGCCGCGCTTGCTGCCGGCGATCGCGTGCAGTTCGTCGACGATGACCGCCTGCAGGCCGCCGAACATCGCCGGCGCCTCGGGGTAGGAGATCAGCAGCGCCAGCGATTCCGGCGTCGTCATCAGCATCTGCGGCGGGCGCCGGCGCTGGCGCGCGCGTTTGCTCGCTTTGGTATCGCCGGTGCGCGTCTCGGCCGCGATGGGGAGTTCCATCTCGGCGATCGGCGTTTCGAGATTGCGGTGGATGTCCACCGCCAGCGCCTTGAGCGGCGAGATGTAGAGCGTGTGCAGCCCCTTGGTCGGCCGCCCTGCGAGATCGATCAGGCTGGGCAGGAATCCGGCCAGCGTCTTGCCGCCACCGGTCGGCGCGACCAGCAGCGCCGACTCGCCGGCGCGCGCCGCTGCGAGCATCGCGCGCTGATGCGCGTGCGGCGACCAGCCGCGCCGCGCGAACCAGGATCGAAAGGGTTCGGGAAGGCCTTCGTCCACGCCCGGACTTGGACTAGGGCCGGCCCGCCGCCGCGAAGCGCTTCTTGAAATCCTCGATCGCCTCCGGCGTGTACGGCACCGGCTCGATGCGCCCCCAGACCGGATGCGGCCAGGCGGGATCGGTGGTGAACCGCGCGATGACGTGGATATGGAGCT
>JAEUKZ010000047.1 GCA_016793045.1 Alphaproteobacteria bacterium
ACAGACCATCGAGATTGCGCGCATCGCCGACGACAGCAGGGACGTCGTCCGCCGCCTGCCGCCGACGGCCGAGACGCGGTCAGCGCGCCGCTGCCCGCCCCGTCGCGCGCGCGATCACCGCGTCCGCCGCGACCCGGCCCGTCTCGGCGCCGCCGTTCATGAACCCCTGGAACGCGCTGCTGCAATGCTCGCCGGCGAAGAACAAGCCGCCGACCGGGGTCGGAATCGCCGCCTCGAAGGCGGTCCACTGGCCGGGGCGGTAGCAGGAGTAGCTGCCGAGCGCGAAGGGGAAGGACGGCCAGTGGAAGCGGCCTGCGGTGCCCGAGAACTTGCCCGCGAGCGCGGGCACGACGCGGGTGAGCGCGGGGATGAAGCGCTGCACCTGGTCCGCCGCAGAGCCCGTCCCCATCGCCACGCC
This sequence comes from Alphaproteobacteria bacterium, assembly GCA_016793045.1. Taxonomy (GTDB): domain Bacteria; phylum Pseudomonadota; class Alphaproteobacteria; order CACIAM-22H2; family CACIAM-22H2; genus JAEUKZ01. Next base: position 419 of record JAEUKZ010000047.1, read on the forward strand.
GTCGCGGCCGCCGCCGAAGATGCTGACGCCGGCGGCGTTGCCGGGGCGGTTGCGCGCGTTGTCCCACGACTGGTTGAACGGCAGATCGGCGATCATCGCGCCCTGCCACACGCGCTCGGTGAGGCCGGCGAAGACCTTGGCGTTGGTGCCGTAGCCCAGTTCGGCGATCGCGCGGCGCTTGAGCGGCGGCAGCTCGACGCGGACATCGCACTGGCGCAGCAAGGTGAACGGCAGGGTGAGAATGACCACGTCGGCGCGCACTTCGCGCGCCGCGTAGTTCGGGCCGCCGAAGGTGAGCGTGTAGCCTGACCCGGTCGAGCGGATGGACTCGAGGCGATGCTCGAGCTCGATGCGGCCTTCGAGCCGGCGCGCCAGCTCGTCGGTGATGCGCGAATTGCCCCCGGCCAGGCTGTAGTGCTCGTCGCTCTGGAACAGGTCGAGCGCCGGCTCGGTGTGAAGGGTGGAGACCATGTACAGCGCCGACTGCTGGGCGGCCTCGCTGCCCATCTCGGAGACGAACGCCGTGGTGAGGAACCCGCGCAACCAACCCGGCATTTCCGACGTCGCGAGATATTCGGCGAGCGACATGCGGTCGATCCGGCGCCTGGCGGCGGGGTCGCGCTCGATGCGGGCGCGGTCGGCCTCGATGCGGCGGATCAGCGGGCGCAGCGCGCGGACGATCTCCGCCTCGCTGCGGCGCTGACCGCCGGCGAAGCGGATCTCCTCCAGCGCCGGTCCGCTCTCCGCGGTGAACAGGTCGATCAGCGGCAGTTCGAAGGCGCGCGCCAGCGCCAGCATGTCGAGATGGTCGGTGTTGACCAGTTCGGCGCCGAGTTCGGTGACGAGATCGGGCGCGATCACCCCGGCGCGCGAGAACATGCGCCCGCCGGCGCGCCGCGCGGCCTCGAACACCGTGACCGGCACGCCCGCCGAATGCAGCCGATAGGCGGCGTTGAGACCGGCGATGCCGGCGCCGACGATGACGACGTTCGGCGCGCTGGCGGTCTGCGCGTGCAGCTGGCGCGGCACGAAGGCGAGGCTCGCCATCGCAGCGCCGCCGGCGAGGACGCGCCGGCGGGTGAGTTGCGGCACGCGTTCGACGAGTTCGTCGACCGGCGGCATGTCGCCGGACGCGGCGACGCGGGCGATCGCCATGGCGCGGCGCAGGCGCGTGAACAGCGGCGTGCGGCCGATACGCAGACTGGGCAACCCTGGCATGACACCCCCACCAAGCGCGTTGGACCGACCGACCATACAGGCGAGTGGTTTACCGCCGCAATCGATTGGCGCTAGCTTCGCGCCATGACTTCGACCCACGACGACGACTTCGCGGAGATTCGCACCTCTGTTCGTGCGCTCTGCGCCCGCTTTCCGGGCTCCTACTGGCGTGAACTCGACCGCGAGCGCCGCTATCCGCAGGCCTTCGTCGACGCGCTGACCGAAGCCGGAATGCTCGCGGTTCTGATTCCCGAGCAGTACGGCGGCAGCGGGCTCGGCCTTGCCGCCGCCGCCGCCATCCTCGAGGAGGTCCACAAGGCCGGCTGCAACGGCGCCGCGTGCCATGCGCAGATGTACACGATGGGCACGCTGCTAAAGCACGGGAACGCGCAGCAGAAGGACCGTTACCTGCCGGAGATCGCCGCGGGGCGGCTGCGCCTGCAGGCCTTCGGCGTCACCGAGCCGACCGCGGGCACCGATACCACGGCGATCAAGACGACGGCGCGGCGCGACGGCGACCGCTACGTCATCAACGGCCAGAAGGTGTGGACGAGCCGCGCCGAGCATTCCGACCTGATGCTGCTGCTGGCGCGCACCACGGCGCGCGACCAGACCGCCAAGCGCACCGAAGGGCTTTCCGTCTTCCTCGTCGATCTGCGCGAGAGCGTCGGCAAGGGCCTGACGATCCGGCCGATCCGCACCATGATGAACCACGCGACGACCGAGTTGTTCTTCGATGAACTCTCGGTGCCCGCCGCGAACCTGATCGGCGAGGAGGGCAAGGGCTTCCGCTATATCATCGACGGCATGAACGCCGAGCGCATCCTGATCGCGTCGGAATGCATCGGCGACGCGCGCTGGTTCATCGCCGCCGCGACCGCCTATGCGAAGCAGCGCGTCGTCTTCGCCCGGCCGATCGGCCAGAACCAGGGCATCCAGTTCCCGATCGCCAAGGCCTATGCGGGCAGCGAAGCCGCGGCGCTGATGGTGCGCGAGGCGGCACGCAGATTCGATGCCGGCGAGCCGTGCGGTCCGCAGGCCAACATGGCGAAGCTGCTCGCCGCCGACGCCGCCTGGGCGGCGGCCGACATGTGCATCCAGACGCATGGCGGCTTCGGCTTCGCCGAGGAGTTCGACGTCGAGCGCAAGTTCCGCGAAACACGGCTCTATCAGGTGGCGCCGGTGTCGACCAACCTGATCCTCGCCTATCTCGCCGAGCACGTGCTGGAGCTGCCGCGCTCATATTAGGCGCGGCAGATCATCTCGACCGGCGCGATCTGGCCGCGCTGGATCGCGCCCAGCATGTTGGCGATCTTCTGCGGATAGTCCTTGCCCATGAGGATGTGCAGGCCGACCGGCGACGGCGCCGCAAGCTTCATCCGCTCGATGCGCGTGCGGATGAACTCGATCGCGAAGGCGCTGCGGTCGCGCGTCTCGACGACGCGGAAGCCCGCCGCCTCGGCAGCGGCGCGATACTCGGCCTCGCTCGCGAGAAAGCTCGTGTCGGGAGTCGCCGCCCACGGCATCGGATACGCGATGTCGCCGCCGGCGAAGCGCATCACGTCGTAGATCGCGAAGAACCCGCCGGGCTTGAGGACGCGCCGCACGCAAGCGAACGCCCACGGCTTGTCGGGAACGTTCATGCCGACATGGAGCATGGTCGCGCCGTCGAAGGTCGCCGGCGCGAAGGGCAGGTCGTTGACGCTGCCCTGGCGGAAGCTCACGCGGTCGCCGATGCCGATCGCCTCGGAAAGCCAGATCGCGACCGCGACGTAGTCCGCGCTCAGGTCGATCCCGGTGACGCGGCAGCCATGCGCCTGCGCCATGTGGCGCGCGGCGCCGCCGATGCCGCAGCCGACGTCGAGCACGTGCATGTCGGCGGTGAGGCCGAGCCGTGCCGTGAACGCGACGGTCGCCTGGCGGGCGCCGATGTGGAACTCGTCGGCCGGCGCCAGGTCCTCGGCCCTGAGCCGTTCGGGATTGCGGCCGGCTTCGATCAGCGCCGCGCGGATCGCCTGCGCGAGCGAGCCGTGGGCGTAGTGGGCGGCGATGCGCTGCTCGACGGTCACGCCGGTCTCCCGTTCGGTTGGCGGCGCGCTCAGCCTGCCTTGCGGCGCGGCCGCGCGCGGACGCCTCCGAGCCTATCCATGTTGGCGAAGACGCGCACCAGGAGGCTGCGGAGCTGCGCCGCCTCGTCGGCCGAGAACCCCTCGAGTGCGATGCTTTCATAGCGCAACGCCTCCGGTACGATGCGCCTGCCCAGCGCGCGGCCGCGCGCGCTCGGCTCCACCCACACCGAGCGCGCATCGTCGGGACCGCGCCTGCGCTTCACCAGCCCCTGCGCCTCCATGCCGTCGACGATGCGCGTCAGCGTCGACACGTCGATCGACGTGAGCCGGCCGAGATCGCCCATGCGCAGCGCCGTCGCGTCGAGCAGCGCCGCCAGCACGCGCCAGGCTTGCAGCGAGATGCCGTGCGCGGCGAGCTCGGCGCTGAACGACCCGGCGATTCGCGCGCCGGCCCGGTTGAGCAGGTAGGGGACGTATTCGGCGAGCCTGAACATGCCTGCGATCTATTCCGCGGCGAGGCGGCGATGCGCGCCGTCGAAGGCCGGCGCGATCTGCTGCATGAAGCGCTGCATCTGCTCCTTGACCAGCCCGTGCGGTTTGCGGCCGTAGTTGAAGTAGAGGATGACCTCCGAAATTCCCGCAGCCTCGACGGTCTTCAGATCATCGATGATCTTCTGCGGCGAGCCGACGAGCACCGACTTCGACGTCAGGCTCTCCGGCTTCATGTTCCTGAGAATGTCGACGATCTCCAGAAAGTACTTGTATGTCGGCGGGACGGTCTTGGCGTTGGCCGGAAAGGCGGCGATCAGCGCATCGTGGAAATAGCGGATCAGCGCCTCGCGGCCGAAGGCTTCCTCCTCCGGCGTGTCGGCGATGTGGATGAAGTAGGAGCACATCGCGCGCCGCGCCGCGCGACTGTGCTTGCGTTCGCATTCCTCGCGATAGACCCGCACCGCGTCCGCGAGCGAGCCGTAGACCATCGCGGCGGCGAACGGCGCGTAGATGATGTTCCAGTCCTGGCGCGCGGCGAGTTCCATCGACGGGCGCGAGAAGCAGGCGACGTAGGGGCGTAACGGCTGTTGCGCCGGACGCGGCCGGATCTCGATGTCCTTGAACTTGTAGAAGCGGCCCTCGTGCGACCACTTGCCCGGCTCGGTCCAGGCGCGCCAGAGGATCTCCATGCCTTCGGCGAAGCTCTCCGCCGAACTCGCGAAATCGGCCTGGAAGGGTTCGTACTCGAGCCGGTCGTAGCCGCGGCCGGCGGCGAAATCGACGCGGCCGCCCGAAAGCAGGTCGAGCGTCGCCCATTCCTCCGCGACGTGCAGCGGATGATGCACCGGCAGCAGCACGACGGCGGGTGCGAGCCGGATGCGCTTGGTCGCGCCGGCGAGCTGCGCCAGAAGCATGTTCGGGCAGGCGTTGACGCCGAGTAGGTTGAAATGGTGCTCGCCGATCCAGGCCGAGTTGAGGCCGACCTGCTCGGCATAGAGCGCCTGCTCGAAGATTTCCTTGATGAACTGCTCGGGCGTGCGCGGATTGTTCGGGTAGCGGTTGTCGCTCAGCGTGAAATAGCCGAAATCCATGGCGTCCTCCCTGCGGTCGTCGATTGCCGCCATTCTAGGCCGCGCCGATATTCTTGCAAACGAAATATTTGCATTTGCAATTAACTGGCCACCGCGCATGCGATTGCCAGAGACGCGGCGGACGACTACGACTACGCGTCCCGCCGCCAACTTCGGATACGCCGCCATGACCGCGCCACGGCCGCTCGAAGGTCTTCTCGTCGTCGCTCTCGAACAGGCGGTGGCGGCGCCCTATTGTTCCTGCCGCCTCGCCGATGCGGGGGCGCGCGTCATCAAGATCGAGCGCGCGGAGGGCGATTTCGCGCGCGGCTACGACAAGGCCGCCAACGGCCTGTCGAGCTATTTCGTCTGGCTCAATCGCGGCAAGGAGTCGCTGGTCGCCGACATCAAGGACGCGGAGGACGCGGCACTGCTCCACCGCATCGTCGCGCGCGCCGACGTGTTCATCCAGAACCTGCTGCCCGGGGCCGCGGCGCGCGCGGGCTTCGGCTCCGACGATCTGCGCCGCCGCCATCCCCGGCTCATCACCTGCGACATCTCGGGCTACGGCGAGGACGGCCCCTACGCCCGCATGAAGTCCTACGACATGCTGATCCAGGCCGAAACCGGACTAGCCGCGGTGACCGGCCGACCCGAGGGCCCGGGGCGCGTCGGCGTGTCGGTCTGCGACATCGCCGCCGGCATGTACGCGCAGCAGGCGATTCTCGAAGCGTTGATCGCGCGCGGCCGCACCGGCGAGGGCCGCGCGATCAAGGTTTCGCTGTTCGACGGCATGGCGGACTGGATGGCGGTGCCGCTGCTGCACCAGGACTACACCGGCAAGGCGCCGGCGCGGGTCGGACTCGAGCACCCGTCGGTGGCGCCCTATCGCGCCTATGAGTCGGCGGACGGCGTGCCGATCGTGATCTCGATCCAGAACGAACGCGAGTGGGCGCGCTTCTGCGCCGAGGTGCTGGGCGACGGCGCGCTCGCGACGCGGCCCGGCTTCGAAAGCAACGTCGCGCGCGTCGCCAACAAGGTCGAGCTCGATCGCACCATCGCGGCGGCCTTCGCGCGCGTCGACGCCAAGACGCTCTGCGAGCGCCTGCTCGCGTCGGGCACCGCCTTTGGGCGGATCAACTCGGTCGCCGACTTCTCCGCGCATCCGCAGCTGCGCCGCGTGACCGTGCAGACGCCCAACGGACCGATCGACATGCCCGCGCCGCCGCCGCGCGTGGCGGGCACGCCGCCAGCGCTCGGGCCGGTGCCGGCGCTCGGTGCCGACAGCGCGGCGATTCGCGCCGAGTTCGCCCCGGCGCGGGCTGCCGGTTAGATCCGCCGCTCCGCGATCGGCGGCAGAAAGCGGTCGGTCGTCATCTCGGCAACCGCGGGGCGGCGCGGCAGGTTCATCGCCTCGGCGACGATCGCGATGGCGCGCTCGTGCACCGCCGGATCGGCGTAGCCGAGCCCGTGCTGGCGCGCGTGGTCGGTGACGATCTGGTTGCGGATCACCCATTGCAGCCGCTCGGTCTCGAGCGCGCGGTCGGTCAGGTTGTCGACGCGGTGGAGGGCTTCCGCCGCCTCGGCGGGATTGGCGATCGCGTCGCGGAAGCCGCGGATGATCGCGCGCACCAGCGGCGCCACCAGCGCCTCGCGCTCGCGCAGCATCTTCTTCGAAACGATGAACGAATTCGAATAGAAGCTGAGACCGGCATCGGCGAAGTAGAGGAAGCGGATGTCCTCCATCCGCGCGCCGGCGCGGCGCAGGTTGAAGGCGCTGGTCGAATCGAAGCCGGTGATCGCGTCGACCCGTCCCTGCATAAGCAGCGCCTCGCGCAGCGCGAAGTCGACGTTCTCGAAGCTGATGCTCGCGGGGTTGATGCCGGTCGCGCGCGCATAGGCCGGGAACAGCGCGAAGCCGGCATCGGTGACCGGCGCGCCGACCTTCTTGCCGGCGAGATCCTGCGGCCGGGTGATGTTGGCGCGCGCGAGGCTGATGATCGCGATCGGCGAGCGCGTGTACATCGTCGCCACCGCGAGCGGCGCCTGTGCGGGCTCGCGCGCGACGAATTGGATCAGCACCGTGAGGTCGGCATAGCCGACATCGTAGGTGTCCGAGCCGACGCGCTGGAAGTTGTCGACCGCGCCGCGCGACTGGTCGAGCGTCACGTCGAGGCCGGCTTCGCGGAAATAGCCCTTCTGTTCGGCCAGGAACAGCGGCGCGTTCGAGCCGTCGCGCTGGGCGTTGAGGCTGAACTTGATCGCCTGGCGCGCCTGGGCGTG
>JAEUKZ010000069.1 GCA_016793045.1 Alphaproteobacteria bacterium
TCGGTGGTAAAGGTCGGGCTGATCCTGCCCATGACCGGACCATTCGCTTCGACCGGCCGACAAATCTCTTCAGCGGCGAATCTCTACGTTCAGCAGAACGGCCCCTCGGTTGCCGGCAAGACCGTCGAGATCGTGCTGCGCGACGACACCGGTGTGCCCGACGTCGCACGGCGCCACGCCCAGGAGCTGATGGTCAACGACCGGGTCGACTTCGTCGCCGGCTTCGGCCTCACGCCGATCGCACTTGCAGTGGCGCCGCTGTCCGCGCGCGCGCGCATCCCGCAGATCGTGATGGCGGCCGCGACCTCGATCATCACCGAGCAGTCGCCATTCATCGTGCGGACGAGCTTCACCGCGGCACAGGTGATCGTGCCGCTGGCCGATTGGGCGTGGCGAAGCGGCTTGCGCCGCGTCACCACCCTCGTCTCCGACTACGGTCCGGGTGTCGACGTCGAACGCGGCTTCAGCGAAACGTTCATCCGTGCCGGCGGCCAGGCCGACAATTTGCGCGTGCCGCTGCAGAACCCCGATTTCGCGCCGTTCCTCCAGCGTGTGGCGGACGGTCGGCCGGACGCGCTGCTGGCCTTCGTACCTTCGGGCGTAGGCTCGCAGTTCATGCGACAGTTCGTCGAGCGCGGCCTCAATCGCAGCGGCATCCGCCTCCTCGCGGAGGGCAGCGTCACCGACGACGACCTGCTGAACAGCATGGGCGATGCCGCACTCGGCGTCATCACCTCGCATCACTACTCGGCCGCACATGACAGCCCGGAAAATCGCACCTTCGTCGAAGCCTTCAAGCGCGCGAACGGCGGGTCGCGGCCCAACTTCATGGGCGTGGGCGGGTACGACGGCATGCACCTGATCTACGAAGGGCTGCGCCGGACCAACGGTGCAGGCGGCGAAGCGTTCGTCAATGCCGCCCGCGGCCTCAGCTGGACCAGCCCGCGCGGTCGCGTTTCGATCGATCCGCAGACCCGCGACATCATCCAGTCGGTCTACATCCGGCGGGTGGAACGGGTCGGCGGCGAACTGTTCAACGTCGAGTTCGAGACGATTCCCGACGTCAAGGACCCGATCAAGGCCGCGCGCCCGAACTGAGCGCCGCCACCGCCGGCGCCGGGCGGGGCCCGGCGGCCGGCGGAGTAGCGCCCCGGCAGGCCAGGAGCATCACGTGCTCACGATTCTCTTCGACGGCATTGCCTACGGCATGCTCCTGTTCGTCCTCGCCTGCGGTCTGTCGGTCACGCTGGGCCTGATGAACTTCGTCAATCTGGCGCATGGCGCGTTCGCCATGGCGGGCGGCTACGTCACGACGATCCTAATGAACCGCTACGGCGTGCCGTTCCTCGCAACGCTACCCGCCGCCTTCCTGGCGCCGGCAGTGCTCGGAGTCGCCCTCGAGCGCACGCTCTATCGCCAGCTCTATTCGCGCAGCCATCTCGATCAGGTGCTCTTTTCGATCGGCCTCGTCTTCATGGCAGTGGCGGCGGTCGACTACCTGATGGGGTCGCAGCCGCAGCTGATCGTCATCCCCACGTGGCTGCAGGGCCGCGTCGACGTGACGGTCGCTCAGGTCGGCATCTATCGCAGTTTCGTCATCGCCGTCTGCGCCGTTCTGGTCGTGACGCTGCAGCTTGTCCTCACACGCACGCGCTTTGGCAGCCAGCTGCGCGCTTCGGTCGACGATCCGCGCGTCGCGCGCGGGCTCGGCATCAACGTTTCGGCGATTTTCGCCACCACGTTCGCGGTCGGCTCCGGCCTTGCCGGGCTCGGCGGCGCCCTGGGTGCCGAGTTGGTCGGACTCGACCCGACCTTCCCGATCAAGTTCCTCCTCTACTTCCTGATCGTCGTGACGGTCGGCGGCACATCGAGCCTCACTGGACCGTTCCTCGCTTCACTTATTCTCGGCGTGGCCGACATCGCCGGGAAGTACTACGTTCCCGCCGCCGGCGCCTTCGTGATCTATTCGCTGATGATTGTCGTGCTCGTGTTCCGCCCCAACGGGCTGTTCGCATCGGCACGCTGAATCCGGACGGAATCGATCGAAATGCAAGCATCCCCGCCAGCCGGAACCGGCGTCTGCTTCTCGGCCGCGCGCCGATGGCGCATGGCCGAGACTGTCTTCTGGCTCGCAGCCGCAGCGACCTTCTTCGGTCTGCCCGGTTACCACCTGCTCCTCACCGAGATCGCCATCATCGGCTTGTTCGCACTTTCCCTCGACCTGATCCTCGGCTTTGCCGGCATTGCGTCGTTGGGTCACGCCGCGTTCTTCGGCCTCGGCGCCTATGTTGCCGGATTGCTTGGAAAGCATGGCTGGGGCGACCCACTGCTCGGCCTCGCCGCGGGCGCCGGATCGGCGGCGCTTCTCGGATTCCTCACCAGCTTCCTCGTCCTGCGCGGGTCCGACCTCACGCGCCTCGTTGTCACGCTCGGTGTTGCCCTCCTGCTCGGGGAGGCCGCCAATCAGGCAGCATGGCTGACCGGCGGTGCCGACGGACTCCAGGGCGTCGAGATCGCGCCGCTGCTCGGCCGGTTCGAGTTCGATCTGTTCGGCCGCACAGCCTACGCCTACTGCCTTGTCGTCACCTTCGTTCTCTTCATGGTGGCACGGCAGATCGTCAATTCACCATTCGGACTGTCGGTTCGCGCAGTCCGCGACAATGCGCTGCGCGCCCGCGCGATCGGCGTTCCGGTCAACTCGAGGCTGGTTGCGATCTATACCGTCGCGGCCGCCTATGCGGGGATCGCCGGAGCACTGCTGGCACAGACGACGCAGTTCGTGTCGCTCGACGTCCTGGCACTCCACCGCTCAGCAGACGTCCTGCTCGCGGTGGTGATCGGTGGCGTCGGCTATCTCTACGGCGGCTTGATCGGCGCCGTGTTCCTCAAGGTGCTGCAGGACGTCTTCGCCGGCCTGACGCCGCAATACTGGACGTTTTGGATCGGGCTGGTGCTCGTTGTTCTCGTGCTAGTGGGACGGGAACGGGCCGTCGCCGGCGCGCGCGATGTCGTCAGACGCGTCGTTGGGATACGGCGGCGCACGTCATGACGGTGTCGCTGGAAACGCGCGGCCTTACCAAGCGCTTCGGGGGCATCGTCGCGACCGACAACGTGTCGTTCCGTCTCGAGGTCGGCGCGCGGCACGCCCTTATCGGTCCAAATGGCGCCGGTAAGACGACGTTCATCAATCTGCTGACCGGAGTCCTGCCGCCAACGGCGGGGCAGGTCTTCCTCGAAGGAACCGACGTGACGCGCATGACGCCGGAGCGCCGCGTCCTGCGCGGCCTCGCGCGCACGTTTCAGATCAACCAGCTCTTTGCGTCGATGACACCCGCCGAAACGATTGGCGCTGCGGTCTCCGAACGTCTCCGCCGCGGAAGCACGTGGTGGCGCTCCCTCGGCGGGCAGCGCGAGATCGAGGCGGAGGTTGAAACCATCGCAGCGCGCTTCGGGCTTGCCGATGCATTGGGCACGAATGTGACGCGGCTGGCGTACGGGAAGCAGCGGCTGCTCGAAATCGCAGTCGCCTTCGCCTGCCGACCGCGCGTCCTGCTGCTCGACGAGCCCGCCGCCGGCGTGCCGGAGGCCGAGCGGCGCGAGCTGCTCGACACCGTCGCCGCCCTGCCGCGCGACGTGTCCGTGCTGCTGATCGAGCATGACATGGACCTCGTCTTCAGCTTCGCGGAACGCATCTCGGTCCTCGTCAACGGTGCGCTTTTCGCGGAAGGCAGCGTCGAGGAAGTGTCGAACGATCCGCGCGTGCGGGCCGTCTATCTCGGCGAGGACGAGCATGGCTGACCTGCTCGTCCTCGATCAAGTGCGCGCAGGCTACGGCGATGCGACCGTGATTGTCGGCGTCGACCTGCGCGTCGGCCAAGGCGAGGCGTTGGCGGTGCTCGGCCGCAACGGCACGGGGAAGACAACTCTGGTCAACACCGTGATCGGCGTGACCCGCCACCAGGGCGGCACGATCCGGTTCGACGGCGCCGACATTGCGAAACTTTCGCCCGACCGGCGTGCGCGCGCCGGGCTGGGCTGGGTCCCGCAGGAACGAAACATCTTCAAGTCTTTGACGGTCGAGGAGAACCTGACGGCCGTGGCGCGCCCCGGGCCGTGGACGGTCGGGCACGCCTACGCGATGTTTCCGCGCCTTAAGGAGCGCCGCGGCAATCTCGGCAACCAGCTCTCCGGCGGCGAGCAGCAGATGCTGGCGATCGCGCGCGCGCTGATGCTCAATCCGAAGCTCCTGCTCCTCGACGAGCCGACCGAAGGGCTCGCGCCGATCATCGTCGGGGAACTGTTGGCGGCATTGCGGAGGATCATCCGCGAAGAGGGCCTGTCGGCAATCGTGGTCGAACAGCACGCCCAGAAGATTCTCGGCATGACCGATCGCGCCATCATTCTCGATCGTGGTCGGATCGTACATGCGGATACGAGCAGCGCGCTGATCGCCGACCCGGCGCCCCTCAACGAGTATCTCGGCGTCACCGCCCGCAGGCCGCCGGCCGCGCACGCACGAAGCTAGTACCCACACGTTCACGTCTGGAGAACCGAACCATGGACAGAAAAATCCCACCTTTCCGCGCCGACATGGTCGGCAGCCTGCTGCGTACGGCCACACTCAAGGACGCACGCCGCAAGCGCATCGCGCAACTGGTCGCCGAGGCCGAATTCAGGCGCATCGAGGACGACGAGATCCGCGCCCTGATCAGGCGCCAGGAGGAGATCGGCCTCCGCGCAGTGACCGACGGCGAGTTCCGGCGCGCCTATTGGCACTTCGACTTCCTGGAGAACCTCGCGGGCGTGACGTCGGTGGCCGGAGACTCGGGCATGAACTTCAAGGGCGGCGTCGGCGTCGCCAAGGTCCTGAAGGTCATCGGCAAGGTTGACTTCGCCGGCCATCCGATGCTCGACCACTTCCGCTTTCTGAAGGAGAACACCAGCCGCGTCGCCAAGATGACGATCCCGGGTCCGAGCATGCTGCACTATCGCGGCGGCCGGAAAATGGTCGACGCGACGGTCTATCCCGACATGGAGGGCTTCTACGCCGATGTCGGCGCGGCCTACGCCAAGGCGATCCGCGCCTTCTATGACGCCGGCTGCCGCTACCTGCAGCTTGACGACATCTCCTTCGCATACTTATGCGACCCCGCGCAGCGCGAAATGCTGCGCGAGCGCGGCGACGACCCCGACAAACAGCCGGACCGATACGCAGGCATGGTGCGCCGCGCCCTGGAGGGCAAGCCGAAGGACCTTGTCGTGACCATGCATCTTTGCCGAGGAAACTTTCGGTCGAGCTTCATCGCCTCGGGTGGGTACGAGCCGATAGCCGACATCCTGTTCAACGCAATGCCGATCGACGGCTATTTCATGGAATGGGACACCGATCGCGCCGGCGGATTCGAACCGCTCCGCCTGCTGCCGAAGGGCAAGACGGCGGTGCTCGGGCTCGTCACCAGCAAGACTGGCACGCTCGAAAAGGCGGACGACATCAAACGCCGAATCGACGAGGCAGCGCGCTTTGCGAGCATCGACCAACTCTGTCTATCGCCGCAATGCGGGTTCGCTTCCACGGAGGAGGGCAACACGCTCGCGGAGGCCGAGCAGTGGAAAAAGCTCGAGATGATCGTGAAGATCGCGGAGGACGTTTGGGGCCGGTCCTGATCGGTCGGGGCGACGCTGGGCGGGCGGCGGCCGGGCCAGGGATGCGGCACCGGCGCAGGTCACGACTCTGCCCTGCGTCGATTGCCGCGCGTGCCCGCTTCGCAGACCCCAGAAGTCGCTTGGCGGGGCAGCGGCAGCTACGCCGTCCGCCCATTTGAAACCCGCTGCGCCATGCCAGCGCCTCGGCCATCCCGGGCTGATCGACCGATAGGCACACGAGGCCCGCTTGGGATATTGTCTATCGATGCGGCCGCGAGCCGAGTGGAGGTCGTTTGACCAAGGGCGAGAGTTGCGAATCCGCCGTCGGAGGTGCTGAGATCCTCCGCCGTCACCGCGCCGATTCCGAGAAGAGCGTCGGTGAAGTCGGCCGACAGGCGGCGGGCGAACTCGCAGACAGCTTGCGCGTCTTATCCAACCGCGCTGAGCGATGGCGGAATGCATCCACGCCGATCGACACGGGACCAGCGAACGCAAACGCCGCCACGTCCCGCGATCGCGGCCGGAATGCACATGGACAGGGGGATCGTTGGCGTCCGGGAACCTAGCCGGCACACCCGCGATGGGGCCGTCACCCAGCGCCGCCGCACCTGGCGGCAAGGTACGGACGCTGCGCGAACTCCGCACGCTCGCGCACCAGTTGCGCCTCGCCGGAAGGCGGGTGGTGCAGGCTCATGGAACCTTCGATCTACTGCACATCGGACACGTGCGTCACCTCGAGGCGGCGCGCCGCCTGGGCGACGCGCTCGTCGTGACGGTCACGGCCGATCGTTTCGTCAACAAGGGACCAGGCCGCCCGGTGTTCGGTGAGCATATGCGCGCGGAGATGCTCGCGGCGCTGGCATGCGTCGATGCGGTCGCGATCAATGAATCGGTCGACGCGGTGGAGGCAATCGAAGCCATTCGCCCGGCCGTGTACGTTAAAGGCCAGGACTACCGGGACCCCGACAGCGACGTCACCGGAAAAATCGCACTGGAGCGTGCGGCAGTTGAGGCGCACGGCGGGCAGCTGCATCTGACGGATGAGGAATCGCTGAGTTCCAGCGAGTTGATCAACCGCCACCTCAGCACGTTCGAACCGCACATCCGCGACCATTTGGCCGCGCTTCGCGCCGACGGCGCACTCGGCGAAATTCTCGCATTGATTGATCGGGTGAAGGGCTACCGCGTGCTGGTCGTTGGTGATGCGATCATCGACGAATACCGGTACGTGATGCCGATGGCGAAGTCTCCCAAGGAAAACGTGATTGCGACACGCTATCAGGAGCAGGAGACGTTTGCCGGCGGCGTATTCGCCGCCGCCAACCACGTCGCCTCTTTCTGCGCCGAGGTCGACGTCATCAGCTGCTTCGGTGCACTGGACGACCAAGAGAGCTTCGTGCGTCGGAGCTTGCGATCGAACGTGCATCTGCATGCGATGACGCGCCCGAGCGCGCCGACGACGCTCAAGCAGCGCTTCGTCGATTCATCGAACATGCGCAAGCTGTTCGAGGTCTACTTCATGGACGACGCCCCCCTCGTACCTCCGCTCCAGGATGAGCTCGATGCGCGGATCGCGCGGACCGCGAGGGACTACGACGTCGTGATCGTGACCGACTTCGGGCACGGGCTCATCGGTCCATCGACGATCGAGACGCTGATTGCCCATGCGCGGTTTCTCGCCATCAACACGCAGAGCAACAGCGCGAACCTGGGCTACAACCTGGTCACCAAGTACGGCAAGGCGGACTATGTCTGCATCGACGCGCCGGAAGCGCGACTCGCCCTGCACGATCGCATGTCGAGCATCGGGGACATCGCCCACCGACTGTCTGCCGAACATGTCGCCTGCGATAAGATCATCATCACGCAAGGCAAGCACGGCTGCACGACGTTCGAGCGCGGGCGCATCGCACACCAGATCCCCGCATTTGCGTTGAACGTCGTTGATACGATCGGCGCCGGCGACGCATTTCTGGCGATCACGGCGCCGCTCGTGGCCGCCGGCGGATCGATGCGCCACATCGGCTTCGTCGGCAATGTCGTCGGCGCCCTTATGGTGGAGATCGTCGGTCATCGGCGATCGGTCGACAAGCCGGCGCTCGTGAAGGCAATCACCGGCCTACTCAAGTAAGGCGGTCACGTGCAGGGACGACTAGAGCAGTATTTCGGCAGGCTCGCCGGTCTGATCGCGGGCGTCGCCTTGACCGACGCCCAGGGGATGGCGCTCTCGCTGGACGAAGGATGCGGGCGCGTCCAGACGTTTGCCCGCACGGCACACGATCGCGGCAACAAGGTGATGCTGATCGGCAATGGCGGCAGCGCGGCCATTGCCAGCCATCTCGCCAATGACTTTGCACGAACTGCCGGACTCCGCGCGCAGGCATTCAACGATGCAACTGCGCTGACCTGCTTCGGCAACGACTTTGGCTACGAGCGGGTCTTTTCCGGGCAGCTTGAATTTCATGCCCGAGCCGGCGACGTGCTCATTGCCATCAGCAGTTCCGGGCGCTCGCCGAACATCCTCGAGGGCGTTGCATGTGCGCGCGCACGGAACTGCGCCGTAATCACATTCTCAGGCTTTGCGCCCGACAACCCGCTGCGAGGGAGCGGCGACATCAACTACTATGTCCGCTCGAACGAGTATGGGCTCGTCGAGGTCTCCCATCTGGCGCTTTGTCACGCGATCATCGACCTCACCAGGGATGGCGCCGCCGCGAGCTGAAGGGCATGCCATGGAGGAAGGCGCATCGCCGATGAACGACCTGGCGCGGTATGCCGACGTGTTTGCGGGGATCACGCCGTGGTCGGGCCATGTTCCGCCGGGCTATCTCGTCGACTTCCTCGGCACTCTCACGGACGCCCGCTTCCGCTCGATGTTCGGCGTCGAGCCGGCGAACGTCGGTGGCGGACACGTGCAGACGCGACTGCCCACCATCGCCGACGGCGAAGGCTGGTTCGAGTACGTGAACGCGATCGAAGCCGCGCGCGCAGCGCGAGATCGCTACGTGATGATCACGCTCGGAGCATGCTACGGCTCTCAGGCCGTCAACAGCTGGCAGGCGCTGCAACGCGTCAACCCGCTGCCGGCCAAGCTCGTGGCGGTCGAACCGGAGCCCGACAATTTCGATTGGACGGCCCGTCACATGCGTGACAACGGCATCGATCCAGATCGGCAGTGGCTGATCCAGGCCGCAATCAGCGATCGTAACGAGCCGGTTTTCTTTCCGGTGGGTTCACCAGGCAGCGGGGCGCAGAATTGCTATGCCACCAACGAGATGGCGGCACGCGCGTCGTACGCAGACCAGATCGGAGCATCGCGCAATCTGCCGCAGGCCCTGCGCAATCTGCTGCTGCACAACACGACCGGGATCGTGAAGGAACTCGTGCCCGGCCACGACTTCAGGGCAGAGATCAGGCTTGTCAGCGCAGTGACGCTGCGGGACGTCCTGGGCCCGTTTGATGCGGTCGACTATCTCGAGTCCGACATCCAACAGTCGGAGATCCTGGTCTTCCCGCCCTTCATGGACCTATTGAGACGCAAGGTCCGGCGCGTCCACATCGGAACGCACGGAAAGGACGTCCACCAGGCGCTTCACCGCCTGTTCGCGCGGGATGATTGGAACATCATCTTCAACTATGAGCCCAACAGCGAGTTCACTTCTGCCCTTGGCTCGTTCAGCACCAACGACGGCATTCTGACGGTGGTCAACCCGGCAATGCGATGACCGGCGTCATGCAGCATGGGTCACGTGCAGAAGGACCCGCCCCGCCGCCCCCGCGCGCATGATCTCGAGGGCCGCGTTCACATCGTCAAGCGGGAACTCGTGGGTGACGACACCGTCAAGCGACATGCGCTTCGCGTTGACCATCCGCATGATCCGCGGAATGTCGACATGCGGAACTGCTCCTCCTCCGTGCGACCCCGTCAGCACCTTGTTGAAGTGGATCGGCAGGGTGCTGATCGTCACCTTCTCGGCGGGAACACCGACCAGCACGCAGGTACCGTCGGGGTGGGTCAGCTCGTAGCCCATTTCGATAAGCGACTTGACGCCCGTCGTCTCGATGACTTTGTCGGCCCCCCGCGCGCCGACGATTCTGCGCAGCGCGCCGTCGAGATCGGCGATCTCCGCGGCATTCAGGCAGTGGGTTGCGCCAAGCCGCTCCGCCAGTTCGAGCTTTCCTTGCCACAAGTCGACCGCGACGATCGGATAGGCTCCCGCCAGCGCCGCAAATTGCACGACATTGAGACCGACGCCCCCGGCGCCCAAGACCACGACCGACTCGCCGATCTTCACCTTGGCGTCGTTGTTGATGACGCCCGCGGCCGTAGTCACGGCGCACCCCAGCAACGGCGCGGTCTTGAGGTCGCTGTCGGCCGAAATTGCCGTCAACCGGTTCTCAGAAACGACGGCGAGCTCGTTGAAGGTCGTGACCCAGCCGGCGTTGAGCTTGCGTCCCTGCCACCGGTAGACCGGCGGGACACTCTGGATCCCCAGACTCGGCCGCCAATGCAGCACCACGGTATCGCCGGGCTTGACGGACGTCACACCCGGACCAATTTCCAGCACCTTTCCCGATCCCTCGTGCCCGAGGAGGTGCGGCAGAAAGCGATCCGGCCCTTTGACCGCGTCGATCTCGTTGATCTGTGCGCCACAGATCGACGTGAAGAGAATGCGCACCAGCACCTGTCCGGCTGCGAGGTCCCGCGGCAATTCAATTTCGTCGATCACAAGCGGGCGCCGGGACTCGACGAGGATGGCAGCTTTCGCTGTTCTGAAGTCCATGGACGCCCTATTCGAAGTAGATGAATTCGTAGTCGCCCGTATATCCGAACTGGTCGTACAACCAGACCCATTCGTCGTTGCGGAAGAACGCCTCCGCGGTCAACGCCCAGCACTGCAGGTTGAACTGCTCCTGCTCATTGCGAAAGCTCTCGACCATCACATACCTGTTCTTGCCGACTCGTTCGATCTCCTGAAGCGCCGCTTTCAGGTCAGGCAGCCGAAGATTGTGAAGGCAGCCGAGCGAGAGCACGAGATCGAAGTGTTTGTCCGGATACGGATAGCGGTCTTGCGCGCGGTGCAGGATCAGGCTTTCCCGGACCTCGGGCTTCGCGTCGGCGATGCCGTGGCGCGAAATGTCGAAGCCGACGATCCGGGCATCCGGCAGCAGGCGCTTGAACTCGTAGAGCAGGTATGCCTTGCCGCACCCGACGTCGAGAATCTTTGCATCGCGCTTGAGCCCGTGCAGGTCGACGAACTGCTGTGCCACGCCCTTCCAGCGCTCGTCGATGTACCGGTAACCGCCGTAACCGTAACGTCGGTCGCCGTCCCAGTAGTCGAACTCGTACTCCTTCGCCTTAAGCATGCACCGGACCTTGTCGTCCATCATGCGGCCGATGTAGTTGCGCTTTGTCATTCGATGCAGCGGTGTCACGACGTTCAGCAGCCGACCCATCACGAACCTCTCTCGCAGAGGCGGCCCGACACCGCCAACTAGGCGACTGTGCACGATTATTTGGACCGTCTCCAGGCTCTGACATAGGATGAATGGAGGGGCAACGAGGCGGCGCAACCGCGGAGCCTGCCGCGCTTCCGTCCCGCACCTTCAGGCGAGCGCCTGCCGTCGCAGTTTCGAACGCATGCAACACCTCAAACTCCACCAGATCCGGCAATGAGCCTGCTTGCGTCAGGAACAATTGCGACGAGAGATCAGGTCCGCCGGGAGCGGATTGCAGCGCCACCGAAGTCCGTCTGCGTGCTCCTCCCGGTATGGGGCCGCGAGTATATCCGCCAGTTCCTGAACTATTCGCTGCCAACGCTGCTTGCGCCAGGCAACATCCCGGCCCTCGCGGCAACTCTGCCCTGCCGGTTCGTCGCAATGACGAGGACATCCGACGCCCACTGGCTACGCCAACATTCGGCATGGCGGCGCCTCAGCTCGTATTGTTCCGTCGACCTCCTGTACATCGATGACCTGATCACCGTCGGCAATCATTCGACGACGATCACCCTGGCCTTTCAGCGCGCAGTGATGGCCACCGGACACGAAAAGTGCGACACTTGCTTCTTCTTTCTCGTCTCGGACTACATCGTTGCGGACGGCTCGCTGGCCGCCGTTCTCCGGCGCATGCAGGCGGGTGCCAGCGCGGTTCAGACGACCAACCTGCAATGCATCGACGATGCGCTCGACGGATTGTTCGCGCGCTTCCTGCCAGCGGAAGGCGCTGAGGCGGGGGATCTGGACGATCTTTGGTCCCACGGCGGCAATCCGGTCGCGATATTCAGACCGCGCGAGCTCGTGTCGCTCGCACTCGATCATCTCCATCCGGCGATGCTCGCAAACACGATGGACTTTCCGGCCTGCCACAACTCGCACACAAATCGGCTGTTCTGGCAGGCGGGGCGCAAGGCGCTCGTCGGGCGATATTTCCTGATGCACATGCTCTGCATCAGGCCCGAGACGGATACGTTCACGATCGGCGCCTCGTGCGACTACTCCTTCATCCCGGAGATGTGTCCGTCGGGGAATGTCGAGGCGATCACCGACTCCGACGAGTATCTCGCCGTCGAAGGCCAGCCGCGCGGCCACGAATGGGGCTTTCTTCGGCCCGGTCCGCTGACCGCCGAAGGCCTGGTCTCAAGTCTCGAAGAGTGGACGACGGCGCACCACCGCGCCAACCTGCAGCACACGGTCATCTTTCATGCTGGCGACCTCGATTCAGCGGTTGCCGAGGCTCGCTCGCGCTCCGACAAGTTCGTTGCCGACGTGATTCGCCGTTTGAGTTCGACGCCGACCCCCCATAGGGACCATCCGTACTGGCGGGGTGCGATCGCTGCACATCGACGAGACACCGGGCAGACTCTCGACGACGACGACTGGGCCGCATTGCGAGCCGCCAGCGGACGTGCAAGTCGCGGCCGTCTGGTGGACATGTTCACGGATTTCCAGACATGGCTGGTCGGCCATCCGTTGGAGTACCGGCCGTGGCAACCGCGCTGGCCCGACTTCGTGGACGTTGTCGACCGAATCCGGACTCTACACGCATCGTCTGGACGAATGCTGGTGGTGACGGCCGACCCCATCGACCTCGCGAACTGGCGTTCACAATTCACTCCGACGCCGCACATCGTGGCTCTCGATTTTCTGGCTCGACCCAATGACGTCCCTCGGCCAACGAACCCCTCGGGATTCTCTGTCGCACTCGTCCTGCTGGACGCCGAGAGTCTGACCAGGGCGGAGCATCTGCCGCGGCGCCTGCTGCCGATGCTGACCGCGTGTGCGTCGGTCATCGTGGTGATCGCCAATCCGCGCCAACGCCGGTTGCGGCGGTTCAACCAAGACCTGTGCGAGCACGTCACGCGACTGTTCGACATCCGCCTTCGCACCGTCGCAGTGCACTACGTTCCTGTCTCGAGGTCGCGGGCAATCGTGCAACGCGCCATGGCGAGCTTTGCCCGGCGGGCGGTTCGTCATCCCCTCGCACAGGGGCTGCCCGGGCTCGTCGCGGGGAGCCTGCTCGCGCTCGTGAGCCGCCTTCTGAACCGAAGAGCCCGAGCGTCGGATGCACGCGTCACGGTTCCGCCCCGCTGCTCAAGCGTCGCCATAGAGTTTCGCGTCGACGGCGCAAATCCCGAAGGGACTGGATCCCCTTCCCCCGCTAAGATGTAGCTTCGCCGTGCGGGAGCGATCGATGACCGTTCCGATCTCGAGAAAGACTTCAACGCGAGAGCCGCAGTACAATCGCTGCCTCGATGTCAGGGACGCGATCGGCCTCACGTCTCTTGGACTCATGACCAACCAGGTCTGGCACGACGATCCTCGGCGGCTGGTGTTCGTGCTGTCTCGCTACAAGTTCGTCGCAAAGATGCTGAAGGGGCGGAAGCAGGTCGCCGAGGTCGGCTGCGGCGATGCATTCGCCAGCAGGATCGTGCTGCAGGAGGTCGGGGCACTCACCGCATACGATTTCGATCCCGTCTTCATCGACGATCTGCGATCCCGACGGTCCGAGCGATGGCCGATCGACGGCCATGTGCACGACATCGTGGCCGGCGCCCTGCCCCGGCGGCACGATGCCATCTATAGCCTTGACGTGATCGAGCACGTTGATCCGTCCGTGGAGCAGCGGTTCGTCACCAATCTGTGCGCGTCGCTTGCCGACGATGGCATGCTGATCGTGGGAACTCCGTCTCTCGAATCGCAAGTCTATGCCTCGCCGCTGAGCAGGGAAGGGCACGTCAACTGCAAGAGCGGCGATCAGCTCCGAGCGCTGATGGAGATCTACTTCAGCACCGTGCTGGTATTTTCGATGAATGACGAGGTCGTGCACACCGGCTTCGATCGGCTTGCGCACTATCTTTTCGCGGTCTGCACAGGCATGCGGAGCGGCCATGCCGCACCACCGGTCGGCGGCTGACGACCGCATGATCATCGGGCTCGACTTCGACAACACCATCATCGCGTACGACGACGTGTTCCGCGCCGCAGCATGCGCCCGCGAGCTGATCCGTAGCGACGATGGCTTGCGGCGGAAGCGCGAGATTCGCGACGCCATCCGACGATCTCCGGACGGCGAGCGCAAATGGCAAGATCTTCAGGGCTTCGTCTATGGCCGGGGGATCGTCGACGCCCGCTTGTTCGACGGCGTCGAGGACTTCCTCCGCCGGTGCCGGGACGGCGGCCATCGCGTGCTGATCATCAGTCACAAGACGCGTTACGGTCATTTCGACCCGACGGGGACCGACTTGCGTGAGGCTGCCCTTGACTGGATGGAAGCGCGCGGCTTCTTCGAACGCGGTGCGCTCGGCATCACACGCGGCGATGTCTCCTTCCATGACACCCGGGCGGACAAGCTGAGGGGGATCGCCAAACTCGGCTGCACGCACTTCATCGATGACCTTGAAGAGGTACTATCCGATCCATCGTTTCCCCGCGACGTGGAACGAATCTTGTTTGGTGAATGCTCTGCAACACCCTCATGCCGCGGCTATCCAAGCTACCCGACATGGTCGGAGATCTCCGCGGCTTTCTTTTCAACGGCTGCGGTGCCGTCGTTCGCCGGGCGGGAATCCGGTGCGCCCGAACCGGACCGCACGCTGTCCACCGACGTTGCCAGGAGACTGGTCGGCGGACCGATCGATTCGATTGAACCGGCGGGACAAGGGCGCAACAGCCGGGTGTACAGGGTCGTTTCGGCAGGTCGCCCCTTCGCCTTGAAGCATTATCTTCGGACCCATCGCGACAAGCGCGACCGCCTGGGGACGGAAGTCGATGCGCTTGAGATGCTGCAACGCGGCGCCGA
>JAEUKZ010000083.1 GCA_016793045.1 Alphaproteobacteria bacterium
ACCTGCGCCTTTCGTCGCGCCCCGGCGTCGCGTATGGTCTTACCCCTCCAGGGGCTTCAGGCATCGGCGGTCGGTCCATCGACGGGTCAGCCATGCAACCGCTTACGATCTGCTTCGGCTGCGACGTTAACTATATTCCGCACCTCGCGGTGGCGATGCTGTCGCTGCTCGACCGCACCGCCGCCCGGCCGATGCGGTTTTTCGTTTTTCAGCGCGAGTTCGACCAAGCGACGCGGAGCGCCTTCGCCGCCATGCTTGCGCCATGGCCGCACTGCCGGCTGGACTGGGTCGACGTCCATCGCGCCGACCTGGCAGCCTTCAAGGCAGAAGGGCACCTGACGGTTGCGACCTATTTCCGGATCTTCATCCCCGAACTGCTGCCGGCCGAATTCGAACGCGCAATCTATCTCGACAGCGACATCGTGGTGACCGGCGACATCGCCGGGTTGTGGGACGTCGACCTCCGGGGTCACCCGATCGGGGCGGTCGTCGACCCGCTGCGCACGGATGCCGACCGCCACGACCGCTTCACGAAGCTCGGCCTGCCGCGCGACGCCGCGTACTTCAACGGCGGCGTGCTGGTGCTCGACCTCAAGCTATGGCGCGAGCGCAATCTCACAAGCCGGCTGGCGGAATTCGCGATCGCCAATCCGCACCGGCTTACCTGGGCTGACCAGGACGTGCTCAACGCCCTGCTCCACGACGACCACCGCGCGCTGCCGCTGGAGTGGAATCTCCAGCGCCGCATGTGCCACATGCTGCCGCGCGAACTCGGTCTGTCGATCCCGGAGTATCTGGGGCTTCGACGCGCGCCGAAGATCGTGCACTTCACCGAGGCGCTGAAGCCCTGGAACTACCGCGACGGCCATCCGTTCGCACATGTCTATTTCCGCTATCTCAAGCGCACGCCATTCCGCGCCACGGTCGAGCGCAACTGGCAGCTCAGCTTCGCGACCACGTTGGGCCGCTGGCTGCGCCGCTTGAAGAACTGGCTCAAGGTTCAGCCCCCCGCGCTGCGCTGGCGTGAACGCCGCGCCGGCTGACCGCCAGACAAGCAAAAAGGGCGCCCCTTGCGGGACGCCCTTGATGGCCTGGCGATCGAAGCGGGTCGATCAGCGCTTCGAGAACTGGAAGCTGCGGCGCGCCTTGGCGCGGCCGTACTTCTTGCGCTCGACCACGCGGCTGTCGCGGGTGAGGAAGCCGCCCGACTTGAGCACCGGGCGCAGGCCCGGCTCGTAGTAGGTGAGCGCCTTGCTGATGCCGTGCCGGACCGCGCCGGCCTGGCCGGACAGGCCGCCGCCAGCGACGGTGCACCACACGTCGAACTGGTCGGCGCGATTGGCGAGCGCGAAGGGCTGGCGGATCACCATGCGCAGCACCGGGCGGGCGAAGTAGACGTGCCCGTCGCGGCCGTTGATGGTGAACTTGCCGGTGCCCGGCTTGATCCATACGCGCGCGATCGAATTCTTGCGCTTGCCCGTGGCGTAGGAGCGGCCCTGCGCGTCGCGCTGCGGCTCCGGCAGATCGCCCGCGGCTGGGCCGACGGCCTGCGCCGCGCTCGCGACCGCGAGGTCGGCGAGGCTGCGGGTCCGGGAAACGACGGTTCCGGTCTTGTCGGCCATGGCTTCACGCGCTCCGCTTGTTCTTCGGGTTCATCGCCGCGACATCGACCGTCACGGGGTTCTGCGCCGCATGGGGATGGACGATCCCCGCATAGACCTTGAGGTTGCGCATCTGGCGGCGCGCCAGCGGGCTGTCCTTCTTCATCATGCGCTCGACCGCACGGACGATCAGGCGCTCCGGGAACCGGCCGGTGAGCGTCTGCTGCGGCGTGCGCTCCTTGACCCCACCGGGGAACCCGGTGTGCCAGTGGAACACCTTGTCGGTCATCTTGCGCCCGGTCAGACGGACCTTCTCGGCATTGATGACGATGACGTTGTCGCCGCAATCCATGTTCGGCGTGAACGTCGGCTTGTGCTTGCCCTTGAGGCGCATGGCGACGATCGACGCGAGGCGGCCGAGGACCACCCCTTCGGCATCGATCAGCAGCCACTTCTTGCCCTTGCGGGCAGCCTCGGGCGAGAGGGTCGTGGTCTTCATGGGTCAGCCCTTCAGATACGCGGCTTGAAGCAATCGGCCGGTTTCAAGGCGGCGGAGTATCTTCATCACCCCCCGTCCTGTCAAAGAAAAACCATGCAGAATCATCACTTAGAATTGCGGTAATATAATACATCACTCCACTAGCTGCGGTCTCCCTAGCGAATGCCCCTGGCCCTCACTTGAGCCGAGACGATTTCACGACTGTATATCAATGTCATATCGTCTGAATTTGATCTAAACGATTAAGCATTAAGGAGTCACGATCCGCTGCCGCCGACCGGGGGCAGCGAATACGTCCCCGTCGCGTGGGCGACCGGCTCCCGCTCGCCATCAGAGTGGATGGCCACCTCGATGACCGCGAGGCGGCGGCCGAGCTTGAGCACGTGGCCGTCCGCGATCAGATCGGCCGGGCGCGGCTTGCGCAGGAAGTTGATGTTGAGCGTCGTCGTGACCGCCATCTGGAGCTTGCGGTCGTGGCTGAGCACGACCGCGTACATGACTAGGTCGGCGAGCGCCATCATCGCCGGTCCGGAGATGGTCCCGCCGGGCCGGTTGATGCCCTCGTTGAAACGCAGCCGCACCCGTGCCGACCCGCGATCGAGGTGCTCGACTGCGATGTCGAGCTGCGCCACCCAGGGCAGGCCCTGGCGCACCAGGGCGAGGAAATCGGGGATGGAGATGTCGGTCATTGGCAAACTCGTTGCAGCAAGCGCAGGCGCCGTCAACCGGTCCAACGGCGTTGGGCCTTGCGCCACGGCCCGCGCGGGCCGCATAAACCGGCAGCCCTGCCCCATCGCCGATGGCGAGGTTCCCGATGTCCTCCCAGCCTGCGCTCCGCCCCGAAGCCGACCTGCTGCTGCGCGACGACGCCGACGGCATCGCCACGCTGACCCTCAACCGGCCGCAGCAGCGCAACGCCCTGTCGAGCGGCCTTATGGCTGCGCTGCAAGCGGCGCTCGATGCGATCCGCGACGAGCGCGGCGTCAAGGTCGTGGTGATCGCGGCCAATGGCCCCGCGTTCTGTTCCGGCCACGACCTCAAGGAGATGCGCGCCAATCCTGGCCGCGATGCCTATGCGGCGCTGTTCGCTCAGTGCAGCCGGCTGATGATGTCGATCGTTCGCCTGCCGAAGCCGGTGATCGCGCGCATCCATGGTCCGGCCTGGGCGGCCGGCTGCCAGATGATCGCGAGTTGCGACCTCGCGATCGCGGCCAACACCGCGACCTTCGCCACGCCCGGCGTCAATATCGGGCTATTCTGCTCGACACCCATGGTGGCGCTGTCGCGCGCGGTCGGGCGCAAGGCGGCGCTGCACATGCTGCTGACCGGCGAACCCGTCGATGCGGCAACGGCACAACGCTTCGGCCTGATCAATGAGGCGGTCGCGCCGGAGCACCTCGACGACGCGGTCGGGCGGCTTGCGCGGACCATCGCGGGCAAATCGCCGCTCACCCTCGCGATCGGCAAGGAAGCCTTCTACCGCCAGGCCGAACTCGATCTCGAAGGCGCCTACGCCTATGCGAGCGAGGTGATGACGCGCAACATGATGGCCCGCGATGCCGAGTCCGGCATCGACGCCTTCATCGCCAAACGCCCGGCGCCGCGCTGGGAAGGACGCTGACCTTGCCCCGCAAGACGATCAAGCCCGCCGCGACTGCGAAGACCGGCCCCGAACGCGCGCCTGCCGTCGACCACGACGCCTACAGCGACGGCTATATCCGCGACATCCTCAGGACCGTGCGCGTGATCGCGATGGTCGGCGCCAGCCCAAACTGGAACCGGCCGAGCTATTTCGCGATGAAGTACCTGCAGCACAAGGGCTACCGGGTGATCCCGGTCAACCCCGCCGCGGCCGGCCAGACGATCCTGGGCGAGCACTGCTATGCGAGCCTTGCCGAAGTCCCGGTCGCCGTCGACATGGTCGACGTATTCCGCAACTCGGAAGCGGCCGGCCCGATCACCGACGAGGCGATCGCCAAGGGCGCCGCGGTGGTATGGATGCAGCTCGGCGTGCGCAACGATGCGGCCGCGCGGCGCGCCGAGGCGGCGGGGCTCAAGGTCGTGATGAACCGCTGCCCCAAGATCGAGTACGGCCGGCTGAGCGGCGAGCTGTCGTGGGGCGGCATCAACTCCGGCATCATCTCGAGCAAGCGCCAGAAGGCGATGCGCTGACACGGCCGGCACCGGCGCCAAGATTGTTCCTGAGAATTTTCCGTACTGCCGTATCTTTTACGGCTATATAGACAGTTATCGATCATTTTTCTGGAGCGGATGGTGTCGCTCTTCGTCACCGCACTTGCAATCGGCGTATCGATCGCCGCGCCGGTCGGACCGATCGGGCTGCTGTGCATCCAGCGCAGCCTGGCGCACGGGCTGGTGATCGGCTTCGTGTCCGGGCTCGGCGCCGCCGCCGCGGACGGCGTCTACGGTGCGATCGCGGCGTTCGGCCTCACGGCGCTGTCGAATGCACTGGTCGCCCAGGCGCTGTGGATCCAGCTCGGCGGCGGCGTGATCCTGGTGGGTCTCGGCGTCCAGGCCGCGCGCAGCCCGCCGCAGCCCCTCGCATCGGCGACCGAGACGACGCGCGGCACCTTCGCCGCCTTCGCATCGGTCTTCGTGCTCACGCTCGCCAATCCGATGACGATCCTGTCCTTCGTCGCGGTGTTCGCCGGCCTCGGCCTCGTCGCCGCGGAGACCACTGGGGCGGCGCTGGTCGTCGTCGCCGGCGTGTTCCTCGGCTCGGCCGCGTGGTGGCTGGCGCTGGCCGTCGGCGTGAGCCTGCTGCGCGCGCGCATCGGGCCGCGCGCGCTCGTCGCGATCAACCGCGCGGCCGGCGCGTTCATCGCCGGCATCGGGCTGTGGGCGATCGTCGCCGCGCTGCGCCCATGACCGGCCGCCCGGCCGCGTGATAGAACGCGGGCACGTCGGAACCCAGCCCGGAGTCGCCCTGATGCCTGCCGATAGCAAGCCGCAACCGTTCGATTTCGCGACCCGCGCCGTTCATGCCGGCGCCGCACCCGATCCGACGACCGGCGCGCGATCGACGCCGATCTTTCAGACGACGGCCTATGTCTTCGACGACGCCGACCATGCGGCCTCGCTCTTCAACCTGCAGACCTTCGGCTACATCTATTCGCGGCTGACCAACCCGACCGTCGCCGTGCTCGAGGAGCGGATCGCCAATCTCGAGGGCGGGCGCGGCGCCGTCGCCGCGGCCTCGGGCCACGCCGCGCAGCTGCTCGCGTTCTTCACGCTGATGGAACCGGGCGACGAGTTCGTCGCCAGCCGCAACCTCTACGGCGGCTCGATCACGCAGTTCACCCACAGCTTCAAGAAGTTCGGCTGGACGGCGCATTTCGTCGATCCGGGCGATCCGCAGAACTTCAAGAAGGCGCTGACGCCGCGCTGCAAGGCGATCTTCCTGGAGACGCTCGCCAATCCCGGCGGCGTCGTGGTCGATCTCGAGGCGGTCGCCAAGATCGCCAAGGCCGCCGGCATCCCGCTGATCGTCGACAACACGATGGCGACGCCCTATCTGTGCCGGCCGTTCGAATGGGGGGCCGACATCGTCGTCCACTCGACGACCAAGTTCCTCGGCGGCCACGGCAATTCGATGGGCGGCGTCGTCGTCGAATCGGGCAAGTTCGACTGGCGCGCGAGCGGCAAGTTCCCGTCGATGGCCGGGCCGGACCCGGCCTATCACGGCCTCAACTTCGCCGAGACCTTCGGCGATTTCGCCTACACGATGAAGACGCGCGCGGTCGGCCTGCGCGATCTCGGGCCGACGATGGCGCCGATGAACGCCTTCCTCACCATCACCGGCATCGAGACGCTGCACCTGCGCATGGAGCGGCACTGCGCCAACGCGCTAAAGGTCGCGCAGTTCCTCGAAAGCCATCCGGCCGTGGCGTGGGTTTCCTATGCCGGGCTCGCGTCGAGCCCGTACAACAAGCTCGCGCGCAAGTACCTGCCCAAGGGCGCCGGCTCGGTGTTCACCTTCGGCGTCAAGGGCGGCTATGAGGCGGGCGTCAAGGTCGTCGAGACGGTCGAGCTGTTCTCGCACCTCGCCAATATCGGCGACACGCGCTCGCTGATCATCCATCCCGCATCGACGACGCATCGCCAGCTGACCGAAGAGCAGCAGATCAGGGCGGGCGCCGGTCCCGACGTCGTCCGGCTCTCGATCGGCATCGAAAGCGCCGACGACCTCGTCCGCGACCTCGACCGTGCGCTCGCCGCCGCCGCCCCCGCGGCGAAGGCGCCCGCGAAGCGGAAGAAGGGTTGAACGCGTTCGATTATCGCACGCCCTATTCACGTGAATGACGGCAGAAGCGCCGATCGCCGTTCTGTTTCAGCGCGTTGACGCCGATCCATTCAGTATTCACCCAGTGTCGCCTGGGATCAGGAAACGAAAACGGCGCCCCTAAGGCGCCGCGCGGATTCGTCCGCCGCTGGATATGGGAGCGCGCCGCCGCCGCGGCAAGCCCCGGGCGGCGGTCGCAGTCAGGCTGCGTTCAGAACGTCGTGCAGGGATTGCACGGGTTGCCGAACCCGCCTCCGCCTGGCGGCGGCGGCGGTGGTGGCGGCGGAGGCGGCGGCAGCGTCACGATCGCCGGCGGCGGCGGCGGCGATGTCGGCGTCTGGTCGAAGAAGCGGGTATCGACGCGCGGCACCACGGGGGTCAACCCGGTGGGCGGCAGGCCGATGCCGAGCGTCACCGGCGGGCCGCCGCCGGCCGCGGTGAAGATCTGGTTGAGCGCTTCGGCGGTCGTCGAATCGGAACCGCGGAAGTTCGCCAGCAGGTCGTTGAGCTCCTGCTCCGTCAGCTGCCGCGGCGAGCATTCATCCGGAATGCGCACGCCGTAGCCGCGCCTGGTAATGGTGATCGGCTGGCCGTTGCAGTCGGTGCGCGGCTGCACCCGCGTCGACTGGCCGTAGATGTGGACGAACAGCGCCGAGCGGTCGTCGATCACCTGCACGATCGACACGCCGCCGCGGATGCCCGCGGTGCCGACCGGGGTCGTGATCGAGACGTCGCCGCTCTTGCTCACCCGGCCGCCGATGAAGCGCAGCGCGCCGCGCGCGGCGGTGACCGCCAGCGTTCCGGTGTCGCGGCCAGGGTCGAACACGAACCGGTCGAGCACGACGTCGGAATTGGGGCCGACCGTGATCGCCGACTGATCGACGAACATGAGATGCGCGCGACCGCCGGCGTCGGTCGTGATCCGCTCATTCTGCTGGACGTTGTAGCCGATCTGCAGGACCTGCGGCGGTGCCGCCGGACGCCGGCCGGCCGCCGCCGGGTTGACCGCGCTGACGCGCCCGATGTCGATGCTCTGGGCCCATACTGGAACCGTCGTCAGCAGTGCGAGCACGAACGCGCTGAATCCGATGCGACGAGGAATCGTCATGGCGACCTCAATAGGTTGGGCGCACTCCGCCGGCCCCTCCAGTCCGGCGAACGGCCGCTGCTCGCTTCCCGGTCGCGGCGACGGCGGATTCGTCTGGGCCTCTCCCCGGCGTCCAATTTCTCAGACACTCGGCGTTGCCCGGCCGATCCGCCATTCGAGCGCGCAAAACCCTCTTCAATCCGCCCGCTCGGCGCCCTTGCAGGTCACAAGAAAATCGCAAACAGATTAAATCCACCGGGTTGACATACGCAAGATGACTCAATATTTCGTCACATTATGGTGATAGTTTCTGAATCGAACCATGATCACGGAAGCGTGAGCGCGGTGGCCAATTGCCAGAACCTCGCATTCCGGTGACAGCCAAATTTTGCAGACTTCTTACCCAAGGTTGTCGGCAGTCTTTACATTTGATGACGGCGCGGATGCATGAAGTGCCGTAACGCATTGATAAAAAACGAATACGGCTTTGGGCACGCTTCATGCAATAACACTGTCAGCGGGCAAGGTTTGCGCAACGCCGAAGGACGATGAACTGTCATGACCTCGCACTTCACGCGGCCCCTGGGCATCGCCGCCGCAGCAGTCGCGGTTCTGTGGTCCGCGGCAGCGTCCGCCGCGCTGGTCAACAACACCACCGGCCTCACCAACCCGTGGCAGACCGTGACCTTCAGCGAGCTCACGTTCTCCGCGGGCACCGCGTTCCATGACACGCTCGCCGCCCCGTTCGATTCGACGGTCCAGCCCTATGCCGGCCTCGGATTGACGTTCCGCGGCGCGGGCTACTACCCGGCCAATTCGCTCGGCAACCCGCTGGTCAACAACTCCGACCAGATCGGCAACTTCGCGCCGATCCCGGGGACGAGCGGCACGGCGATCTTCGATCCGTTCACGATCGGCTTCACCTCGCCGCAGACCGCCGCTGCGTTCCAGATCCAGACCCAGTTCGACGGCACCACCCACATCCAGGCGCTCCTGAACGGGGTGGTGGTGGAGGAGTTCGACGTCTCGACGAGCAACCCGTCGAATCAGTCCAACCCGAGCTATTCGCAGTATGTCGGGTTCGAGGACATCGTGTTCGACACGATCCGGATCACGTCGGCTCCGAGCGATGCCGGGACGTGCAACGGCACGACGGTCCCCTGCTTCGGCGCCCGCCTGCTCGCCGACAACGTCCAGTCGATCGGCATACCGGAGCCGGCGACGCTCGCCGTTCTCGGCGGCGGGCTGCTGGCATTCGGCCTCGCCAATCGCCGCCGCCGCCGCCGCGACGTCTGAAGGCGACGCGCCACCGACGCGACGGCGCGCGCCCCGACTGGCGCCACGGGCCCTCCCCGCCGGGTGGGCCCGTTGCCGTTTCTGGGCGGGGGACGGCGGATTGCGGCCCGCTGCCGGTCCCAGCCGGCCTGTTCGCAGCCCCTCCGGCGCTTGCGTGATGGTTTTTCGCGGGCGCACTTGCCAAGCGAAGGATTGAATTCTACCCTCGGATCAACATACCGGGGGTAACGATGCAGCAGGCCAGCGGGCGCGGGGCGTGGCTGCGAATTCTGGCCGCCACGGCCTTGACGGTTACAATCGCCGAGACGGCGATCGCGCAACCGTCCTCCGATCTTCAGACGCAGATCCGGCAGACCTACGAGCAGTTGCTGCGCGATCCTGGCAATGTGCAGCTGACGTATCGCTACGCGCAGATGCAGATCCAGGCCGGCAACTACGAAGCCGCGGCCGGCGCGCTCGAGCAGTTCCTGATCCTCAATCCCAGCCAGCCGCAGCTCAAGTTCGAGCTCGGAGCCCTCTACGTGCGCATGGGCTCGCCGCAGACCGCGATCCCCTATCTGCGCGAAGCCGCCGCGGCGCCCGATCTGCCGGCCGAACTGCGGCCGCAGGTCGAGGCCTATCTGGCCGAGGCCGAGCGGCGCACCCGGCGCAGCCAGCTCACCGGCGACATCACCATCGGCATGCGCTACGACAGCAACGCCAATCTGGTGCCGGCCTCGAACCAGCTCTATTCGCGCGGCATCCAGGTGCCGAGCAGCGTGACGCCGCGCAGCGATTTCGCCGGCATCTTCATCGGCCGCGCCAACCACGTCTGGGACTTCGGGACGAACGACGAGACCGCGCTCGTCTCCACCGCCTACGCCTATGGCACGCGGCAGATCAACGTCGACACCTCGAACATCGCGCTGGTCGAGATCACCACGGGCCCACGGTTCAAGCCGTTGCCCAACCTCTTCAACGGCGTGACGCTGCGCCCGCATTTCATCGCCAACGTCATCGGCCTGACCGACCGGCTCTACTCCTACACGTTCGGCGGCGGGTTCGACGTCTCGGTCCCGGTGTCGGACCGGCTCAACACCGACTTCACCTACCAGCATCGTGCGGTCGACTATCGCAACATCCCGTCGCGGCCGACCTCGACGCTCTTCAACGGCAACGAGAACCAGGTCCGCACGCGGGTGAGCTACCGCTTCCGCAACACCTGGTACGTCTACGGCGAAATTTCGACCCGGTTCGTCAACACGGCGGTCAACTACCTCGACTTCGAGGAATACGGCGCGACGGTCGGGACAAGCTTCGAGTACACGGTCGGCTCGATGCGGCCGTGGCTGTTTTCTGGCTACGCGACCTACTACTACAGACCCTACGACGCGCCCGACCCCGCGGTCGATCCGACGCGCACGCGCCGCGAGAACGAGATTCGCACCGGCGTCGCCAACGTGATTCCGGTCTGGCGCTCGGTCGCGCTGGTGCAGCAGGTCGACTACCTCAAGACCTTCGCCAACATTCCGAACTACGCACGCGACAACGTCAGCGTGATGCTGGGCGCGATCTGGCGATTCTGAGCGGCCGGGCGAGCCGGGGGCCCGCCCACACCGTCGACGGCGCGCGGGCTATTCCGCCGCCGCGGCGACCGCGCGTTCGGGCGCCCGCACACGATCGTCGGGGAGCAGGAAGGCGCCGATCGCGACGATGGCCGCGCAGGCGCCAAGGATGATGAACAGCCACACGAAGTCCCCGGTCGCGCGATAGATCGCGCCGACGATCGGGATCGCCGCCGCGCTCACGCCGAGCGCGAGCACGAACTTGGCGCCGTAGGCGGTGCCGCGCCATCTCGACGGCGTGTAGTGCGCGACCATGCCGTTTTCCGCCGGCAGGCCGGTGATGTTGATGAACACCATCGCGATCGCGACCAGCAGCAGCGGCCAGCCGTCGAGGACCGCGGCGAGGAACAGCGCCGGCGTCAGCACCAGGAAGCACACGAAATAGATGCGCTTCATGCCGAAGCGGTCGGCGAGCCGCCCGCCGACATACTGCGCGCCGGAGGCGATCAGGAAGACCGTGCTGACCAGCAGGCTGATCTCGAACACGCCGAGGCCGTATTCCTGACCGAGCCGCGTCTCGAAGAACTTGGGCAGCACGAAGCTGAAGCTCGAGCCGATCAGCCCGGCGCAGGTCATGGTGACCGAGAGAATCCAGAAGGCGCGCACGACATGTCCGCGATCGGGTTCCGGCTGCGGCTTGACGTCGATCCGCCGGTCCTCGACATGGCCGAGCCGCCACGCCGCCAGCAGCGCGAGGCCGATCGCGACCGAAACCGCGCCGGGGACGATGAACGCCGCGCGCCAGCCGGAGAGCGCGATCAGCGATCCCGCAAGCACCGGCCCGATCGCGATGCCCGCGGCGCCGAACATGCCGTTGAAGCCGAGCGCGCGTCCGCGGTCGGTCGCCGTGCGCACCAGCCACGACATGCCGACGGGATGGTAGATCGACGCGAACAGTCCGGTCGCGGCAAGGCCGAGCGCGATCTCCCAGGGATTGTCGGCGAGGCCCGTCGCGATGGTCGCGGCGCCGAGCCCGACGAAGTAGATGACCATCATGCCCATCGTCGACCAGCGGTCGCCGAGCCATCCGGCAGGCAGCGCCCCCAGCCCGAAAAGAACGTTGCCGGCGATGAACAGGGCGATCAGTTCGTCGTAGCCGAGTCCCCAGGTCACCTCGAGCACGAGCACCACCGTCGGGAACAAGGTGGTGAGCGCGTGGTCGAGCGTGTGACCGACGTTGGAAAAGGCCTGGGCGAGCGCCTGCGACGGCTTCGGCATCGGGAATCCTCAAAGGGCCCCGCATCCTGCCATCGCCGGCCGGCGCGGACAACCGCGCCCGGCGCATGTCAGACCGGCAAGCCCTTGGTGGACAAGGGTTTCGCCGCGCCGCTCGCGCCCGGTTCCGCGGCGGTCTTGGTCGCCGGCGCGCGATCGGCGCTGTAGTAGTGCCACATGAACAGGGCGGCGGCGCTGCGATAGGGCCGCCACGGTTCGGCGAGGCGGCGCAGCCGCTCCGGCGTCGGACGCTGGCGCAGCCGCTTGAGCTTCTGGACCCCGACCGCCACCGCAAGGTCGCCTGCCGGCCAGATGTCGCGCCGGCGCAGCGAGAACAGCAGATAGATCTCCGCCGTCCAGCGGCCGATGCCTTTGAGCGCGGTCAGCGCCGCGATTGCCGGCTCGTCCTCGAGTCCGTGGATTTCGTCGAAACGCAGCCGCCCCTCCGCCACCGCCGCGGCGAGGCCGAGCGCGTAGGCCGCCTTCTGGCGCGAAAAGCCGCAGGCACGCAGCGCGTCGACGTCCAGCGCCGCGACGTGCGGCGCCTCGATGACCGGCAGCGCGGCGCCCAGCCGCGTCCAGATCCCGCTCGCCGCCGCGGCCGAAACCTGCTGGCCGACGATGATGCGCATCAGGCTGGCGAAGCCCGGCGGCCGCTCGCGCGACGGCGGCGGCCCGACCTGTTCGAGCGCCGCGGCGAAGTCCGGATCGCGCGCCGCCAGGGCGCGCAGATCGGCGGCGATCGCGCGCCGGTCGAGCGCCCCGGACGGGACGACGATTGCCGGACGCTGCGGCCGCTTCGCCTTCATCGCCCGCCCCCTACACCAGCGACCGCTGCGCCTGCATGTTGAGCGAGATCGGCAGGCCCATGACCTTGAGGACGCTGGTGTCCTGAAAAAGGCCATGATCCTCGACGCGCCGGATCCGGCGGAAGCCGGCTTCCGCCAGCGCCGTCGACATCAGCCCTTCGTTGAATCCGACGTGATGGATGTCGTGCGCATCGAGATGGGCGCCGTAGATCATCGCCATCACCTGGGTCGACTGGCTCTGCGACAGCCGCGGATCGAGGTAGATCCGGCACAGCGTCGGCAGGTCGGGCACGCTGACCATCAGCCGCCCGCCGGGAACGAGGATGCGCGCGAACGACCGCAGCACCGACTTGGCCTGCTCGAGCCAGACATGCTCGAGCACGTGCGAGGCGTAGATCTCGTCGACGCTGGCA
The DNA here is from genome assembly GCA_016793045.1 of Alphaproteobacteria bacterium. GTDB lineage: Bacteria > Pseudomonadota > Alphaproteobacteria > CACIAM-22H2 > CACIAM-22H2 > JAEUKZ01. The sequence continues at coordinate 12,828 of JAEUKZ010000083.1, forward strand.
TCGGCAAAGCGCCCGAGATCGAGAATGTCGCCGACGTGGTCGACATGCGGTCCGGGCACGACGTTGAAGATGCTCCAGCCGTCTTTCGGATCGGTTCCGCCGATGTTGAGCCGCAGCACGGCGTGCACTCCCTCGCCCGCTTCCCCCGCCGCCCGCGCGGCAAATGGCACACTAGCAATCGCTGCCCGGTATCGCCATGCTTCGGGTTGAAGATGGCGCGCATTCTTCTCATCGATGACGACGACGTGTTCCGGGCCGCCGTCGCGGCCATGCTGACCGCCGCCGGCCACGAGGTCGAGGCGACGGCGAAGGGGTCCGCGGCGCTCGCCGCCCATGCGCACCGCCCCTGCGACGTCGTGGTGACCGACGTGCTGATGCCGGAGATGGACGGCATCGAGATCCTGCGCGCGCTGCGCGCCGGCGCATCGCCGCCCAGCATCGTCATGATGACCGGCGGGTCGGTGCTGCTCGGCCGCGACTTTCTCGACGCCGCACGGATGCTCGGCGCGGACGCCACCATCGCCAAGCCGTTCAACGCCGCGGACCTCGCGGCGGCGATCGACACCGCGCTCCAGGCGCGGCGCCCGTAGCGCGCGCTCTTGCCAGCGCCGCACCGGCGCGACTATCAATGCGGCGTCGAGCCAGGTCGCCGGGTTAGCTCAGCGGTAGAGCAGCGGTTTTGTAAACCGAAGGTCGGGGGTTCAATCCCCTCACCCGGCACCATCGCGCGACGCGGCGGCGCTTACGGCATCAGGCCGATCGCGCGCGCCTCGGCCTCGACCGCCGGACTGATCGCGCGCGCGGCGGCGAAGTCCGCCTCTGCGCCCTGGCGGTCGCCGCGCCGGGCACGAACGGCGCCGCGCCCCCACAGCGACATCGCCGCGCGCGGGTTGCGCTCCAGCACGCTCTGATAGTCGCGCATCGCATCGTCGAGCCGGCCGGCCCGGAAATAGGCATAGGCGCGGCTGTCGAGCACGTCGGGATCGTCGGGCGCGAGGCGCAGGGCCGCATCGCATTCGCGCAGCGCCAGGGCATGGCTGCCGAGCACGGCGCGATTCCAGCACAGCGCGTTGAGGGCGTAGACGTTGCGCGCATCGAGCTGGCTCACCAGCTCGAAATCCTCGATCGCCTTGTCGCGGCGGCCGAGCGCGGCCTGGGCGTTGGCGCGCGCGATCACCACCGCGAGCGTGCGCGGCACGATGGCGAGCGCCGCATCGAAATCCGCCACCGCGCGCTCGTGCTGGCCGAGCGCGGCGTGCAGCAGGCCGCGGTTGAACAGCGCCGCGGGGTACTGGTCGTTGATGCGGATCGCCTCGTCGAAATCCGCCATCGCCTCGCTGCGCCGGTTGAGCGCGACGCGCGCATTGCCGCGGTTGTTGTAGGCCGCGGCGTAGCGCGGCTGGAGGCGGATCGCCTCGTCGAGATCGGCGATCGCGCGCTCGGGCTGGTTGGTGTTGAGCAGCGCATTGCCGCGGTTGTTCCAGGCGGCGGCATTGCGCGGGTCGATGCGGATCGATTCGTTGTAGTCCTCCATCGCGCGGTCGCCCTGGCCGAGCGCCGCGAAGGAAATGCCGCGATTGTTGTATGCAGCCGACAGGTTCTCGTTGGTCAGCGCCTGCGCCTGGCGGGTGATCAGCTCGCTGCACGCGGCGACGCGGATCTGCGGCCGGACGGCTTCCGACGAGCACTGGTCGGCGGGTCCACGCGGCTGCGCCGCGACCGGTCCCGCCGCAAGGAGCGTCCCGGCGATGACGGCGCAGAGGCTCGATCGGCGGCGTGTCGTCATGGCGTGTCCCCGCGTGCGCCGGCGCAATGCCGGTCCCCAAATCCTGAACGCTTCCGATATAGGGCCGCGCCGCGCGCCCGCCAAGCCGCGACCGCATGCCGGCGCACGGACTCGCACCGCGCTGTGCGATCGCCGGGCCGGCGCCGACGATTGATGCGCCGCCGCGCCGGCTGCCCCTATAGTCTGCCCTCGATTCCCGCCCCCCGCGACCGAGAGTTCAGCCCATGCTCCGCCTCAAGGCCGTCGCCATCGACACTTATCACGAAAATGTCGCCTATCTCGCGCGGTCCTGCCCGCTCTATCGCGCCGAGGACTTCCTGGCGCTGTCGAAGATCGAGGTCGCGTCGTCGGGGCGGCGGATTCTCGCCACGCTCAACATCGTCGACGACACGCGCGTGCTCGCCGCCGACGAGCTCGGCCTCGCCCAGCAGAGCTTCCGCCAGCTCGGCCTGCCCGAGGGCGCGCCGGTCGAGATCACCCACGCCTCGCCGCCGGCGAGCCTCGACCACGTGCGCGCCAAGATCGCCGGCGCGACGCTGTCGCAATCCGCCTATGCCGACATCATCCGCGACGTCACCGCCAACCGCTATTCGAAGATGGAGATCGCCGCCTTCCTGATCGCCGCCGCGAGCTTCATGACCACCGAGGAGGTGCTGAGCCTGACGCGCGCGATGGCCGCGGTCGGCACGCGGCTCGAATGGCGCGACGGAATCGTCGTCGACAAGCACTGCATCGGCGGCATTCCCGGCAACCGCACCTCGATGATCGTGGTGCCGATCGTCGCCGCGCACGGCCTCAACATTCCCAAGACCTCGTCGCGCGCGATCACCTCGCCCGCCGGCACCGCCGACACGATGGAGGTGCTCGCGCGCGTCGACATCGGCGTCGACGAGATGCGCGAGATCGTCGGCGCGGAACACGGCTGCCTGGTGTGGGGCGGGCACGTCAACCTGTCGCCCGCCGACGACGTGCTGATATCGGTCGAGCGGCCGCTCGCGGTCGACACGCGCGAGCAGATGGTCGCCTCGATCATGTCGAAGAAGCTCGCCGCAGGCTCGACCCACCTCCTCGTCGACATTCCGGTCGGGCCGACCGCAAAGGTGCGCGACCGCGCCGACGCGGTGCGGCTGCGCAAGCTCTTCGAGTACATCGCCGGCGAGGTCGGGCTGACCATCGACGTCGTCTTCACCGACGGCTCGCAGCCGGTCGGCCGCGGCATCGGCCCGGTGCTCGAGGCGCGCGACGCCGTGCGCGTGCTCGAGAACGCGGCCGACGCGCCCGACGACCTGCGCGAGCGCGCGCTGCTGCTCGCCGGGCGCATCCTCGACTTCGATCCCGGCCTCAAGGGCGGGCGCGGCGTCGAGCGCGCGCGCGAGCTGCTGGCGAGCGGGGCGGCGCTCGAGAAGCTGCGCCGCATCATCGCCGCCCAGGGCCCGCCGCCCGACGGCGCGACCCTGGGCGCGATGACCCGCGACATCGTCGCCGAGCGCGACGGCGTGGTCGAGGCCATCGACTGCCACCGGCTCGCGCGGGTGGCGCGGCTCGCCGGCGCGCCGACCGACAAGGGTGCCGGGGTCGACCTGTTCAAGAAGCTCGGCGACCCGGTCGCCCAGGGAGAGCCGCTCTACCGCATCCACGCCGCGTTCCCGGCCGATTTCCGCTTCGCCACCGCAATGGCCGGGAGCGCGTCCGGCTATCGCATCGGAGCCCGCGCATGACCGCGCTGCACTTCCTCGGCGCCGCCGGCACCGTCACGGGATCGTCCTATCTGCTGACCACGGCGGCCGGGCGGCTGCTCGTCGACTGCGGCATGTTCCAGGGACCGAAGAGCCTGCAGGCGCTCAATTTCCGCCCCTGGCCCGTCGCGCCGGCGGAGATCGCGGCGGTGCTGCTCACCCACGCGCATATCGACCACTCGGGCCTGCTGCCGCGGCTGGTCGCCGACGGCTTCCACCGCCGCGTCCACGCGACCGCCGCAACCTGCGACCTGCTGCGCTGGATGCTGCCGGATTCGGGCGCGATCCAGGAATCGGAAGTCGAGCGCCTCAACCGCCGCAACGCCAAGCGCGACGCGGCGCCGGTGCTGCCGCTCTACACGCTCGCGGACGCCGAGGCGGCGCTCGACCGCCTCGCGCCCGAATCCTTCGACCGCTGGTTCGAGCCGCTGCCGGGCGTGCGCGCGCGCTTCCGCAACGCCGGCCACATCCTCGGCGCCGCCTCGATCGAGATCGAGCTCGACGGCGGCCGCGCGCGCCCGCTGCGCCTGCTGTTCTCGGGCGATCTCGGGCCGCGCAACAAGTCGCTGCAATACGACCCGGCGACGCCGGGGCCCGCCGACGTGGTGGTGATCGAGGCGACCTACGGCGACCGCACGCGCCCGCGGATCAGCGAGGTCCAGCGCCGCAAGCAGCTCGCCGACGAGGTCGTCGGCGCGCTGCTGGCGGGCGGCAATCTCATCATCCCGGCCTTCGCCGTCGAGCGCACGCAGGAGCTGCTGCTCGATCTGTCGCTGCTGGTGCGCGAGGGCCGGATCCCGCCGGCACCGGTCTATCTCGATTCGCCGCTCGCACGGCGCGCGACCGAAGTGTTCGAGCGCCACCGCGACGCGCTCGAGCTGCCGGCGAACTCGCGCGACCCGTTCCGCGCCGCCAATTTCCATTTCACCGAGAGCGTCGGCGAAAGCAAGGCGATCGCCGCGGTCAAGCGCGGCGCGATCATCATCGCCGGCTCCGGCATGTGCGACGCCGGGCGGGTGAAGCATCATCTCAAGGACCACCTCTGGCGCGGCGATTCGACCGTCCTGTTCGTCGGCTACCAGGCGCCGGGCACGCTCGGCAGCCTGATTCGCGGCGGCGCGCGCCACGTACGCATCCACGGCGAGGAGATCGCCGTGCGCGCGCGTATCCGCGCGCTCGATTCCTACTCCGGCCACGCCGACCGCGACGACCTGCTGCACTGGGTCGTGCCGCTGCTCGACGGCGCAGGGCAGGTCTTCGTCACCCATGGCGAAGGCGCGGCCCTCGCGGCCCTCGGCGAGGCCATCGCGGCCGCCGGCCTGCCGCGCGGGCTGGTGACGGCGCCGTCAATCGGCGACGGCTGGACCCTGGCACCGCCGGACGCAGACCATCCGCGCGCCCGCGCGACCGCGGCCCCGCCGATTACCGCCGGCACGGTCGCCGGCGAGGCCACGATTGCGCTGGCCACCGGCCGGGACTGGCACAACGAATACGCCGAAGCGGTGCTCGCCCTGCGTCACGCCCTGACCGCGGCGCCCGACGACGAGGCGCGCCACGCGCTGCTGCGCCACGTCCGCAGCGCCCTCGGCCTGCCGCCGGCCGGCGCGGCATCAGGAGCCGGCAGCGGCCGGGGCGCGACGCCCCGTGACAAATCTGTGCCAAACCAGTGATTACTTCAATATTGCCAGTATAGTCGAGTCGTCGATTCCAATTCGCGATTGCCTTTGTATGTTTCGAAGTATTCGAGTGATTCATGCAGGGATCACGGCCCCTTGCGCTTTCTTTGATTATTTGTGGGTAAATTCGATCTAATTTTAAAGAGAAGATCGAGACATTTCATCTGTGTTGTCTAATTACTATCAATACAACCCTGCATTCAGCATTCATTAAGAGATTGTGGGTATCCTCGCCTCACGTTCCGAAACTCCCGATTCGTGAGGGGAGATGCGATGGCCGACTTCATTCGACGCGAGAGGGCACGTTCGGCGGAGATCACCGTCGAGCTTGCAGAGACCATGACCGACGCAAACAGCTTCCTGACCGCCGCCGACCTCGAGCGCCTGGCGCACGAGCCGTCCTCCGTCAATCGCGCGGCGACGGCGGAGAAGATCGCCTTCGCCTTCGGCACCGGCAAGCTCACCGACCAGGAACGCGAGCTCGCGGTCGCCATCTTCGACATCCTGTGCCGCGACGCCGAAGTGCTGGTCCGCCGCAAGCTCGCGGAGAGCCTCAAGTACCACGCCGACCTGCCGCATCGCATCGCCCAGCAGATCGCCTTCGACATCGCCGAAGTGGCGGCGCCGATGCTGCGCCATTCGATCGTGCTGACCGACGAGGACCTGATCAGCGTCATCGGGCGCTGCTCGGCCGACCACGCGCAGTCGATCGCGCAACGCACCTACCTGTCGGGCGAGGTGACGAGCGCGCTCGTCGCGACCAACGACGAATCGGTCGTGACGACGCTGCTGATGAACAAGGACGCGATCGTCAGCGAGGCGACCTATCACCTGATCGTCGACACCTTCGGCGGCGTGCCGCGCATCATGGACCAGGTCAGCATGCGCGCCGCCCTGCCCTTCGGCGTGATCGAGCGCATCGTCACCCTGGTCACCGACATGGCGCGCCAGCGCATCGTGTCGCACTACGGCATGCAGCCGAGCTTCGTCGACAATCTGATGACGCATTCGCGCGAACACCTGCTGCTCACCACCGCGCTCTCCGACGCGACGCCGGAGGAGATGGAAGACGTCGTGCGCAAGATGCACGCCGACAGCGTGCTGACGCCGACGCTGGTCCTGCGCGCACTCTGCCTCGGCAACTTCGTGTTCGCCGCCATGGCGATGGCGCGCATGGCGGGCCTGCCCTACGGCAACGCGCGCGAACTGCTGCTCGACCCGGGTCGCCGCGGCGGCGACCAGCTCTACGAACGCTGCAACTTCCCGCCGCAGTACAAGGGCGTGTTCAAGGGCGTGATGTCGCTCGCGCGCTGGTACATCTACACGGGCGCCAAGCGCGAGCGCGGACCGTTCCAGAACCGCGTCCATCGCTGGGGCGCCGAGACGCTCGGCGTGCCGCAGAACCTGATCGGCTTCGAGCAGATGATCACCAAGCTGCTCACCTCCTCGGTACCGATCGGCGAGAAGAAGAAGACGCACTGAGGGGCATCGCCACCGGGGGCGCGGGCGCCGACGCGTCACGCCTCCTGCCGCCCGGCGCGAACCGTGCTACATCACGCCGGTGGCTGCCGTCTGCGTCATCATCCCCGCCTTCCGCGCGCATGACACGATCGTGCGCGCGGTCGAATCGCTGCGCGCCCAGACTCGCGGCGACTGGGAAGCCGTCATCGTCTCCGACGACGGCAGCGACTACGCGGCGACGCTCGCGGCCGCCGGCATCGTCGATCCGCGCATCCGCCACGCCAGCACCGGCAGGGTCGGCAGCGGCCCGGCGACCGCGCGCAACGCCGGCCTCGACCATGCCGAGGCGGCGCTGATCGCGCCGCTCGACGCCGACGACCGCTTCGATCCCGAACGACTTGCGCTCCTCGTCCCGCTGGCGCAGCGCCACGGCGCCGCCGCCAGCAACGTGCGCGTCGTTGACGACGCCACGGGCACGGAACTGTCGACCCTGTTCCCGCCCGCAGGCGGCGAGCGCGTGCTCGATGCCGCGGGCTTCCTCGCCACCTCGGTGCCGATCCTCTTCGTCGCCGCGCGTGCCATCGCCGGGCGCTGGGACGACGACGTGTTCCTGTGCGACGACCTGCCGTTCAACGTCCGGCTGTTCGACAAGCTCGGCCGCATCAGGGTGACCGCGCGGCCGCTCTACGAATACCGGGTGCGTGCGGGCTCGATCTGCCACGACGTGCGCTCGGGCGAATGGGCGCAGCGCGGCTACGCCACGGTGCGGGCGCGCCTGGAGACGGACGGGCTGGGCATCGCGCGGCCGGAGGTGCGGGAACTGCTTGCCCGCGCGGTCGAGCGCAAGCAGCGCCTCAACCGCGCGTTCGAAGCCGCGCGCGCCCGGGGCGAGGCCGACAACTTCCAGGATTTCGTCGCAGCGCGCGGCCTCCAGGCCGGCGACCCGGGGGGAAACTGACTGCGCTTCGTGCTAGGCTCCGGCGCATGATTCGCCCCCTGCTCGCCGCCGCCCTCGCTGCGACGGCCCTGCTCGCCGCCGCGGACGCGCCGGCGCAGCAGCCGACCTGGCAAGCGCTCATCCGCGCCGAAGACCGCGCACGCCTCGACGCGTGGCACTCGACCGTCTTCGGCAACATCGCGCGGATCGCCCCCGCCAACTACTACGCGATCACGCCCGCGGAACTGCGACAGTTGATCTCGCAGCAGCCCGGCGCGCTCGACGAGCGCGCGCTGGTGGGGAACTGGCGCTGCCGGTCGGTGCAGATCCCCTCCGCCGGCGTGTTCGCCTACCCGCCCTTCGCCTGCGCGATCCGCCAGACCCCGCAAGGGCTGTTCTTCGAGAAGACCGCCGGCTCGCAGCGCCTCAGCGGCCTGCTCTACCCGGACGGCGGCGCGCGCCTCGTCCTGCTCGGCGGCGCGACGGTCAATGAAGAGCCGCAGCGTGCCTATGTCGGCGGCGCGCCGGACGACGTCGTCGGCACTCTGATCGCGGTTTCGCGCGACCGCGCGATGCTGCGCTACACCGGGCAGACCGGCCCGCAGCTCTACGAGATGACGCGGGGGCGGTGAGCGGCCGCGTCGAGCCCCTCACCCGGGCCGTGCGCCCCCTCTCCCGCCGAGGCGCGAGAGGGGTGAAATCGCGATGTCGCATAAGTGCCGATGCGGGTGAGGGTGCCGCCGCGCCGCGCGCCTTCAGCTCGTCATGCACGCGGCGTTCAGCACGCCGACCGCGAACGAGAATCCGCCGAGCGTGATCGCGGCCGCGGTCTTGCCCTCGGCAATGTCCTCGACCAGGCGCGGATGCCAGAGACGCAGCGCGAAATAGGTCGCGATCTGCACGATCATCGCCACCGCGCCCCAGACGACCATGTCGAGCATGCTCTGGCTGTGTGCGATCGCGCTGGCGAGCGGCAGCACGAAGCCGAACACCGAGCCTGCGAGGCCGGTCGCGGCGCCCGAGTTGCCGGCGCGGATCAGCGCGAACTCGTCGTGCGGGGTGATCCGCGTGTAGATCGCAAGGAACAGCGCGAGAAGCGCCAGCGCCACCGCGAAATAGGCGAGGAAGCTCGGCACGGTCGAGAGGTAGAGCGGCAGGCGGTCGAGCACGACTGGAGCCCTCCAACGGTCAGCGGAAGAGATGGGGCACGAAGCGGCTGGTGTTGGTGGTGATCGGCTGGTCGTCCTCGCGGATGCCGATGCCCGCGGGCTGCGAGGCGACGACCCACGACCCCACGACGGGATAGTGCCCGCCGAAATCCGGCAGCGGCGCGGCCGCCTGGTAGACGAATCCCTCGGCACCATAGCTGCCGGGCCGGCCGGCCTCCGCGCCGGTCACGACGCGCACATCCTCGCCTTCGCGCCCGAGCAGCGGCTTGGCGACCGCCGGGCCGGCGATCTTGCCGGGCTCGAGATAGGCCGGCAGCAGGTTGGGATGGTCGGGGAACATGTGCCAGAGCAGTGCGAGGATAGCCTTGTTGGACAAGATCATCTTCCACGCCGGCTCGATCATGCGCACGCCGCTCGGCCCGATGTGGCGCGAGAAGTCCTCCGCCATCAGCCATTCCCAGGGATAGAGCTTGAACAGCGCCGCGATCGGCCGGCCCTCGCCGTCGACGAAGCCGCGCCCGTTCCAGCCGATCTCGTCGACGAACAGGAACGGCGCCTCGATCCCCGCCTGGGTCGCGGTGTCGCGCAGATAGTCGGTCGTTCCGCGATCCTCGTCATGGTCGCGCACGCAGGTGAAGTGGACGACGGGACCGAGCCCGAGGCGCGGCCAGGCGTCGATCAGTTTCTCGTGGATCGAGTTGAACTGGTCGTCGTCGGCGAACAGAGTCTGGAGCCATTCCCATTGCACGACGCTCGCCTCGAACAGCGCGGTCGGCGTGTCGGCGTTGTATTCGTAGAGCTTGGGCGGCTGGCCGGGCGCGACGCGCAGGTCGAAGCGGCCGTAGAGATTGCGCTCGCCCCGCTGCCAGCTCGCGCGCGCGAGCGCAGCGGCCGCTTCGCTCATCCCGAACGGGGCGAACAGGTTCTCGCGCACCACCTTCTCGACCGCCGCCATGCAGCAGCGCTCGAGTTCGGCCGTGGCATCCTCGATCTCGTCGATTTCCGCCGCGGTGAAGAGATAGGCCGCGGTCTCGTCCCAGTACGGCTTGCCGTCGATGGTATGGAACGCGAAGCCAAGCCCTTCCGCCCGCCGCCGCCAGTCGCTGCGCGGCGTGATCGCGATCCGCTCCATCGACTCAGGATCCGCCGCCGCTGCCCGAACGCGCCATCGCGGTGCCGCCGAAGCCGCCGCGCGTGGTGTCGGCCGTGAAGTTGCGGCCCTGCAGGGTCCCGACATAGGAGCGGCCCGAGAAGGCGCGGCCCTGCGCGTCGCGATAGACCGGCGACGCCATCGCGCCGGGTGCCGCGTTGCGCGCGAGCCAGAACCCGGTCATCAGCGGGATGAAGCTGAAGCCCGTGCGCGGCGTGCTGGTCTGCTGCGGCGCGCCGTCCGGCTTCCCGTTCGACGGCGTCGTCGTCTGTGCCTGCCCCTGCGCCTGCGCGACCTCGACCGGTTCGCAGTTCGCGGCGCCGTATTCCTGCTCGCATTGCTGACGCGAGGCGAAGCGCGGCGCCGTCAGCATGTGCCGGCCGCGCGCCTCCGCGACCGCCGCGCGGCAGGTGTCGCCATTCTCGGCGCTGGCGCACTGCGCCTCGTCGGCGAAGTACTGGCCGCCGATCGGCTCGTCGTCGTCGCCGCACGCGCTGAGCGTGACGGCCGCCGCACCGAGCAACACCAGACGGATCGAACGCGAACGCTTCATGACACGCGGCCTTCCCACCAAATGAACCGCTGCCCCCAGCGTAGAGCATCGCGGGCGGCGGGTCAAAACGCGCACTCCGGTATCCCGCGACGCGCGGCATTCCACCCGGAGGCGCAACTCTGCTAGGCTCGCGCAGGAATATTGAGGATCGGTTACCCTTACAATTCGTCCGGAGATTGAGATGAATCCCGCCGATCTCGCGCGCGCCCTCTGCGACGTGTCCGCCGTCACGGTGACTGCGCTGCACCCCGATCTCTCGGTCGACGAGGAGACGACGCGCCGCCACGTCCGCTTCCTGCTGCAGGGCGGCGTGCGCATCGTCGTGCCGGCGGGCAACACCGGGGAGTTCTACGCCCTCACCCGCGACGAGAACGAGCGAGTCATCCGCATGGCGACGCAGGAGGCCAGGGGCAAGGCGCTGGTCGTCGCCGGCGTCGGCTACACGATCCAGGATGCGGCGCATCTCGCGCGCGCCGCCCAGGACGAAGGCGCCGATGCCATCATGATCCATCAGCCGGTCTGCCCCTACGTCCATCCCGACGGGCTCGCGCGGTACTACCTCGCGATCGCCGAGGCGGTTTCGATCGGCGTCGTGCTCTACGTGAAGGACCCGGCGGTGACGCCCGCGATGCTCGCGCCCGCGCTCGCCCATCCGCGCGTGGTCGGCGTCAAATACGCGGTCAACGACGTCCAGAAGGTCGGCACGATGACCGCCGCCTTCCCTTCGGAGAAGCACAACGTCGCCTGGATCTGCGGCACCGCGGAATTGTGGGCGCCCTATTTCTGGACCGCGGGCGCGCGCGGCTTTACCTCGGGGCTCGTCAACGTGGCGCCGCATCTGGCGCTCGCAATGCTCGACGCGCTGCGCGCCGGCGACGCGGCCGCGATCGCGCGGCAATGGGCGCTGCTGCGCCCGTTCGAGGACCTGCGCGCCAAGCACGCCAACGGCAACAACGTCTCGGTGGTGAAGGCGGCGATGGCGATGGCCGGCCGGCCGGTCGGCGCGGTGCGCCCGCCGACCGCCGAGATGCGCGCCGAGGACGAGCCCGCGCTGCGTGCGATCCTCCATGGATGGGGCGTCGCCGAACGTGCAGCCGCGGAATGACGCGCGCCGGCCGCAGCCCCCGCATCGGACCGTGACGCCATGGACCCCCTGACCGCCCTGACCCTGGGCGGCGCCGTGCTTTCGGCGCTCGCCGTCATCCTGCTCGCCGTCGTGCTGCGCCGCGCGGCCGGCGGCGACAACGCGCTCGGCGCCTTCGACGAGCGGCTGGCGCGGGTCGAGACGATCGCCGACCGGCTCGAGCGCACGATGCGCGACGAGACGCGCACGATGCGCGACGAAGCCGAGAACCGCGGCCGCGCGCTGCGCGAGGAGATCGGCGGCACGGTGCGCTCCTTCGCCGAGCTGCAGCAGACCGCCGCGCGCGACCTGCGCACGGAGGTGACCAAGACGCTCAATCAGGTCGGCGACGACATCCGCGCCACCGACGCGCAGATGTCCGAGGCGATGCGCGAACGCCTGACCGCGATGGCGACGCAGCTCGCCGCACTCGTCGAGGCGTCCGCCGCGCAGCAGCGCGAGCTGCGCCTTGCGGTCGAGGGCCGGCTCGACAAGCTGCGCGAGGAGAACGCGCAGAAGCTCGAGGAGATGCGCGCGACCGTCGACGAGAAGCTGCACGCGACGCTCGAAAAGCGCCTCGGCGAATCCTTCATGCAGGTGAGCGACCGGCTCGACCAGGTCCACAAGGGGCTGGGCGAGATGCAGACGCTCGCGGCCGGCGTCGGCGACCTCAAGCGCGTCCTGAGCAACGTCAAGATGCGCGGCAACTGGGGCGAGGTGCAGCTCGGCGCGCTGCTCGAGCAGATGCTCCACCCCGACCACTACATCAAGAACGCGCGCGTGCGCCGCGATTCGGGCGAGATGGTCGAGTACGCGGTCCGGCTGCCCGGCCAGAGCGCCGACGGCGCGCCGGTGCTGCTGCCGATCGACGCCAAGTTTCCGGTCGAGGACTACGAGCGGCTCACCGCCGCGTTCGAGGCGAGCGACGTCGTGGCGATCGAATCGGCGGGGCGCGCGCTCGAGGCGCGCATCCGCCAGGAGGCGCGCCGTATCGCCGACAAGTACATCGAGCCGCCGGGCACCACCGACTTCGCGATCATGTTCCTGCCGACCGAGGGCCTCTATGCCGAGGTGATCCGCCGCCCCGGCCTGGTAAGCGAGCTGCAGGCGCAGGGCCGCGTCGTCGTCACCGGCCCGACGACGCTGGGCGCCCTGCTCAACTCGCTGCAGATCGGCTTCCGCACGCTCGCGATCCAGCAGCGCTCGGGCGACATCGCGCGCGTGCTCGAAAAGACCAAGGCCGAGTTCGGCAAGTTCACGCTCGTCATCGAGAAGGTGCAGAAGCAGATCGATCTCGCCTCGCGCACCCTCGACGACGAGGTCTCCCGGCGCAGCCGCGCGATCGAGCGCACCCTGCGCGAGATCCAGGTCGAAGCGCTGCCGGCGCCGGACGAACCGGCGCCGCCGTGACGATCTAGCGCCGCCCCAGCGCCGAGCAGCGCGCGGTGCCGTGGCCGGCGATGCCGCGCCGGTTCACCTGGATCGAGACGTAGAGCACCGAGCGCCACAGGAAGGCCTCGCTGTTGGGGCAGGCCTCCGCGGCTTCGACGTTCATGTCGCGCACGGTCCAGATCGGCGCATCGAGCGACACCGCGGCGCCGAGCCCACCGTCGAAGATCTGCACGTCGCGCACGCTCCAGCCGATCGGGATCTCCTGCTCGAAATACTCGCGCACCGCGGCGGCGATCGCCGGCAGCTCGGCCGGCGGGCGGCGGCGCGGCTGCGCCTCCGCCGTCGCGTATGCGGCGACGAACGCGAACGCCGCGACCGCGAATCGGATCATGCAAGTCCGAGCTTGCGCTGCGTCGTCTTGGGCAGGCGCGCCACGACGACGTCGTAGGCGCGGCGCAGATAGGCGCGCAGATCGGATTCGGGCAGCGCGTCGAAGCGCTCCAGCGCCACCCACTTGGCGCGCGCGAGATAGGGCGCCGGCACGATCCCCGGCAGCTGGGTGAGGATCGCGAAGCTGTCGTCGGCGCATTTGAACGACATGGCGTTGCTGCCCGGCGCGCCGGTGCCGAGCACCGCGAACATCTTGCCGGCGACCTTGAACACCGGGTGGTCGCCCCACTGGATCACTTCGCTCGCGTGCGGGAAGGACAGGCAATGCGCGCGCACCGCTTCGGCCGACATCGCGGCCGCCCTGGCAGCGCGCTTCGCGGCAGGCTTGGCGCGCGGCGCCATCAGGCGGTCTTCCTGATGTTGAAGATGTAGACGCCGTCGTCTTCCTTCCAGTCGACGAGCTGGTTGCCGGTGGCGCGGCAGAACGCCTCGAAATCGCCGACCGCGCCGGGGTCGGTCGCCAGCACCTGCAGCGTCCCGCCCGACGGCACGTCCTTGATCGCCTTCTTCACCTTGAGGATCGGCAAGGGGCAGTTGAGCCCCTTGGTGTCGAGCAGAGTCGTCGTCATCCCGTTCCCCGGCTGCGCCGCGCGAACCGGCGCGATGGTATGTCTTGTCGCGCAGCGGTCGCAAGATCATATTAGAAAACCACGATATAGTGCGGATTGCCGCGCGCCTGGAGACGAGCCGGATGCCCGAGTTGCACGTGAACACGCTGGTGGCGCTGCTCGCCTTCGCAGCGGGGATCGTCTTCGGCGCCACCGCGCAGCGCACCAATTTCTGCACCATGGGCGCGATCTCGGACATGGTGAACCTGCAGGACTATCGCCGCTTCCGTTCGTGGCTGCTCGCCATCGCGGTGGCGATCGCCGGCAGCCAGGCGCTGCACCTCGCCGGCCTCGTCGATCTCGGCCGCTCGATCTATCTCGCCCCCAACCTGGGCTGGCTCGGCGCGATCGTGGGCGGGCTGATGTTCGGCTTCGGCATGACGCTCGCCGGCGGCTGCGGCAACAAGACCCTGGTGCGCATCGGCACCGGCAATCTCAAGTCGCTGGTCGTGGCGATCGTGCTCGGCCTGTTCGCCTACATGACCCTGCGCGGCATCATCGGCCTCGCGCGCGTCGCCTGGATCGAGCCGACCGGCCTCGCCCTCCAGGCGATCGGCGGCCAGGGCCTGCCCGACCTGCTCGCGCGCGCGACCGGGCTCGCGCCCGCGCCAGCGCGCGGCGCCCTCGCGGCGCTCGCGGCCGGCGTCCTGGCGTGGATCTGCTTCAGGGACCGCGACTTCCGCGCGAGCCCGCGCGACATCGCCGGCGGCGCCATCATCGGGCTGCTGATCCCCGCGGGCTGGATGATCACCGGCATCGCCGGCGCCGACGACTTCGATCCGACGCCGCTCGCCTCCTTCACCTTCGTCGCGCCGATCGGCGAAGGCCTCGTCTACCTGATGACCTTCAGCGGTGCCACGATCAATTTCGGCATCGCCGCGGTCGGCGGCGTGATCTCCGGATCGTTCGTCGCCGCGATCGCCGCGCGCCGCTTCCGCGTCGAGAGCTTCACCAACGCGCCCGACATGCTGCGCCACCTCGCCGGCGGCGCGCTGATGGGGACAGGCGGCGTGCTGGCGCTCGGCTGCACCGTCGGCCAGGGAATCACCGGCCTCTCCACCCTCGCCGCCGGGTCGCTGATCGCCTTCGCCGCGATCGTCGCCGGCGGGATCGCGGGCATGAAGTACCTCGAGGAAGGCAGCCTCGCCGGCGCCGCCCGCGCCATGCTCGCGCGCGGCTGAACGCGCACCGGGGTGAGAGCCCGCTGCGGGCGGAATGCACGGCGATTGCGCGCCGTTGTCGAACGGGCGGAGACTGAAGCGATGCGCGCATTCATACCCTTGGCGATACTCGTGGCGTCCGCCGCTGCGGCGCCGGCGCGCGCGCAGGACCAGTCCTCGGCGATCGAGCGCGTCGAGACGCCCGACGGTACCGTGACCATCGTACGCCCCGCGCGCCGCCCACCGCCGCCGGCGACCGCGCCGCAGGGCCCGATCGATCCGGCGACCGCGACGGTCGCCCCCGGCGCCACGATCGATCGCGGCACGCGCCGGCAGGAGGAGCGCCGCGACACCCTGCCCCATGCCGGCAGCGCCGCGCCGGACATCGTGATCATCCAGCAGCGCCGCGGCCGCTACGCGCCGCAGCAGCAGACGCCGACGGTCGACCCCGGGATGGGCCCGGTGCCCTCGCTGCGCGCCTATGAGCCGCCGGTGCCCCAGCCGCGGCGGCCCATGCCGACGCCGCGCGGCCCCGACGGCACGATCGACACCATCATCATCCGCCGCTGAGCGCGCGCCGCAGCCGGCGCGACCAGGTCCGCGGCACGTCGGCATCGCCGGCGAGCTCGGCGAGCGCCAGCAGCGCGACGTCGTCGCCCGCGCCGCGCAGCCGCGCCACCGCCTGCCGCCAGACCAGATGCGCGGCCGCCGCCAGCACGCGATCGCCGGCGCAGGGCCGCACCAGCCAGTCGGGATCGAAGACCCGGCGGCGCGCCGTCTCGGTCCATGCCCGCGGATCGCTGCGGTTGCAGCGAAGCTGCTCGTGCATGCGCGCAAGGACCCGGACCAGCCGCGCCTCGCGGCTGCATGCGGCGGCACTGCACGACGATTGCGCCAGCGCAAGGGCCGTCGCGACGTCGACCGGCCGGTCGAGCTGCGGGCCGAGAGTCCGCACGAGCAGCGCCACGCCGTCGTTGCCCGCGCGATCGGCCGCGGCGGCGAGGATCGGCGCGAGCGGCGGGGCGGCGCGGCGCCGGCGGAGCCAGGAGAAGCGTTCCATGATGTCCGTTCCGATGGAAATGGACGTATCGCGCCGCGCCCGCCCGCGGCTACGCATAAGAAATGCGGCGCGCGCGGCCCTGCGGGTCGAGCATTGCGCGGCGGGCCGGTTTGCATCGACACTCGCCACATGAACGCCGCCCGATTCGGTGCGCGGCCGGCCTGGTCCGCCGGCGCGCCTCAAGCAGAGCGGAGGGACCGCGCAACATGAGCAAGGGCTCGACGCGCCGGCCGGTCGTATCGATCGCGATCTTCGGCGGACCCGGCGCGGGCGCGATGGCAGCGCAGAGCATCGCCCGCATGGCCGCGAGCGGCGAACCGGTGCGCGCGGCCGGCTTCCTCAACGACGCATTGACGGTCGGGACCCTGGTCTCCGACCAGGCCGTCGTCGGCACGTTCGCCGACTGGCCGAAGCTGCCCGAGGACACGATGTTCCTGGCGCCGCTGCACAAGGCGAAGGCGATGCCCGAACGCGCCGCGCGGATCGCCGGGCTCGCGATCGCCGACGAGCGCTGGGCACGCGTCATCGATCCCGCCGCCTGCGTGGCCGACGACGCCGCCGTCGACGACGGCAGCTATGTCGGCGCCTTCGCAGTCGTCGACCCCGGCGCGGCACTCGGCCGCCATGCCGCCGTCTTCCCGGGCGGGCAGGTCGGCCCCGATGCGATCGTCGGGGACTACGTGTTCGTCGGCCGCGGCGCGATCGTCAGCGGCCGCTGCCGCGTGCGCGATGGCGCGCATATCGGCCCCGGTGCGGTGATCGGCGGCGAATGCACGATCGGACGTTTTGCGGTGATCGGTGCCGGCGCGGTCGTGCTCGGGGACGTTCCGGACCACGCCATCGTGCCCGCCGATCCGGCGCGCCTTGCCGGGCGACCCGACGCGTCCGCGAATGGCGGTTGAACCGCGGTCCACCCGGCGTTGCGGCGCGCGCGCCCGACGGCCGCGCCGATCGGACCGGAGCCGAGCCTATGGACCGCAGCCGGCGAAGCCGTCGGCGGCCATTTTCGCCTCGTAGGCCGCGGCAAGCGCGGTGCCGGGGGTCAGGCGCGGCTTCACCGACGCCCAGTCGGTCGGCCGCGCGATCACCATCCAGCCCTTGCCGTAGGGATCGCTGTTGGCGATGCCCGGGCGTGCCTCGAGGTCCTCGTTGATCGCCACCACCTCGCCGTCGAAGGCGATGCGCGCCGGCCCGACCCACTTGCCGCTCTCGACCGTCGCACAGGACTTCCCAGCTTCGACCGCGCGGCCGACGCGCTTGGGCGTGAAGGCGACGATCTGACCGGCCATGGCCGCCGCAACCGCGGTCATGCCGACCTGCACGGTGCCGTCCGGCAGTTCGCGATACCAGGCGTGATTGGCAATGTCGTAGAGCAGATCGTCGGGAAATTGGCAGCCGCGGATCACCGGCATGGCGTCGTCCCCATCAACGGATCGGCTGCGCCGCGTCGGTCGCGCCGGCCTGCTTGTGCTCGAGCAGGAAGCCGATGCGCCGCGGCTCGGCCGCAGGCTGCAATTTGCGCGCGGCGATCAGCAGGACGTTGAGCTGCGAGACGTGCTGGATGAGCTTCATGACGTTGCCAGACTGATCGACGCCGTCGAAGGTGATGATGTCGGGATTCCAGTAGCCGACATCGACGATGTGGAACTGCACCGTGGTGCCGAACGAAACCATGCGCCCGGCGACCTCGTGGTCGGCGTCGAGGTTGCGTTCGAACTGGACGATATAGGCGACCAGCCGCTTGTAGGTCCATTCGGCCGCCACCGACGGATCGGGTGGAGCCGCCATCGCGGCCGGAAGGCGGCCTGCGGTCGAAGCGCGCGCGGTTTCGTTGCCTGGCATGCTGTCCTCGATCGGCGGAAGGGGCGGCGCCATCATAGGGGCGGCGCGGCCGCGGCGCGCGCACGATCTCGCGCGCGCCGGCGGCGATCAAGATCAATAGGTGAGCACGCGCACGTCGTCATTCTCCATCACCTGCTCGATGATGTAGGCGCTGCCGACGACGCCGGCGCATTCGGGGATCAGGTCGGCCCTGGTCATGTCGAACAGATCGAGATTGGCCGAGCAGCCGTAGAACTTCACACCCGCCTGGTGCGCGTCCTTGATGAAGTCGTAGACCGACTTGGGCGAGCCCGGCTTGACCCGCAGCGCCTCCGCGACTCCGCGCTTCATCAGCGCGCCCGCCGTCGCGGTGCAGATCACCTCGACCTCGTAGTCCATCGCCGCGGCGACGCTCGCCTGAAAGAACGGCGCCCCGAGTTCCTCCGGGTTGCGGCGGTCGGTGTTGACCATGACGATGACGAGCTTCCGGGCCATCCACGCCGCCTCTCTGCCGCCTTCGAACGCAGGCGAAAATCGCGGCGAGGATACAGGCCGGTGCGCGCGCGCGGCAAGGCGCCGGCGCCGGGGGTCGTGATGTCAGAAACCGGCGAGGGTCGTCGCCACGCGGAAGAACATGCCGGAGAGGCTGGGGCCGAGGGAACGCAGGCTCGCGAGCATGCCGAAGGCGACGAGCGCGACGAGCAGCCCGTACTCGATCGCCGAAGCGCCGCTCTCGTCCGAGGCGAAGCGCGCGAGCATCGACATCGTTTCCTCCAATTTGACGTTGATTTGACGACTATATCGGTCGATTGCCGATCTTCAACGATTTGCCGGAGATGAATGGAAAAACGCACACAAAGTTGGGCGCCGCGAATCCATAGAAAGTCGTATCTGCCGAACAAAGCCCTGCAACGACGAGAGGTTTTTCCTCGCGCAATCTATTCAACGTTTCGGCGAAGTTTTCAAACCCAAAGGATTAATGCCAGTCAAACCGGACGAAACGGTAAATGTCGCTTAGTAATTCGCGTGTACGATCCGGCGAATTCCTCAACCACCGCACCCGACTCGAAGATCCAGAAGGTTGAACGTCCGCAATGAACGCGCCCACCAACGCCGTCCTCAACTCCGCCACCGGCAATCCCGTGCTGACCGGCGTTCGCATCACCCAGCCGCTGCTGGTGCGTCTGCACGAGCAGCACCGCCGCAGCGTCCGGCGGATGCGCGACGGCCAGCGCGCCGTGCTGCGTCACTGCGACCTCAGCGGCCTCGATATGCGCGACATGAGCTTCGCCGAGGCGGAGTTCGTCGCCTGCGACTTCAGCAACGCGAATCTGCGCGGCGCGAGCCTGCGCGGCGCCGACGTGTTCGGGGCGCGCTTCGACGGCGCCGACCTCACCAATGCCGACCTCGAACGCGCCGACCTGCGCGGCGCCACGTTCGAGCGCGCCGACCTCACCGGCGCCAATCTGCTGAGCGCCGATCTGCGCAGCGGCCGCGTCGTCAGCGTCTCGGCGGCGCGCTTCGACGGCAACGAGGGCTCGACCTTCATCGGTGCGGTGCTGCGCTCGACCAATCTCTCGCATGCGAAGCTCAAGAACGCCGATTTCAGCAACGCCATTCTCGCCGAAACCGACCTGACCGGCGCCGACCTCCGCTCCGCGCAGTTCCGCGGCGCGGAGATGGTCGATGCGCGCCTCGACGGCGCGCAACTCATGGACGCGGACCTGCGCGGCGCCGCGGTGCTCGGATCGACGCTCAGCGGCGTCGACGTCAGCCGCGCGCAGACCAACCGCGCCCGCGTCCTCGATCCGGCGCAGATCGCCGAGCTGCTCAAGGCCCACGCGGCCTGGATCCAGAGCGGCGGACGCGACGGCAAGCGTGCGCGCCTGGCGCGCCTCGACCTCAGCGGCCGCGATCTCGCCGGCTCGAATCTCGCGGCCGCCGATCTCGAATACGCGATCCTGGTCGGCACGACCTTGCGCGGGGCGCTGCTCGCCGCCGCGAACCTGAAGGGCGCCAACCTGATCCGCGCAAACCTCTCCGGTGCCGACCTGCGCGGCGCCAACCTGCTCCACGCCAACATGCGCGACGCCTGCCTCGACAATGCGACGCTGGGCGAGTTGCCGGATACCGGCCTGTTCACGCTGCTCAACAACGACGAATAGCCCCGCGACGGGGCGTCCGCACGGAGCTGTGCGTTGCCGCCCCCCGTCGACGCTGCTAGAAGGCTGCGTGTCGTGAGCGATTCGAACGCCCGCACGCCGGCTGGCGTGCCAAGGAGCCCGAGTCCGATGTCCGATCCGCAAGGCCTCACCCGCCGCAGGGCGCTGCGCACCGGGGCTGCAACCTTCGCCGGCATGATCATCGTCGCGCGCTCGGCCCATGCCCAGAGCCCGTCCCCCGCGCACGCCGAACTGCTCCAGCGCCTCGCCGCCGGCCGCACGCCGCAGCAGGGCCGCGTGCGCGTGCGGATGCCGGAGATCGCCGAGAACGGCAGCACGGTGCCGATCACCGTCACGGTCGAAAGCCCGATGACGGCCGAGAATCACGTCAAGACGCTGCTGGTGGTGTCCGACGGCAATCCGCGGCCGGAGGTGTTCAGCGCGACGCTGACGCCGGCCGCGGGCAAGGCCGAGATTTCGACCCGCATCCGCGTGGCGCGGACAATGAACGTCATCGCCTACGCCGACATGAGCGACGGCACGCTGTGGGCCGGCCAGACCGTGGCGACGGTCACCATCGGCGGCTGCGGAAGCTGAACGGAGGACCCGGCCATGTCGACCGTCCGCGTCCGCCTGCCCTCGCCGATCAAGCGCAACGAGGCCTTCGAGGTCCGCACGCTGATCACGCACGAGATGGAGTCCGGCCAGCGCCGCGATGCCCAGGGCGCCGTGATTCCGCGCAAGATCCTCAACCGCTTCGTGGCGACGTTCAACGGCCAGCCCGTGCTGGCGATGGACCTCGCGCCGGCGATCTCCGCCAATCCCTATATCTCCTTCTACATGGTTGCGGCGGATTCGGGCGCGCTGGCGCTCGCGTGGACCGACGATGACGGCACGGTCATCCGCGAGACCGTACGGGTCACCGTCACCTGAATGCGCGGCCCCGGGGCCACCTTCACGATCCGTTAACCCTAAGGTCTCGATAATGCACGGGCCGTCCCTTAACCGGAGCCCGATGCAATGCCTCGTGGCCGGAAACTATCGCTCGCCGCCGCCCTGGCCGCAGGGGTCGCGGTCTATGCCGTACCGGAACCGATCGCGACGACGCTGCGCGCCGAGCCGCGCCCGCCGAGCACGGCCGAAGCCGCGATCCCCGTCCTGATACCACCGCCGCCCGACGACGCGGCGAATGCCGCCGCCCCGTCCGCCCCCGACGAGGCGGTGCAGGCCGGCGACAGCGAAAGCGCCGACGCCGATACGCCCGAACAGGCCGCCGATCCGGTCCAGCTTGCCGACGCCGCGCCATTCGCGGGCAACATGCGGACCGCACCCGCCGACAGCGACTGGCGGATCGCCGTGACGGTCGGCGCCGCGGATCGCTGCGCCATGACCGCGGGCGACGACTGCGGCCTGCTCGCCATCCGCTATCGCAACTGGGACTTTACGATCGACCTCGGCGAAAGCGACGACGAGCCGCTGATTCCTGCGGCCACGCCGGTCGAGGCCGACGCCGAGGCACCCCGCTTCGTCGCCGTGCCCGCGGCCGCCGACGAAAGCGGCGCGGCGTCGACACCGCGCGTGATCGCACCGCCGCCGGCGGTGGGACGCATCCCGGCGCTGCGCCTCGCGCCCCCGTCGCCCGGCTTTGCCGTCAACCCGCCGCCGCCCCCCGAGGAGCCGCGCCGCCGGTGGTGGCAGTGGCGCAGCTCGCGCCCCGCGGTGCAGGTGGCGCCCAACGCCTATTTCGACGTCGCCAACGTCGTCAGCACCGCCGACCCGCCGCGCCAGGTGCGCGGCAGCGACGGCGCGCTCGCGCATTTCGAGGGCGGGTCGCAGGTCGCCGAGACGCCGCGGGTCCGCTTCGGCCTGTCGATTCCGCTCGAGACCCTGGCGCGCAACCGCGACCACCGCACGGCAGCCCCGCCGCCGCCGGGCCTCGCCGGCCCGCAGAACTAGCGCTCAGCGACGCGACCGGCCGGCGAGCCGCTCGGCGATGAAGCCGACCGGCCAGGCGTGGTGCATGGCCGCGAGCGCCACGAAGGCGAGCAGGACGCAGGGATCGCGCCGCTGCACGGCACCGGCGACCGAGCCCGCCGCGATCGCGGCGAGATAGGCCGCGAGCGCCAGCCACAGCGGCGCCCAGAAAAACCCGCCGACGAGCGACGCGAGATTGACCGCGAGCAGCGCGATCGTCGCACCCTGGCGCGGCTTCATCGTCATGCCGTGCTTCATCAGCGTGCGCGCGCGGCCGCGGCCGTAGAGATAGTACTGGCGGATCAGGCCGCGCAGCGAATGGCGCGGGTAGTAGCCGACCTTGAGCTCGTGCTCGAGCCAGACCTTGCCGCCGGACTGCCAGATCCGGTGCGACAGCTCGACGTCCTCGTTGATCGCGAAGCTCTCGTCGTAGAGCAGGCCCTTGTCGAGCGTCGCGCGCAGGAAGGCGCCATGCTTGCCGTGGTCGACGAAGGCCGACCGCGTGCCGAGCCGGTAGAGCGACTGCCCGACCCCGATCGGCGAATTCTGCGCAAAGGCGACCGCTTTCTGGAAGCAGCCGAGCCCGATCGGCGCGTCGGCATAGGTGACGACGTCGGCCCCGCGGGTCTGGCACGCCGCGATGCAGCGCGTGAGGAATCCCTGCGGGTAGCGCGCGTGCGCATCGCAGCGCACGATCCACGCAGCACGCCTGTCGGCGGCCTGATAGGCAAGATTGAAGGCCGGACCCTGCAGCCGCTTGGGGTTGTCGAGCAGCCGCAGGAAGGGAAACTCGCCGCGCAGCCGCGCCACGATCTCGCGCGTGCCGTCGGTGCTGCCGCCGTCGACGACGAAGACCTCCAGCCGGTCGCGCGGATAGGGATCGTCGAGCAGCGTGCGCAGGCAGTCCTCGATATAGGCCGCCTCGTTGAAGGTCGGCAGCACGACGCTGATGAAGGGCAGTTCGGCCGAGGGCGAGAAGGCGTTCATGCGGGACACGGGATCGCGAAATGAAACGGCCCGCCGCGTCTGCCCATCGGCGCATGGTTTGCGCTATAGAAGGGCGCCGCCGCGGCAGCGCCGGCACCGAAGGGTTCAGCATAAGCCGATGAAGGAAAACAGATTATGAATTATCGCAGGCTCGGCCGGTCGGGCCTTCAGGTCTCGCCCCTCTGCCTCGGCACGATGATGTTCGGCGACCGCACCGACGAGGCCGAGGCCGGCCGCATCGTCGATGCCGCACGCGCCGGGGGCACCAATTTCATCGACACCGCGGACGCCTACGCCAAGGGCGAATCGGAACGCATCGTCGGCCGCCTGATCGCGCGCGACCGTACGCGCTGGATCCTCGCCACCAAGGCGGCCAACCCGATGAGCGACGACCCCAACGACCGCGGGCTGTCGCGACGCTGGCTCGAGGCGGCATGCAACGCCAGCCTGAAGCGCCTCGGCACCGACTACATCGACGTCTACTACCTGCACCGCGAGGACGAGGAAACGCCGCTCGAGGAGACCGCCGCCGCGGTCGGCGACCTGATCCGCGCCGGCAAGATCCGCTATGTCGGCATCTCCAATTTCCGCGCCTGGCGGATGGCAACCTTCATCGAGATATGCAGGGCGATGGGCGTGCCGCAGCCGGTCTGCTGCCAGCCCTACTACAACGCCTTCAACCGCATGCCGGAGGTCGAGGTGCTGCCGGCCTGCGCCTATCACGGGCTCGGCGCGGTGCCGTACTCGCCGCTGGCCCGCGGGGTGCTGACGGGCAAGTACGCCCCCAATTCCGCCCCGGCGGCCGACAGCCGGGCCGGCCGCAAGGACGCGCGGATGCTGCAGACCGAGTTCCGCCGCGAGTCGCTGGAGATGGCCCAGAGGATCAAGGCGCATGCCGAGGCGCGCGGCATGACCGCCGGCCAGTTTGCGGTGAACTGGGTGCTTGCCAATCCGATTGTGACGTCCGTGCTTGCCGGCCCCCGCACTCTGGCCCAATGGGAGGAGTACGCGGGCAGTCTGAAGCATGCCTATGCGGCGGAGGATGAGGCCCTGGTCGATTCCCTGGTGCCGGTCGGCCATCCGTCGACGCCGGGCTACAGCGACCCGCAATACCCGATCCGCGGCCGCCCGCCGGTCCGGGCCTGATCGGCCGGCGCCCTCGGGATGCAACCCGGGGGCGCCGGTCATTTGTTCATCGGTTGTCGTATCCCCTCGTAGGGATTGTCTTAACGGATATTTCTGTACATCCCTGGAGAATGCCTCCGGCGATGCAGTGGGGCGGCCGAAGCGGACCAGGCGCCATGACGTACGGCTTCCGGTGCGCGGCGGCGCAAGGCGCCCCCAGGCTCTGCCCGCGGCCAAACGAGATTGGCAAGACCGCGGTGGCGACAGCAGCCCCTTCCCCACGACCAGCATGATGTCCTACGCGCGAGAACCTTCACCGTCGGTCGCGGCATTCCGTGCCCATTGGGATAGTCTTCGGCCAAGCCCCGGGGTGCTGCCGGGGCGACAGCATTTCGACCCGATGCGGGTTCCGCAGTTCCTGCCCAATATCTGCCTGATCGATGTGGTGCCCGGCCCGCGGCGCCGCTTTCGCATGCGACTGGTCGGCGGCGCGCTCGTCGAGGCCGGCTTTGCCGGTCGGCCGGGCGACTTCATGGATGCCCCGCACATCGCGCCCGACCCGACAAAAGTCGTCGGCGCGCTCGACGACGTCGCCGAAACCGGCCGGCCCGACTGGCGTCGCGGTCCGGCCGTCGTCGACCATACCAAGTTCGTCGACAGCCTTGAGCGGGTGCTCCTGCCGCTTGCGCGCGATGGCACCCATGTCGACATGATCATGAGCTACACGATCTTTCACTGGCACGACGGACGCACCACCTGATCCGGGCTGGTCGGTTTTGTTTTACATCAGAAACAAGTTATAATTATCTGTTTTAAATTGATAAATTTACAACTCCTGAACTTGTAGGCAACTGTGATTTCGGCCTGGAAACGATCGCATGGGCGGGCGCTTCCGACGCGCCCGATTTCATTTCGTGTTCGCAACAAATGCCGCGCCCATCGCAGCCGCACCCGAACATGGGGTTGCGGATTTGACGCAGCCTCTCGCCCTGGATCAGCGGTCGGCATTCCTATATGAGCACGCGCATGTTCGAGGCCGAACAACCCACCTCGCGCGTCGCCGCCTTCATCGCCTATTGGGAATCGATCCGGCCGGCCCCCGACCTCCTGCCTGGGCGCCAGCATTTCGATCCGATCCAGATACCGCATCTGCTGCCGAACCTCTGGCTGATCGACGTCATGCCGGGCTGGCCGCGCCGCTACCAGATCCGCCTCGTCGGCGGTGCGCTGGTCGAGGCCGGCTTCATCGGCCGCACCGGCGACTTCATGGATGACCCGCGCCTGTCCCCCGACCCCGAGCGCGTGATCGCGGTGCTCGACCGGATCGTCGAAGCCCGGCGGCCGGACTGGCGGCGCGGGGTCGCGATCGTCGACCACACGAAATACGTCGACAGCATCGAGCGCGCGATGATGCCGCTGGCGCGCGACGGCAGGAACGTCGACATGATCCTGTCCATGACCGTGTTCCATTGGCAGGATGGCCGCTCGACCTGACGGCGGCCCATCGCCGCGGGCCGGCCGATACCGCGGGGGAGGAAACCGACATGGTCGATCTCGACGTCATCGCGACGGGTCTGCGCTTTCCCGAGGGCCCGGTGGCGATGCCCGACGGCAGCTTCCTGGTCGTCGAAATCGCGCGGCGCACGGTGAGCCGGATCGGCGCCGGCGGCACGGTGAGCGTGGTCTCGGAAAATGGCGGCGGGCCGAACGGCCTCGCGATCGGCGCCGACGGCGCCATCTATGTCTGCAACAACGGCGGCTTCGAGTTCATCGAGGACGACCTCGGCATCCGCCCTGCGGTGCAGTCCTTCGACTATACGCACGGCCGGGTCGAGCGCGTCGACCCGGCAACGGGCGCCGTCCGCACCCTGACCCGCGGCCTGCCCGAGCGCGGCCTGCGCGGCCCCAACGATCTCGTGGTCGACCGCCAGGGTGGAATCTGGTTCACCGATCTCGGCAAGTCGCGCCATCGCGACATGGATCAGGGAGGCGTCTATTGGCTGTCGCCCGACGGTCGCCAGCTCAAGGAGGTCGCCTTTCCGGTGACCACCGCCAACGGCATCGGCCTGTCGCCAGACGAGAAGACCGTCTACGTCGCCGAGACGATCGGCGCGCGGCTATGGGCGTTCGACGTCACCGGCCCGGGCGAGGTCAAGAAGCATCCCTACCCCAGCCCGCATGGCGGACGGCTCGTCCACCAGAGCGGCGGGCGCGACTACAAGCGCTTCGACAGCCTGGCAGTCGAGGCCTCGGGCAACGTCTGCGTCGCGACGCTCGCGACCGGCGGCATCTCGGTGATCGCGCCTGACGGCACGCTGGTCGACTTCGTCGCCATGCCCGATCGGATGACGACGAATATCTGCTTCGGCGGCGCCGACCTGCGCACGGCCTACATCACGCTTTCGCTGTCGGGGCGGCTGGTCGCGATGAAATGGCCGCGGCCGGGCCTGGCGCTGAATTTTCTCAACAGGACTCCGTAGTCCGCGCGCGCCTAGTACAGCACCAGCGTCCGCACTTCGATGCTTTCGCGCGGCGGCGCGCCGGGCGGAACCGTCGGGTCGTCGAAGGCGGTATGCGCGGTGAAGCGCGCGGTCTGCGCGGCGTCCGAGTCGTAGCATTTGATCAGCAACGCCTCATCGCGCTGCTGGTCCGCCAAGTAGTACCAGCGATGCGCCGGATTGTAGGCGAAGCCGTACGTCTCCCCCACCCGGTCGCGATAGACGAGATCCTGGGCGACGAAGTCGCCCGGCGCGATCGAGCGCGCGTCGGCGAGTGCGAGGGGCGCGTCGCGCACCGGCCCGCGCAGCGGCCGCCACAGGTTGATCAGCGCGAAGCGGCCGGCGAGCGCGGCGTCGGCATTTTCGCCGCGTGCGAGCAGCTCCGTACGCGCGCGCTGCGGCCCGGAGCCGGCGGTGAAGTCGTTGTGGACGCGGCGTACGGGCTCGCGCACGCCGCGCGCGTCGCGGCCGGTATTGGCGCCGCTGCGCAGGTTGTGGTCGAAGGCAACGACGCGGCGCGCGCCGGTCGCGATGCCGACGGCGCGCTCGACCGCGCGCAGATAGGCGTCGAGTTGCGCCGGGTCGTGGAAGTCATCGACGGCGTCCGGCGCGCGCACGACCTCGAAGCCCTGGATGTCGAGCGACAGCTCGTTGGCGAGCGGCCGCGCGTCGGTGATCGCGACGCGATGCTGCGCGAACGCGCCGCTGCGCCACGGCGTCCCGGGCGGCGGCTCGAAGGTGTAGGCGACCGGCCGTTCGCCCGTCTTCTCGACATAAGTCAACGCGGCAACGAGATCGCGCGACGCGCGCGGTTCCGGGCCACCGCTCGCGGCCGGCCGGTCAGAATGGTCGAGGGCAAGAGCCATGACAGCCTCCATCGTGCTGAGGTGGTGCGAGGCGCCGCCGCCGAAGCGGCGACGCAGTCGCGGCAGTAGGCCGCGCCGTTGGCGCGCCGGGGTGGATGCCTCGGCCGCGTCGGCGCGCACGGCGGCTTCGGCAAGCGCCGACTCCGGTCCGGAAAATCCGAGCATCCAGGTCATTGCGGCACTCCCTTCGTCGACGCCCAGCGGCGCGGGATGCGATCGCGAATGAAGCTAGGATGGCCGCGCGCGCACGACGAACGAGAAGTTCTTGGCCGCGCAAACAGGAAATCTAACGCGCACGATCGCCACCGGCGCGGCCCGGTGCGCGCGGTACGGCGGCCCAACGAAGCGGGAAGAATGCAGCGGCGCGCCGTCGCCGGATCGGCGAGACGATGGGATAGCGGCTGCTGGAAATCGGGCCGGGAGGATGATCCTCCGGGCGAATGACGCGGCCGCGCGCGGCGGCGTCAGGTCCGTTGCGTCGTCGGCACGGCCGAAGCCGGCCGACGCTGCAACAGCGGATCGGGTGCCGGCTGCGGGATGTCGCACCCCGCCTGCCGGCAGCCCGGCCGAATCACGTCCCGGCGTTTTGCAGGGTCGTGGCGACGCGGTTGAAGATGCCGCTGAGCTGCGTGCCCAGGGCGCCCATGCCCGCGATGGCGGCGACGGCAATGAGGGCGGCGATCAGGCCGTACTCGATCGCGGTTGCGCCCGATTCGTCGTTGATCAGGGACTTGGCAAACTTGGTCATAGCGATCACCTACAGGTTGAGACGACAGTCAGGCCAACCGGAGCGGCCGATGGCGTCTTTCTACAGGTGATTGCTTAAGGGTTGATGAACGCCAAACAAATACCAAGTACCATCAAGTATAAAAAGAATAAGGAACTGTATTCGAATTTGCCGAAAATTCGATCGATCGAGAAACCCGCTGGGAATCAAGGATTTCAGCCATCGCCGCGCGATCGCGCAAGACGCGCGATCACCGCCAGATCGAGCGCCCCCTTGGCGCCCCAGCCCGACTCGCCCTCCGGAATCGCCGGCCTGAACGCGACGTACAGGTCATAGGCGCGATCGGCAAGATCGGCCGGCGTGAAGGTGCGCGCGAGCGCCGTCATCGCGGCGCGGCACTCGCCCAACGCGTCGCCGAACTTCGATTCGAGGTAGCGGGCGACCGACGCCGGATCGATCGGCTTGTCCTTTGCGAGCGCGCGCCAACCCGTCGGCGTCGTCGCAACCGTGATGGCGCGGCCCATCAGCGCGACATGGATCTTCGTTTCGCCGGCGCGGCTGGCGCGCTCCGCGCGCAGCGCCGCGGGCGCCGGCTTGAAGATCCCGAGTCGTACGCCCTTCGCCTGCGCATTGAGCCCGGCCAGCGCCTTGCCGAGCGTCAGCGCCTCGTCGGCGTCGAAGCCGAGGCGCTCCGCGACGACGCTCGCCCACAGCGTCAGGACGGGGGCCCGATTGATCTCGACGGTCCGCGATGCCATCCGCACCTCCCGACGATGCGCCTATCCGAAGCGCATGCCGACGAGAACCATGTCCACCGTCGCGCCGTCGGCGGCGAGCGGCAGGTGAATCGCCTCGTAGCGGCGGACGCGCCCGTCGACCACAGCGTCGCGTCGCGCCGCGGTGGGCCGTGCGTCCTCCGCTACCCGCGCATAGACCCGCTTCGCCACCTCGCGGAACTGCGGATCGGGGTGATCGTCCAGCATCCGCCCCGTCATCTCGATGCCCAGCATGTTGACCAGGTTGGCGCCGACCAGGCGATAGCGGAATCGCGGCGCCGGACCGTCGGGATCGCGCACGACGTCGACCAGGATGAGGTTGCCGAGCATGAAGCCCATGTCGAGCGGATCGATGTCGCGACGCGACGGCAGCCGGCCGGGCGTCCCGCGCGCACGCCAGTAGTCGTAGAGCTTGTGCAGATCGGGGTGTGCGACCGTCGCGACGATCTCGGCGCGGGTCGGGTCGCCGAAACGGGCCGTCGCAGGGTCAGGAAGGCCGGCGTCCATGGCGCCGGGACTATAGCGGCAACGCGCCCCCGGCAACCTAAATTCGAAGAGGCCCGCAGGCGCATGGCGGCGTCAGCGGCGTTTCCCGTCAGTGTCCGGCCATCGACGCCCGTGCGCCGCCGCTAGCCGCGGCCGGCCTGCGCCCTTGCGGTCGCGAGGCGCGTGTCCAGCGCGGACAGACGCCGCTCGAGCCGCAGGATCATGTCGATCGTCGGAATCCCGGGGCCCGCGAGCGCCGTCAATTCCGCGATCACCTGATCGATCTCGAAGGCCATTTCGTGCGCCGATCCGGCTAAGGCGTCGCCAGGCAGGCGCCGCAGTGCGGCCCCTGCCCGGCTCAGCGCTTCGATCCCATCGCCGCGCAAAGCGTGGAGCGCCTGGCCCAGCCGATCGATCACAGCCGCATGGCCGGCGGCGAGGCGCGGATGAATGTGGACGCTTGCCATCGTTGCCGATCCCCCGTCCCGTCAGGCCGTCCGCACGCGCTCGAAGAATGCGCCGATGTCGCTGCGGAGGACGTCCGACTGCTTGGACAGCAAGGCGGCGGCCTCGAGGACCTGGCCGGCGCCGCGACCGGTATGGCCCGCAGCGTCGTTCACGCCGCTGATGTTGCTGGTAACCTCGCTCGTCCCGGCGGCGGCCTGCTGAACGTTGCGTGCGATCTCCTTCGTCGCCGCGTCCTGCTCCTCTACGGCGGCCGCGATCGTGGTCGAGATCTCGTTGACCCCGGTGATCGTGGCGCGGATCGCGTCGATCGCCGTCACCGCCTTTGCGGTCGATTCCTGGATCGAGCCGACCTGCGCCGCGATGTCCTCGGTCGCCTTCGCCGTCTGGTTCGCGAGCGACTTGACCTCGCTGGCGACGACCGCAAAGCCCTTGCCGGCTTCGCCGGCGCGCGCCGCCTCGATCGTGGCGTTGAGCGCCAGCAGGTTGGTCTGCCCGGCGATGTCGTTGATGAGCTTGACGACTTCGCCGATGCGCTGCGCGCCGTCGGCCAGCGCGCGGACGAGGACGTTGGTCTGATTGGCTTCGTCGACCGCGCGCTGCGTGGTGCGCACGGACGCCGTGACCTGGCGCCCGATCTCGGCGATCGACGACGCGAGTTCCTCCGCCGCCGCGGCGACGGTCTGCACGTTGGTCGACGCCTGCTCGGACGCCGCCGAAACCGCCATCGCCTGGCGCGTCGCGGTGTCCGCCGTGCCGGAGAGCGTCTGCGCGGTCGACTGCAGGCCGGTCGCAGCGCCCGCGACCGCTTCCAGGGTGCCCTTCATCGTCAGATCGAAATCGGCGATCACCTGCTCGACCCTGACCTGACGCTGGCGGCGCTCCTCCAGCATGGCCTCCTGGTAGACCGAGATCGCGAAATCCATGTCGAGCATCACGGCACGGTTCACTGCCGCGAGCACGGCTGCCAGCATCGAGGGCTTCCAGCGATAGGTTCGCACCGCGAGCGCCGCGAGCTGGCTCATGACGAAGGCGTAGCCGCCGATGTACCAACGCGGCTCCAGACCGATGCGGTTGTGGGCGATCCCGATCGTACGCACGCTCTGGACGTAGTCGACATCGAAGGTGCCGGAGAAGAGCCGCGCCCAGTGGCTCGACTGGACCTTCTTGAGCCGGTCGCTCTGCTGTCCGATCAGGGCCGCGAGTTGCGGCTCGCTGGTGACGTGACGATAGAAGCCGTCGAGGATCGCCGGCAGGGCGCGCTCGACGTGCGGCCAGAAGCCATGCAGCAATTCGCTTGTGCGGGCATCGATCTGCATGAAGCGCAGGCGCGCGTCGCGATCATGGGCATCCGTGGCGGCAGGTGCGGAACTATGGGCCCGAGCAAGCGTATTCATGTGCATTCCCTCAGATCGATGAACGTCGCGGCCGGGGTCCCGACAAGGTCGGATCGTCCGGCCACGCGATCAGAGGTAGCAGCGGGCTGTAACAGGAGGATTTACCTCACGTAACAGCAAGCTTAATGCGCGCGCAGCGCGTTAACGCGCTGCGACGCGGCGATCCGGTGCTGCGGCTGCAGGCAGTGCGCGTTCAGGCGCTGCGGACGCGCTCCAGGAAGGTCTGCACTTCGCGGCGCAAGGTCCGCGCCTGCTGCGACAAGCCATCGGCGGCAACCTGCAGCTTCTTCGCCTCGCCCCCGGTGATGCCGCTCATGCGATTGACGTCGGAGATGTTGGCGCTCACCTGCGTGGTGCCGGCGGCCGCCTGCTGGATGTTGCGCGCGATCTCCTTCGTCGCCGCATCCTGTTCTTCGACCGCCGAGGCAATCGACGTCGAGATCTCGCTGACGCCGACGATCGTGCCGCGAATGTCGGCGATCGCGGCGACCGCCTTGGCCGTCGCGGCCTGGATCGCGCCGACCTGCTCGGCAATCTCCTCGGTCGCCTTGGCGGTCTGGTTGGCGAGGCTCTTCACCTCCGAGGCGAC
>JAEUKZ010000117.1 GCA_016793045.1 Alphaproteobacteria bacterium
AACAAATGCCTCGAGGGCATCCCCGGCCTCGGCTACGTCGTCTGCCGCATCGAGGCGCTGCAGGCGGCCAAGGGCAACGCGACGACGCTGACGCTCGACCTGCACGACCAGTGGCAGGCGCTGGAGAAGACCGGCCAGTACCGCTTCACCCCGCCGATCCAGGCGATCGTCGCGCTGCACCAGGCGATCGAGGAATTCCGCGCCGAGGGTGGGCAGCCCGCGCGCCTCGCGCGCTACGCCGACAACTGCAAGGTGCTGATCGACGGCATGGCGGCGCTCGGCTTCCGCACGCTGCTGCCGGCGGCGCTGCAGGCGCCGATCATCGTGACCTTCCACATGCCGTCGGATCCGAAATTCGATTTCCAGACCTTCTACGACCGGCTCAAGGACCGCGGCTACGTCATCTATCCCGGCAAGCTCACGGTCGCGGACTCGTTCCGCATCGGCTGCATCGGCCGCCTCGACGCTTCGCACATGCGCGGCGCGGTCGCCGCGGTGAAGGCGATCCTCGCCGAGATGGGGGTGGGCAGCGGTGCGCCGGCGCGCGCGGCGGCGGAGTGAGCCCGATGCGCGAGCGCCGCACAGTCACCGTCAACGCGCGCAGCTATCGCACGCCGCGCGACCCCGTCGTCATCGTCTGCGTCGACGGCTCGGAGCCGGGCTACATCGAGCGCGCGGTCGAGGCCGGGCGCTGCCCGTTCTTCGCCCGGGTGCTCGATCGCGGCACCAGCGCGGTCGCGGACTGCATCGTTCCCAGCTTCACCAACCCGAACAATCTGTCGATCGTCACCGGCGCCACGCCGGCGGTGCACGGGATCTGCGGCAACTATTTCTTCGACCGCGAATCCGGCGCCGAGGTGATGATGAACGAGGCGCGCTTCCTGCGCACCGGCACGATCTTCAAGGCGCTGCAGGACGAAGGTGCCTCGATCGCGATCGTCACCGCCAAGGACAAGCTGCGCGGCCTGCTCGGCCACGGGCTCGTGCTGGGGCCGAAGCGGGCGGTGTGCTTCTCGTCCGAGAAGGCGGACAAGGCGACGCTCGAGACCAACGGCATCGACCGCGTTCTCGACCTGGTCGGCATGGCGGTACCGGACGTCTACAGCGCCGGCCTCAGCGAGTTCGTGTTCGCCGCAGGCGTCAAGCTTATGGAGCGCGACCGGCCCGACGTGATGTACCTCTCGACCACCGACTATATCCAGCACAAGCACGCGCCCGGCACGCCGGTGGCGAACGACTTCTACGCGATGATGGACCGCTATCTCGGCCGGCTCGATGCGCTCGGCGCGGTCATCGTGCTGACCGCCGACCATGGCATGAACGCCAAGCATGACGCGGCCGGCAAGCCGGACGTGCTGTACCTCCAGGACGTGCTCGACCGCTGGCTCGGCAAGGCGGTCGCGCGGGTCATCCTGCCCATCACCGATCCCTATGTCGTCCATCACGGCGCGCTCGGCTCGTTCGCCACCGCGTATCTGCCGGCGGGCGCGGATCGTGCCGACATCCTGCGCCGCGTCGCCGCGCTCGACGGCGTCGAGGCGGCGCTCGCGCGCGAGGAGGCGGCGCAGCGCTTCGAGCTGCCTGCCGACCGCATCGGCGACATCGTCGTCGTCTCGGCGCGCCACAAGGTCATCGGCACCTCGGCCGACCGCCACGACCTGTCCGGCCTCAAGGAGCCGCTGCGCTCGCATGGCGGCATCTCCGAGCAGCGCGTGCCGCTGCTGGTCAACCGCCGCATCGCGCTCGAGTCGGGCCGCCGCCTGCGCAATTTCGACGCCTTCGACCTGGCGCTCAACCACGCATCGCAAGAGGTCTTCGCATGACCGCCAATCTCCGTGCCGTCGCCGCGCCACCCGCACCCCGGCAGGAAGTCCTGCGCATCGCCGGCCGCAAGGTGGCGGGCGAGGGCGCGATCGAGGTCCGCAATCCCTATGACGGGTCGCTCGTCGGCACCGTCGCGCGCGCCCGCGCCGACCAGGTCGCCGAGGCCTTCGCGATCGCCGCGTCGTACAAGCCGAAGCTGTCGCGCTACGATCGCCAGAAGATCCTGATGGCGACCGCGGAAGCGCTGCGGTCGCGCAAGGACACGCTGTCCGACCTCATCACCGCCGAAAGCGGACTCTCGAAGAAGGATTCGCTTTACGAAGTCGGCCGCGCCTACGACGTGTTCCACCTTGCCGGCCAGCTCTGCATTCGCGACGACGCGGAGACGTTCTCCTGCGACATCACCCCCCATGGCAAGCCGCGCAAGATCTTCACGACGCGCTATCCCTTGCGCGCCATCAGCGCGATCACGCCGTTCAACCATCCGCTCAACATGGTCGCGCACAAGATCGCGCCGGCGATCGCGACCAACAACCGCGTTGTCCTCAAGCCGACCGAGCTCACGCCGCTCACCGCGCTGGCGCTCGCCGACGTCCTCTACGAATGCGGATTGCCGCCGGAAATGCTGTCGGTCGTCACCGGCCAGCCGGCGGATATCGGCGACGCGATGATCACCGATCCCAACATCGAGCTGGTGACCTTCACCGGCAGCGTCGCGACCGGAAAATACATCGCGTCGAAGGCGGGCTACCGCAAGGTCGTGCTCGAGCTCGGCGGCAACGATCCGCTGATCGTCATGGAGGATGCCGACCTCGAGAAGGCGGCGGAGCTCGCGGTGCAGGGCGCCACCAAGAATTCCGGCCAGCGCTGCACGGCGGTCAAGCGCATCCTCGTCGTCGACGCGGTCGCCGACAAGTTCGTGCCGCTGGTGCTTGCCAAGGCGAAGGCGCTGAAGTGCGGCGACCCGATGGATCCGGCGACGGATGTCGGCACGGTGATCAACGAGCGTTCGGCCAGGCTCTTCGAAGCGCGCGTCGTCGACGCGGTCGCGAAAGGGGCCACGCTGCTCCATGGCAACGACCGCGTCGGCGCGCTCTATCCGCCGACGGTCGTCGACCGCGTGCCCTACGACTGCGAACTGGTGCGCGAGGAGACGTTCGGCCCGGTGGTTCCGGTGGTGCGCTGCAAGGATATCGACGACGTCATCCGCGTCTCGAACTCGACCAGGTACGGGCTGTCCTCGGGCGTGTGCACCAACAAGCTCGACTACATCACCCGCTTCATCAACGAGCTCGACGTCGGTACGGTCAACGTCTGGGAGGTGCCGGGCTATCGCATCGAAATGTCGCCCTTCGGCGGGGTCAAGGATTCCGGCCTCGGCTACAAGGAAGGCGTCATCGAAGCGATGAAGAGCTTCACCAACGTGAAGACCTATTCGCTGCCGTGGCCGGCGTGATCGTTCCCGGGCGTAATGCCAGTGTCACGGTTGCGGAATAGGTGTTGCACCTGCGAAGGTAGGTCGGCAGGCTAAGAAAAATTACGCCTGCAGGGGGCGGTATGATCGAGTTTCGGGGGCGGCTGGGAGCGATCCGGTGCGGCGGCGCGCGGCGCAGGGTGCGCGGGGCGCGGCCATGAATCTGCATCAACCGATCCTGGGGGCAGGGGTCACGCCGGCGACCGAGCCCTATCTGCGCATCCGCCGCGTCACCAAGAATTTCGGCGCCTTCACCGCGTTGCGCGAGGTCTCGCTCGACGTCCATCCGGGCGAGTTCATCTGCTTCCTCGGTCCGTCGGGGTGCGGCAAGACGACCCTGCTGCGCGCCATCGCCGGGCTCGACATTCAGACCTCCGGCTCGATCGAGCAGGCAGGGCGCGACATCTCGGCGCTGCCGGCCTCGGAGCGCGATTTCGGCATCGTCTTCCAGTCCTACGCGCTGTTCCCCAATCTCAGCGTCGAGGCCAATGTCGGCTACGGGCTGAAGAGCCGCGGCCAGTCGCGCGCCGAGATCGCCGCGCGCGTGGCCGAGCTGCTCACCCTGGTCGGCCTGCCCGACGCCGGCGCCAAGTATCCGGCCCAGCTTTCCGGCGGCCAGCAGCAACGCGTCGCGCTGGCCCGTGCGCTCGCGACCTCCCCGGGCCTGCTGCTGCTCGACGAGCCGTTGTCGGCGCTCGACGCGCGCGTGCGTGCGCGCCTGCGGCACGAAATCCGCGCGGTGCAGGCCCGCCTGGGCATCACCACGATCATGGTCACGCACGACCAGGAAGAGGCGCTGACGATGGCCGACCGCATCGTGGTGATGAACCACGGCGTGATCGAGCAGGTCGGTACGCCGATCGAGGTCTACCGCGCACCGCAGACCGCCTTCGTGGCCGATTTCGTCGGCACGATGAACTTCCTGGGCGGGGTCGTGAGCGGCGACGGCCGGGTCAAGGTCGGCGCCGCCGAACTCGCCGTCGCGGCCGGGGCCGGGCTCGCCGCCGGGACGCCGGTCAAGGTGAGCCTGCGGCCCGAGGATGTGCAGCTGCGCGGCGTCACCGCGTCGACTCCCAATGCGATCGAGGTGACGATCGCCTCGATCGACTTTCTCGGCGCCTTCGGTCGCGGCGAACTCGAGCCGGTGGCGGACGGCATCGGGTCGATCCTCGCCGATCTGTCGTCGAACATCCTGCGCGATCTCGAGCTCGCGCCCGGCAAGCGCCTGCTTGTCGCGCTGCCGGCCGACCGGCTGCGCGTCTTTCCGGCCTGAACGATGGCGAGCATCGCCGAGCCCTCCGCCGCACCGATCGTCAAGCCGCGCCTCGGTCCCGACGAGCGGTTGATGGGGGCGGGACTGTTCGTCCTCGTCGTCTTCCTCCTGCTGACGATCGGCTTGCCGCTGTGGGCGCTCCTGTCCAAGAGCTTCCAGAACGCCGACGGCGCCTTCATCGGACTCACCAACTACATCGCCTATTTCGGCAATCCGTCGCTGGTCGGCTCGATCTGGAACAGCCTGTTCGTGTCGATCCTGGCGATGGTCATCGTCGTGCCGCTCGCCTTCGTCTACGCCTATGCGCTGACGCGCAGCTGCATGAAGGCGAAGGGCCTGTTTTCGGCACTTGCCCTGATCCCGATCCTGGCGCCGTCGCTGCTGCCGGCCCTGTCGCTGATCTACCTGTTCGGCAACCAGGGATTCTTCCGCGGACTGCTCTTCGGCCATTCGATCTACGGGCCGATCGGCATCGTCATCGCCCAGGTCTTCTACTGTTTCCCGTTCGCGCTGATGATCCTGGTGACGGCACTGCGAACCACCGACGCGCGGCTCTACGAGGCGGCGCTGGCGCTGCGCGCCTCGCCGGCCCGGACGTTCTTCACCGTCACGCTGCCCGGCGCGAAGTACGGCGTCATCAGCGCGTCCTTCGTCGTCTTCACCCTGGTGATGACGGATTTCGGCATTCCCAAGGTCATCGGCGGCCGCTTCGACGTGCTTGCGACCGACGTCTACAAGCAGGTCATCGGCCAGCAGAATTTCCAGATGGG
>JAEUKZ010000143.1 GCA_016793045.1 Alphaproteobacteria bacterium
GCGAAGCGCTGCCAGCGGCCGCGGTCGAGCGCCGCGGGGGTGCGGCTGAAGCGCGGCCAGGTGTCGCGCCAGGCGCGGCGGTTGAGCTCGTCGTCGAGATTGGCGCGGCCGCGGATGAACAGGCGCCATGCCTCGTCGGGCTGGTTGACCATGTAGAGCGTGCCGCGCTCCATCGCGTCGACGAAGCGGCGCAGCCAGGGGGCCGCGACGTTGGCGCGGTTGGCGACGACGATGAGCTCGTCGTAGACCGGAACGCCTTCCTGCTCGGGGAAGAACGCCCGGGCCTGGCGGCCGTGGATCGCCATCTGGTTGAGCTCGAAATTGCGATAGGCGCCGATCACCGCGTCGACCTGGCCGGCGAGCAGCGCCTGCGACAGCGAGAAGTTGACGTTGACCAGCGTGACGTCGCGCAGGCTCATGCCGTTGCGCTCGAACATCGCCTTGAGGATGCCGTCCTCGAAGCCGCCGACCGAGAAGCCGACGCGCCGGCCGCGCAGGTCGGCGATGCGCTGCACCGGCCCGTCGGCGAGCACCATCAGGATGTTGAGCGGCGTGTCGACGAGCGTGGCGATGCGCACCAGCGGGATGCCGTCGGCCGCGGCGACGACGAGCTGGGGGTGGTAGGTGATGGCGAGATCGGCACGCCCGGCGGCGACGAGGCGCGGCGGGTCGGCGGGATCGGAGGGCGGGATCAGCTCGACCTCGAGCCCGGCCTCGCGGAAGTAGCCGAGCTCCTGCGCCACGAAGAGCGGGCCATGGTCGGGGTTCACGAACCAGTCGAGAATGACGCGGAGGCGCTGCGGGGCCTGGGCCGCGGCAGGTGAGGCGAGCGCGGCCGCCAGGCCGAGGGCGAGAAAGCTCCGACGGAACATCACAGACTCCTTCAGTCCTGGGAAACGGTCACCGGCTGCCAGGGAATCAGCCGGCGCAACAGCAGGTCGACCACGTGGTAGAGCGCGACCCCGACGACGCCGAGAATGAAAAGGGCGGCGAACATCAGGTCGGTCTGCATGCGCGCATTGGCGTGCAGCATCACGAAGCCGAGCCCGGCGCTGGCGCCCACCCACTCGCCGATCACCGCGCCGATCGGCGCGATCACGGCGGCCACGCGCAGGCCCGAGGCGAGGGCAGGCAGCGCCGCCGGCACGCGGACGTGGACGAGCAGGCGCCACGGCGAGGCGCCCATCACGCGCGCCAGGTCGAGGAAGCCGCGCTCGGTGCGCGTGAGACCGTCGTAGAACGTCGACGTCACGGCGAAGAAGATCACCAGCGCCGCCGCGACCACCTTGGAGGCGATGCCGTAGCCGAACCAGATCACCAGCAGCGGGGCGATGGCGAAGATCGGCACCGCCTGGCTGGCGATGACGACCGGCAGCAGCCAGCGCCGCAGCGGCGGCACCTGCGCGAGGGCGAGCGCGCACAGCGCCCCGAACGTCGCGCCGGCGACGAGGCCGAGCGCCATTTCGAGCAGCGTGATCGCCGCCTGGGCGAACAGGAAGTCCCAGCGCTCGGCGAGCGTCGCCGCGACGCGGGCGGGTGCCGGCAGGATGAAAGGGGGCAGGCCGGCGGCCCAGACGATCGCCTGCCACAGCGCGATCAGGCCGGCGAAGACGGCGAGGGGACGCAGCGCGTTCATCGGCCGGCCCCCGCGCTGTCGGCGAGGCGGCGCACGATCTCGGCTTCCATCGCCGGCAGGGCCGGATCGTCGAGCGCGCGCGGCGGCACGCCATGCGGCAACTGCGCGGGTTCGAGGCGTGCGGGCTTGCCCGACATCACGTGAATGCGATGGCCGAGGCGCAACGCCTCGCGCGGGTCGTGCGTCACCAGCAGCACGGTGCGTCCCGCGAGCAGGCGCGCGGCGAGGTCCTGGATGGCGAGCCGCGTGATCGCGTCGAGCGCGGAGAACGGCTCGTCCATCAGGATCACCGGCCGGTCTTCCATCAGGGTGCGCACCAGCGCCGCGCGCTGGCGCTCGCCGCCCGACAGCGAAGCGGGCCGCGCGTCGCACTTGTCGCCGAGGCCGACGCGGGCGAGCAGGTCGCGCGCCGCGCCGCGGCGGCCGCGCCGGTCACCGCCGCGCAGGCGCTCGCCGAGCAGCGCGTTGTCGAGGACGCTGAGCCACGGCAGCAGCAGGTCGTGCTGCGCCATCCACGCGACCCGGCCGCGCAGCGGCGCGCCGTCGGAGCAGGCGACCGCGGCGTCGGCGCTGTCGTCGATCCCGGCGATCAGCCGGAGCAGGGTGGTCTTGCCGATGCCGCTGGCGCCGAGCAGGCAGGTCCATTGCCCGCCGGCGAGCGTGAAGTCGAGCGAATCCCACAGGGTCTGGTCGCGCCAGCCGACGCGGCCGAGACGGACGGAAACGGAGAAAGCGGGCGACGATGCGTCGGGCATTCCACACAATCCCTTCGCCGGTATGAGCCGGATCAGGTTCGACGGGTATGATCTCAGCCGGGACGAGCCCGACACCCCGTGGTGGCCGCACCGGCGGGACGATCCCGGAAGGCGCGACGGGCGTCATGTACACCGCCGCCGCCGCGGACACAAGTCGTTCACATGCCGCGCGACACGGGTTGACGGCGCCGCGAAAGCCCCTAGGTTCGGCGGGGATGCTGCCCCGCCCGGTCCTGATCGCCAGCGAGATCTATCGCCAGTCGCGCTACGGCTCGAACCACCCGCTGGGGATTCCGCGGGTGTCGGCCGCGCTCGACCTCATCCGCGCGCTCGGCTGGATCGATCCGGCCGACTACGTCGACAGCCCGGTCGCAACGCCCGCGCAGCTCGCTCGCTTTCACGATCCGGACTACGTCGCCGCGGTGATGGCGACCGAGGCGGCGCAGCGCATCGACGAGGAGACGGGCCGGCGACACAACATCGGGCGCAACGGCAACCCGATCTTCGGCGAAGTGTTCCGCCGCCCCGCGACCGCCTGCGGCGCGTCGCTCAAGGCCGCCGATCTGCTGCGCGCGGGCGGCATCGTCCATTCGCCGGCCGGCGGCACGCATCACGGCCGTCGCGATCAGGCGAGCGGCTTCTGCTACTTCAACGATCCGGTATTGGCGATCCTGGCCTTCCTCGACCAGGGCCTGTCGCGCGTCGCCTATGTCGACGTCGATGCGCATCACGGCGACGGCGTCGAGATCGCCTTCGCCGGCGATCGGCGCGTGCTGACGATCTCCGTCCACGAGGAGGGGCGCTGGCCCTACACGGGGCGCATCGAGGATCGCGCCGGCGGGTCGGCGCGCAACCTTCCGGTGCCGGCCGGCTTCAACGACAGCGAGATGGACCATCTGCGCGAACACGCGATCGTGCCGCTGGTGCGCGGTTTCGTGCCCGACGCGGTGGTCCTGCAATGCGGCGCCGATGCGCTCGCCGACGATCCGATGAGCAGGCTCGAACTGTCGAACAACGCGCTCTGGCGGGTCGTGCGGGCGATGATCGGGCTGGCGCCGCGGCTGCTCGTGCTCGGCGGCGGCGGCTACAATCCATGGTCGGTCGCGCGCTGCTGGGCCGGTGTGTGGGGGACGCTGACCGGCCGCACGCCGCCGGCGCGGCTGCCCGAGGGAGCGGAGGCGATGCTGCGCGGCCTGTATTGGAACCGCCGGCGCTCCGAGCCGCGGCCCGAGCATTGGTTCACGACCCTGGCGGACGCGCCGCACGACGGCCCGGTCCGCGACGCCGTGCGGCGGGCGGCAGATGCCGCGCTGGAGCATGAGCCGGCGGTGACGGCGTGACGCGCCGGGCCGGCCGCGGCGACGGCGTCGGCGCGCTCTACCGCCGGCCCGGATTCCTGATCCGCCACTGCCACCAGATCGGCGTCGCGATCTTCGTGGAGGAACTGGCGGCGTTCGCCCTCACGCCGGGCCAGTACGGCGCGCTTCTGCTGATTGGCCAGCATCCCGGACTCGACCAGTGCACCCTGGCGGAGGCCATCGGACTCGACCGCTCGACCACCGGGGCGATCGTGACCCGCCTGGCGCGGCGCGGGCTGGTGGTGCGGGCGGTCAATCCGGCGGACCGGCGCGGGCGCGTGCTGCGCCTGACGCCAAACGGGCAACGGCTGCTCGGCCGCGCACGCGTCGCCGCGCGACGCGCGCAGCGCCGTCTGCTGGCGCCGCTTGCGGCTGCGCAGCGCGATACCTTCGTGGCGCATCTGGTCCGCCTCGTCGTCGCCCATGCCGACGTTGCGCGCGCGCCCTTCGTGCCGCTGGCGGTGCTGCCGCCCGCCGCTGTGGACAAACGCCGCCGGACCGGTAAGTCTTAGCCGTCGCCGCGCACCCTTCCGGCCCGGACCGGACAGAACACAACGCGCCGGCGTTGGGAGGAATTGATGAGCCCACGCATCATTTTCGCGGCCGTACTGGGGATCGTGATCGGTGCCGGACAGGCCGGCGCGCAGCCGCTCGGCATCGGCACCAGCCCGCAGGGGACGCTGACCTACGCGCTCGGCACCGCATTCTCGCGCGTGCTCAGCGAGTCCGAGCGGATCTCGTCGCGCGTCCAGCCTTCCGCCGGCACCGGCGTGATGATCCCGCTGCTCGACCGCGGCGAACTCGACATCGCCTTCGCCAACACGCTCGAGGTGCTGGAGGCCTATCAGGGCACCGGCTCGTTCAACGGCCGCCCGCAGCGCAATATCCGCATGGCGGCGCTGATGATGCCGATCCGCGTCGGCCTGTTCGTCCGGCGCGACTCGCCGATCCGCAGCCTCGCGGATCTGCGCGGCCGGACGATCGCCTACGGCTACACGAGCCAGGAGATCATCCGCACAATCCTCGACGGCGTGCTGGCGAACGGCGGCATGACCATCGCCGACCTGCGGCCGATCCTGGTGCCCAACCTCATCCGCGGGGTCGACGAGTTCATCGGCGGCCGCATCGACGTCGCGTTCTTCGCGCTCGGCCAGGCCAAGGTCGCGGAGGCCGATGCCTCGGTCGGCGGCATCCGTTTCCTGTCGATGGGCGACGCGCCAGCGGCCGTGGAGGCGATGCAGCGGGTCGTGCCCGGATCCTATGTCGCGCGCGTCGAGCCCGGCCCCGGCATGACCGGAGTCGTCGAGCCGATCACGACGATGCACTACGACTACGTGATGTTCGTCAACGCGAGCCTGCCGCCGGCGCGCGTGGCGCAGATCACCCGCGCGCTGTCGCGCAACAAGGAGACGCTGGCCGCCGCGGTGCGCGCCTTCGCCGAACTCGAGCCGGCGCGCTTCTGGCGCGCCTTCCCGGTGCCGTACCACGACGGGGCGGTCTCCTATTTCCGCGAGGCGAACGTCGCGCGGATCGAGAACTGAGCGGCCGCGCGA
>JAEUKZ010000149.1 GCA_016793045.1 Alphaproteobacteria bacterium
GCGGCGACGCCGAGCCGCTCGGTGGCCAGCTGGTAGACCGATGGGTGCGGCTTGTAGACGCCGACCGCCTCGATCGACAGCACCGCGTCGAGCAACCGCGCCAGGCCGGCCGCATTGACCACGGCGGTCAGCATCGTCGGCGAGCCGTTCGACAGGATGGCGGTCTGCTTCCTTGCCGCCTTGAGCCCGGCCAGCAATTCGGCGACCCCGGGGAACGGCGCCAGCGCCAGGTATTGCTGCATCAGCGCCGCGCGCAGCTGCGGGTCGGAACGCTTGGACGCCGCGAAGGCGTAGTCGAGCGCCTCGGCGGTGACGTGCCAGAAATCGGTGTGGCGGCCCATCAGGCTGCGCAGCCACGTGTATTCGAGCTGCTTGCGCCGCCACAGCGCGGCGAATTGCTGCCACTCCGCGCCGATGCCGGCACGGCAGCGCTCGGCGGCTGACGAGGTGTCGAAAAGCGTGCCGTAGGCATCGAAGACGCAGGCATCGATTTCGGCCATGTCGATGTCGCGGCGGTGGGTCTCGCTCATGGGGCCTCGCTCTGTGCGCTCTCGCCTTCCTCGGGCTCGGGCAACGGCGGCAGCACGCCGCGGCGTCGGCGCAGATCGGCCTCGATCGAGCCGGACGGCGTTCCCGGCTGAAGGCGCCAGCGATAGACCATCAGGTTCTCCATCACCCGCTGGACATAGTTGCGCGTCTCTTCGAACGGAATCGCCTCGATCCAGTCGATGACGTCGACGTCGCCGTTGCGCGGGTCACCGTTGCGGCGTACCCATTCGACCGCCCGCCCGCCGCCGGCGTTGTAGGCGGCGATCGCCAGCACGTAGGAGCCGCCGAAGGCTTCGATCTCGCGCCCGAGATGCGTGGCGCCGAGGCGGATGTTGTAGATCGGCTCGTCGATCAGCCGTGCGGCGGTGTGTTCGCGCATCGCGCCCATGCGGCGCGCGACGACCCGCGCGGTCGCGGGCATGAGCTGCATCAGCCCGCGCGCGCCGGCGCGGCTTACCGCGCGCGTCTCGAAGGCGCTCTCCTGGCGGATGATCGACAGGATCAGCGCGGGCTCGACCCCGCCGGTCTCGGCGATATCGATGATCGGCCAGCCTTGGACCGGCAGCACGGCGCCGCGCAACAGGAACGTCGCGCGCTTGGCGATCGTCACCGCGATGTCGTTGCGGCCGAATTCGAGCGCGAGGTCGGCGGCCTGAGCGGCACGCGTCGGCGTGTCGGCCTGTTGCGACAGGCGGATCACGAACGTGCGCAGATATGCGGTCGCACCGAGCTGGTGGAGCAGCCGCGCCGCCTGGACGAGCTCGTCGGCTTCGAAGGCGATGCGTTCGGGTTCGCCCGGCGGCGGCACGCTCGGCCAGCGCGGCTGGGCGCCGTTGCCGAGGCGCGACAGAGCGACCTGGCCGTAGAAGGCGATCGGGAATTCCGCTGCGCGGCGGTACCAATCGGCGGCGTCGGCGCGGTTCCCGGCTGCCTCGTGAGCGCGCCCTGCCCAGTAGGCCCCGCGCGCGCGCGTGATCGGCATCTGCGAGCCTTCGTAGAGCCGCACGAAATGCGGCAGCGCGCGCCCGGCGTCGTTGAAGCCGCGCAGCGCCAGCCAGCCGGCGAGGAACTCGGCCTCCGCGAAGTCGGCGCCTTCGCTGAGGCCGTGATCGCGCGCGAGCGCATAGGCGGCCTGCGGGTCGCCGAGCTCGGCGAGGCGCCGCACATGGACGAGCCGCTCGCGCTTCCATTGCAGCGCCTGCTCGGCCGGCATCGTCGCGGCGAGGAACATCGTGCGCGCCTCGTCGTCGCGCCCGCGTCGGCGGAGATAGCGCGCGCGCTCGAACACGAGCGCCGGGTCGTCGCGTCGCACCTGCGGAACCTGCGACCACAGTGCGTCGGCGTTGCGCGCCCGTGTCGCCAAGGCGATGCGCGCTTCCGCGACCTTGCGC
This sequence comes from Alphaproteobacteria bacterium, assembly GCA_016793045.1. GTDB lineage: Bacteria > Pseudomonadota > Alphaproteobacteria > CACIAM-22H2 > CACIAM-22H2 > JAEUKZ01. The sequence goes on from JAEUKZ010000149.1 coordinate 1,941, forward strand.
GTGTCGCCGTCGACAAGCGTGAACAGCCGGCGCGCCTCGATCAGCCGGCCGTCCCAGATCATGCGGTCGAGCCGTGCGGCGTGATCGGCCATGGTCAGCAGCGTCGCCATGCGCGACAGGAAGGCGCGCTCCTGCGCCTCCGGCATTGCGCGCTGGCGCCAGAAGCCGCGTGCCAGCATTGCGGCCTGGTCGGTTTCGCCGGCGCGCCGCAGCGCGAGCGCGAGCCGCGCCGTGCCTTCGGGCGTCAGCGGCGGCCGTGCGCCGAAATAGTCGCGCACCATGGCGTCGTCGCTGTTGTCCGCCAGCGCCTCCTCGGCGCGGCGGGCGAGCGGGTCCTGGCTCGGCCAGGAGGGGTTGTCGCGGATGAACGCGGCGATCTCCTCGAAGCTGCCGCCGCCGCGCGGCGAGACGAGCATCATCCAGCGCAGCATCTTGTTGGCCAGCGGATGGCCGCCGGCCTGGATCGCGCGGCGCACCTCCTCCCAGCGCTGCTGGTCGGCCGCCGTGAAGGCGAGGGCGTAGATCGTCTGCTGCTCGGCCGTGAGCGGCTGGGCTGCGAGGCGCAGCGGCGCCAGCACGGCGGCGAGGAGGGCGAGGATCGCGGCGAGGCGTGGTGAAATCAGAGCCAACATCGGCCGATTTATGCCCTGACTTGCGCGGTTTCGCCAGTCCGCGCGGCGCTGCGGCTGTTGCCCCGCCGGGGGCCGGGTTGTATGGTTCGCCGCCCGCAGCCGGGCCTCACCGGGAGAGACGCAGAATGTTGAAGGGGTCATTGGTCGCCCTCATCACGCCGTTCAAGGGCGATGCCGTCGACGAAAAGGCATTCCAGAAATTCGTCGACTGGCAGATCAAGCAGGGGACCCACGGCCTGATCCCTGTCGGGACGACCGGCGAATCGCCGACCCTCAGCCACGACGAGCACCACCGCGTCATCGACCTCTGCGTCGAGGCGGCGGGCGGGCGCGTGCCCGTGGTCGCCGGAACCGGTTCGAACTCGACCGACGAGGCGATCTCGCTGACCCGGCACGCCAAGGAGGCAGGTGCGGACGCCGCGCTGGTGGTGACCCCCTACTACAACAAGCCGACCCAGGAAGGCCTCTACCAGCACTACAAGGCGATCGCCGATGCGGTCGACCTGCCGATCATCATCTACAACATTCCCGGACGCTGCGTCGTCGACATGAGCGTCGAGACGATGGCGCGGCTGGCCAAGCACCCGAACATCGTCGGCGTGAAGGACGCGACAAACGACCTCGCGCGGCCGCTCAAGACGCGCCTCGCGATCGGTCCGAAGTTCTGCCAGCTCTCGGGCGAGGATGCGACGATCGGCGCCTTTCTCGGCCAGGGAGGCCACGGCTGCATCTCGGTCACCGGCAACGTCGCGCCGAAGCTGTGCTCGCAGATGCACGAGGCGTGGCAGCGCGGCGACCTCAAGCGTTTCGGCGTGCTGCGCGACCGGCTGATGCCGCTGCACGAGGCACTGTTCGTCGAGACCAGTCCGGCGCCGGTGAAATACGCGGCCTCGCTGCTCGGCAAGTCGAGTTCCGACGTCCGGCTGCCGCTCGTGGCCGCGACGCCGGCGGCGCAGGTGCGCGTGCGCAAGGCGATGGAGCAGGTCGGGCTGATCTGAAGGACACGATGGCGAAAGCGCCGGCCGACCGAAAATTCGTTGCGCAGAACCGCAAGGCGCGGCACGACTACTTCATCAAGGAAACGCTCGAAGCCGGAATGGTCCTGCTCGGCACCGAGGTGAAGTCGCTGCGCGACGGCGGCTGCCAGCTCACCGACGCGCATGCGGGCGAGCGCGACGGCGAGATCTGGCTGTTCAACGCGCATATCCCGGAATATCGCGGCGGCAACCGCTTCAACCACGAGCCCAAGCGCGCGCGCAAGCTGCTGGTCTCGCGCAAGGAGCGCGACAAGCTGCTCGGCGCGGTGACGCGCGAGGGCATGACGGTCGTCCCGCTGTCGATCTATTTCAACGCGCGCGGCCTCGCCAAGTGCGAACTCGGCCTCGCGAAGGGCAAGAAGAAGGAAGACAAGCGGGCCACCCTGCGCGACCGCGACTGGAAGCGCGACAAGGCCCGCCTGATGCGCGCACGGGGGTAGC
>JAEUKZ010000150.1 GCA_016793045.1 Alphaproteobacteria bacterium
AAGCCCGGCACGGTCCAGCCAGACCGTGTCCGACGCGCCGGCGTTGGCGTCACAGCCGGGCTGGGCCGCCCGCGCCAACGCCGCGGACAGCGCCTCGATCACCGCCTGGCCATAGCGCAACGTGAATGCCTCGCGTGCCGACAGGGGCGGGCCGAGCCCGAAGACGTCGGCGAACTGCGCCCGCGCGGGGGCCGCCCAAAGCGCAACGGCGAGGACGACGAGAGCCAATGCGGAGCGGACGGTGCCACGTCGGCACGGCAGCATGGATGCGTCCTCCCAACGGCGTGTTCCCCGGGCGGCGCCAGTCTATTCGTGAGACTTGCTCTCGACAAATGGCCCGGCCGCGTCAGGCCGCGCGGTGAACGCGTGAATCGCGGCCAGGATCGCATCGGCGTCGCGGTCGAGCCCGCGGGTGACGATCGTGACGCCGGGCGCGAGGCCGCGCCGCTTTATCACCGGATCGCCGAGGAAGCGCTGGCCGAGCGTCATCGTCGCGACGACTTCGGCGGCGATCGCAAGATCGACCTGGCCGCGCAGCGGCCAGCCGCCGACGGCAACGTCGCCGACATCCGACCACGCGATCGGCTCGTCGCGGGCGGTCGGAAGGGAGAGGCCGGCGGAGCCCACGATCACGACCGGCGCGCGCGCGATGAGCAGGCGCGCGGTCTGCCAGCCATAGGCCGCGACGAGTGCGACGAACAGCAACGCAACGGCGAGCGAGCCGTCGCTTTGCCACTGATGAACGAGGTTGAGCACGACGAGCGCGAAGACGCATGCGGCCACCGCGAGGTTCGCGGCGAGGAACCACGCGCTCCGGTGGACGATCAGCTCGTGCCGCGGCGGCGGCCCCTCAGCCGCACTGGGCACGATGGCGCAGCAGGTGGTCGGCGAGCACGGTCGCCATCATCGCCTCGCCGACCGGCACGGCGCGGATGCCGACGCAGGGATCGTGGCGGCCCTTGGTGGCGATCTCGGTTTCCTGCCCGGCCGTGGTGACGGTGCGGCGCGGCGCCAGGATCGAACTCGTCGGCTTCACCGCGAAGCGCACGACGACGGGCTGGCCGGTCGAGATGCCGCCGAGAATGCCGCCGGCCTGATTGGACAGGAAGCGGACGGCGCCGCCTTCCATGCGCATCTCGTCGGCGTTCTCTTCGCCCGAGAGTTCGGCCGCGGCGAAGCCGGCGCCGATCTCGACGCCCTTCACCGCGTTGATGCTCATCATCGCCGCGGCGAGGTCGGCATCGAGCTTGCCGTAGATCGGCGCACCGAGGCCTACCGGCACGCCCTCGGCGATGACCTCGATCACCGCGCCGACGGAGGAGCCCGCCTTGCGCACCTCGTCGAGATAGCCTTCCCATTGCTGGGCCGCCTGGCGGTCGGGGCACCAGAACGGGTTGTCCTCGATCGCTTCCCAGTCCCAGCGCGCACGGTCGATCTTGTGCGGGCCGATCTGCACCAGCGCCCCGCGGATGCGCACGCCGTCGCCGAGCACCTTGCGGGCGAGGGCGCCCGCTGCGACGCGCATCGCGGTTTCGCGCGCCGAGGACCGCCCGCCGCCGCGATAGTCGCGGATGCCGTATTTGCTCCAATAGGTGTAGTCGGCGTGGCCGGGGCGGAACTTGTCCTTGATCGCGTCGTAGTCCTTCGACCGCGCGTCCTCGTTCTGGATGAACAGGGAGACCGGCGTGCCGGTCGTCTGCCCCTCGAACACGCCGGAGAGGATTTTCACCTCGTCGGGTTCGCGGCGCTGCGTCGTGAAGCGCGACTGGCCGGGCTTGCGGCGGTCGAGCCAGTGCTGGATCTCCGTCTCCGTGAGCGGAATGCGCGGCGGCATCCCGTCGACGACGCAGCCGATCGCCGGCCCGTGGCTTTCGCCCCAGGTCGTGACCCGGAACAGCGTGCCCCAGCTATTCGAAGACATCGTGACTCAGCCGCTCGTGTCGATCAGCCGCCCGGGGGCGCGACCTTGAAGCCCTGCAGCAGTTCGGCGACCTGCGGCGCCTGGTCGACCGCGAGCATGCCGACGACGTGGTAGCCGCTGTCGACGTGCAGCACCTCGCCGGTGACGCCGGCGCCAAGATCGCTCAGCAGATAGAGCCCCGAGTTGCCGACCTCGTCGATCGAGACATTGCGGCGCAGCGGCGAGTTGAGCTCGTTCCACTTGAGGATGTAGCGGAAGTCGCCGATGCCCGATGCCGCGAGCGTCTTTATCGGGCCGGCCGAGATCGCGTTCACGCGGATGCCGCGGGACCCGAGATCGACCGCGAGATAGCGCACGCTTGCCTCGAGCGCCGCCTTTGCGACACCCATCACGTTGTAGTGCGGCATCACGCGCTCGGCGCCGTAGTAGGTGAGGGTGAGGAGGCTGCCGCCGTCGTTCATGATCGCCGCCGCGCGGCGGCTCACATCGGTGAACGAGAAGCAGGAGATGTCCATCGTGCGCAGGAAGTTGGCGCGCGAGGTGTCGATGTAGCCGCCCTTGAGTTCGTCCTTGTCGGAGAACGCGATGGCGTGCACGACGAAATCGAGCTTGCCCCAGGTCGACCCGATCGCCTCGAACAGGCGATCCATCGACGCCGCGTCGGTGACGTCCGCCGGCAGCACGAGCTTCGCGTTGACCTGCTCGGCGAGCGGTCGCACGCGCTTCTCCAGTGCCTCGCCCTGGAAGGTGAAGGCGAGCTCGGCGCCGTGGTTGGCGGCGGCCCGCGCGATGCCCCAGGCGATGGATCGTTCGTTCGCGACGCCCATGATGAGGCCGCGTTTGCCCGCCATCAGCGGGCGCGACTCGGTCATAAGTGCTTACCCCGGTTCGGAAAACCGGCGCATCCTACACGAAAGCACCGGCGGGTCAAACCGCTGCGGGGTTTTCGGGCTGGTCACGTCACATGGAGCGATTGCGGCGGCGACGCCGCAAGTCGGGCTTCATGATGCGGCGGCCGGCGAAGCCCGACGGCTAGCACGGGGGCTTTTCCCGGCTCCATTGCCGCGAGGCTGCCTTTTCCACGAAGTCCCTGGGCTTCGCCGCGATGTCGACGACCCACGCATCCCGTTCGACATTGGCCTTGTCGAGGAGCGGGGCTGCCGCCTCGACGATTCCGATCGCCTTCAGATGGTTGAATGCAGTCGCGACCCATTCGACCGCGGAGGGGTTTGCGGCGAACGCCTTCGCCGCGTCCGGCGCCAGCACGAGCGCTACCGCATCGAAGATGAACGATGGCGTGCCGCGCAATTCGCCGTCCGATGCGAGCGCCTTGCCGCTCTTGAGAACGACACCGCCGATCGTCTCGGTGACGATCTTGACGGTTGCGCCGGCGTCCTCGGCAGCCGACCTCACTTTCGCGACGACCTTGTCGTCCGCGCCATCGGATACGAGTATGCCGACGCAGCGCCCCTCGATCGTCGCCGGGTACTTGCCGATCAGCCGCAGGGCGGGCGACGGAGGCAGATCGACCACCTTCGCCGCCGGCCTCGAAGCGGTCGGCAGGGCCTGGCCGAGCCCCTCGGCGACGCGACGTGCGAGCGACGGATCGACGTTCTGCAGATTGGCCAGGACGCGCGCGCGAACATGCGTCACGGCGACCTTCGACAGTTCGAACACCAGCGCGGCCGCGATGTGGTTCTGCTCGGTCTTCGATTGCGAGCGAAAGAACAGGCGCGCCTGCGAGTAGTGGTCGGCGAAGCTCGGCGAGCGCACGCGCTGTGTCGCGCCGACCAGGGCCTGCCGGCGGGATCGGACCCCATCGGGCGTTTCGCGCGGCCCGCCGGACTCGCCGTTCTCCGCCAGGGAATTTGGTTCGTAGTTGGCGCGACCCTGGAAGACGCTGTGCTGCATCTGGCCGTCGCGTTGGAAATTCCGCATCGGACACCCCCTGGCGGTATTCACCGGGATCTGGTGCCAGTTCGGCGTGCCGAGGCGCGAAAGCTGCGTGTCGAGATAGGAGAACAGCCGGCCTTGCAGCAGCGGGTCCTCCGACACGTCGATGCCGGGCGGCAGGTTGGACGGGAGGAACGCGACCTGCTCTGTCTCGGCGAAGAAGTTGTCCGGATTCCGGTTCAGCGTGAGCTTGCCGACGATCTCGACCGGCACCAGTTCCTCCGGGATCAGCTTCGTCGGATCGAGAATGTCGAAGGGCAGTTTCGCGGCGTCCTCGTCGCTGACAAGCTGCACGCCGAAATCCCATTCCGGGAAGTTGCCGCCGGCAATCGCCTCAAAGAGATCGCGGCGGTGAAAGTCCGGATCGGCGCCGGCGATCTTCACCGCCTCGTCCCACAGTGTCGACTGCAGGCCGAGGCGCGGCCGCCAGTGGAACTTCACGAACGTCGCGGTGTCGTTCTCGTCCAACAGCCGGAACGCGTGGACGCCGAAGCCCTCCATGAAGCGCAGCGCACGTGGAATCGCGCGGTCCGACATCGCCCACATGATCATGTGCATCGATTCCGGCATCAGCGACACGAAGTCCCAGAACGTGTCGTGTGCCGAAGCGGCCTGCGGATAGCCGCGGTCGGCTTCCATCTTCACCGCGTGGACGAGGTCGGGGAACTTTATGGCGTCCTGGATGAAGAAGACGGGAATGTTGTTCCCGACGAGATCCCAGTTGCCGTCCTTGGTGTAGAACTTCACGGCGAAGCCCCGCACGTCGCGCGGCGTGTCGATCGACCCGGCGCCGCCCGCGACGGTCGAGAAGCGCACGAAGGTCTCCGTCTTGACGCCGACCTCGGTCAGGATCTTCGCCCGCGTGTATTTCTTCAGCGACTTCGTAAGTTCGAAGACCCCGTGGGCGCCCGAGCCGCGCGCATGGACGATCCGCTCCGGAATGCGCTCGTGGTCGAAATGGTGGATCTTCTCGCGGAGCACGAAGTCTTCGAGCAGCGTCGGGCCGCGCCCGCCGGCGCGCAGCGAGTTTTGATTGTCCGAGACGGGGTGGCCGAAATTGGTCGTCAGGACGCCGGTCGATGCGTCGGCGGTCTGGTGGGTTTCTCCGCCTGCGACGGTCGCGACCGTGGTGGGACTGGTCGCCCGAGATTTCGCCATTGGACCATGCTCCGGTAGGGTGACCGATCGATCTCGGTCTTAAACTCCTGCCGTCGCCAAGAGTTCCGCAGCATCGGGCGATATCGATGTTAGGGCGGCTGCGGGGCGGGCGATGCGGGCTGCGGAACGCGCGCGTCCCGGGTCAGCGGTCGACCTTCAGCTTCCCGCGCACGTCATAGTCGCCGGCGGCGCCCCATTCGGCGACGAAGCGCTCCAGCGCCGCGTCCGGGTGTTCGGGCAGCATGACCTTGAGATGGACGTACTGGTCGCCGCGCGTCTTGCCCTTGCCGGGAACGCCCTTGCCCTTGAGGCGCAGCGTCGTGCCGGTATTGGCGCCCTTCGGAATGCTGACCACGACCGAACCGTCGACCGTCGGCACCGTCACCTTGCCGCCGAGCACAGCCTCGCGCAGGTTCACCGGGACGTCGACGTGGATGTCCTGGTCCTGGCGCGTGAAGAAGGCATGCGGCTGCACCTTGATTTCGATATACGCGTCGCCCGCGCCGCCGGAACCCGACTGGCCCTGGCCCTTGAGGCGGAGGCTCTGGCCGTCGGTCGTACCCGGCGGGATCGTCAGGTCGAGTGAACGGCCGCCGGGCAATTCGATGCGCTTGCGCCCGCCGGCGGCGGCGGTGACGAAATCCACCGCGAGGGTGAAGTGCTCGTCGGCGCCGCGACCGCGCTTGCCGCTGCGCGGGTCGTTGCCGAACAGATCGGCGAAAAGCTCGTAGGGGTCGAAATCGTCGTAGCTGCGCGTGAAGCGCGGGCCGCCGCGATGCCCGCCGCCGAACGGTCCGCCGCGCATGCGCTCCGCACCCGAGGCGTCGATCTCGCCGCGATCGAAGCGACCGCGCTTCTCGGCGTCTGAAAGCAGGTCATACGCGACCGAAACATCCTTGAACTCGGACTCGGTCTTGCGGCCCGGATTCAGGTCGGGATGAAGCTTCTTCGCCAGCTTGCGATAGGCGGCCTTGATGTCGTCGGCGCTGGCGGTGCGCGCCACGCCCAGCACCTCATAGGGATCACGCATAGTATGGTCCGTCGCGGACTTGTCGTGCGACTCGGGTCACTTCATCTGATAGCCTGCGGCCGGTCAGTGCCGGCGGCCAATCGGATTCGTATTTAGGCAGCAAGATCAGGACTTTCAAGCGATGGACACCGGTCAAAGAGAGGAAGACGGGGCAGCCGAGATCCGCGCCGAGACGCCGCGCGCGAGCGTGGCCTGGGCGGAGCCGTTCGTCCGCTTCGGCGCCTGGCTCAAGGAAGCCGAGGCGAGCGAACTCAACGACCCGAACGCGATGACGCTGGCAAGCTGCGATCGCGATGGCCGCCCTTCCGCGCGCATGGTGCTGATGAAGGACTTCGACGAGCGCGGCTTCGTCTTTTATACCAACCTCGAGAGCCGGAAGGGGCGCGATCTCGCAGCCAATCCGCAAGCCGCCTTGCTGTTCCACTGGAAGAGCCGCCGCCGGCAGGTGCGGGTCGAAGGACCGGTCGCCCCGGTGACCGGCGAAGAGGCCGACTCCTACTTCGCCACGCGGCCGCGGGCGGCGCAGATCGGCGCCTGGGCGTCGCGGCAGTCGCGGGCGCTGACCTCGCGCTTCGAACTGGAGAAAGCCGTCGCCCAGTTCGGCGTCAAGTTCGGCCTGCGCACGGTGCCGCGGCCGCCGCACTGGTCGGGCTTCCGCATCGCGCCGGAACGGATCGAGTTCTGGCAGGACGGCGCCTTCCGCCTGCACGACCGGATCGTCTATATCCGCGCCGGCGACGGCTGGCGGACCGAACGGCTGTTCCCGTGAACGACGCGCCGCCCGCAACCGGCGCCAACGGGTCCGCCGCCGATCCGGGCGGCGCGGCGCGGCTGGTCCGGCGCGCCACCTATGCCGCAGTGGTCGCCGCGGCGAGCATGATCGCGGCGAAGGCGGCGGCGTGGGCGCTCACCGAATCGGTCAGCGTCCTGTCCAGCCTGGTCGATTCGCTGCTCGACGTCGCCGCATCGACGGTCAACCTGCTGGCGGTGCGCCATGCGCTCACCCCGCCGGACCGCGAGCACCGCTTCGGCCACGGCAAGGCGGAGCCGCTCGCCGGGCTCGCGCAGGCCGCGTTCATCACCGGTTCCGCGGTGCTGCTCGTGCTCGAGGCGATCAACCGTCTGTCGTTTCCGCAGCCGGTCTCGAACAGCGCCATCGGCATCGCGGTCATCGGCTTTTCAATGGCGGTAACGCTCGCGCTCGTCGCGTTCCAGCGCGCGGTCGTGAAGCGGACCGGTTCGGTGGCGGTCAGCGCGGATTCGCTGCATTACGCCAGCGACCTGATCCTCAATGGCAGCGTCATCGCCTCGCTCGTTCTGGCGGGGTGGTTCGGCTGGCAGGCCGTCGATCCGATCTTCGCGCTGGCGATCGGCGTCTACATCCTGTGGAGCGCGCTGCGGATCGCGCGGATGTCGCTCGACCTGCTGATGGACCGCGAGTTGCCGGACGTCGACCGCGCGCGGATCAAGACCATCGCGATGGCCCATCCGGAGGTGCGCAACGTCCACGATCTGCGCACCCGGTCGACGGGGCCGCAGATCTTCGTCCAGATGCATCTCGAGCTCGACGGCGCGATGCCGCTGATGCGCGCCCATGCGATCGCCGACGCCGTCGAGGCGAGCATCCGCGACGCCTTTCCCAGCGCGGAGGTGATCATCCATCAGGATCCCGAGGGGGTCGAGGACGTCCGCCCGAACGTCGCGGCGCATTGAGGGGCGGGATGGTCGTCGAAGACCAAAGCGAGGTCGCGGCGTTCCTGGCCGATCCGCGCACCTGGGGCGTCGACCGCGTCGAGCGCATCGACACCCACGGCGCGATGGTCTTTCTCGCCGGCGACCGCGCGTACAAGTTGAAGCGCGCCGTGAAGTTTCCCTTCATGGACTTCTCGACGCTGGCGCTGCGCGAACGTGCCTGCGCCGCCGAATTGCGGGTCAACCGCCGCACGGCGCCGCAGCTCTACCTCGGGACCGCCAGGGTGACGCGTGAGGGAGAAGGGCTGGCGATCGACGGGCCGGGGCCGGCGGTGGACTGGATCGTCGTGATGCAGCGCTTCGATCAGGAGCGGCTGCTCGACCGCATCGCCGCGCGCGGTGCGCTGGACGACGCGCTTGCCGAGCGCGTCGCCTGCGCGGTCGCCGCCTTCCACGCGAGCGTGGAGCGCTGCGAGGGCTTCGGGCGGTCGGCCGATATCGTTGCCTTGATCGCCGACGTCGGCGCCAACATGGCGGCGCAGCCGGCGCTCGACGAAGGCGCGCGGGCCGCCCTGATCGCGGCATGCTCGCAGGCCTTTCGCGACGCCGGCGCGCTGATCGATTCCCGGCAGCGCGCGGGCTTCGTCCGCTGGTGCCACGGCGATCTGCACCTGCGCAACATCTGCGTCCTCGAAGGCGGCCCGACCCTGTTCGACGCGATCGAGTTCAACGACAGCTTCTGCTGCACGGATACGCTTTATGATCTGGCCTTCCTGGTCAGCGATCTCTGCCGGATCGCGCTGCGACCCGCCGCGAACCGGGTCCTCAACCGCTACCTCGAGGAGACCGGCGACTGGGACGGCGTGCCGCTGCTGCCGCTGTTCCTGGCGCTGCGGGCCGGCATTCTTGCCTATACCCTGGCGGCGTCGGCGCAGGCCCAGCGCGACCCGGCCAGGACCGAAGCGCTCGCCGCCGACGCGCGGCGCTGCCTCGCGCTCGGCCGGCAGTTCCTTGCCCCGCAGGCCGGCCGGATCGTCGCCATCGGCGGTCTGTCGGGCAGCGGCAAGTCGACCGCGGCACGCGCCCTCGCGCCGGCGCTCGGCCGCATCCCCGGCGCCGTCATCCTGCGCAGCGACGTGCTGCGCAAGCGCCGCGCCGGCGTCGCCCCGACGACTCCGCTCGGCCCCGAGCATTACGGACCGGGCTCGTCGGAGGCGGTCTATCGCGAGCTGCGCGAACGGGCGTCGGTGCTGGCGCGCGCCGGCCAGGCCGTGGTGGTCGATGCGGTCTTCGCCCGCGCGGCCGAGCGCGACATGCTCGCCGACGCCGCGCGTGCGTCGGGGGTGGCCTTCGCGGGATTCTGGCTCGACGTCGCACCCGCCGTGGCGGCCGCCCGCGTGGCGGCGCGGCGCGGCGACGCGTCGGACGCCACCGTCGCGGTCGTCGAGCAGCAGCGCGGCTACGATCTCGGCCGGATCGACTGGACGCGGATCGATGCCGCGCCGGGCGCGGTCGCAGTCACCGAAACGCTGCGCCGCGCACTGGCCTGACAACTAGCGGTTCCCGAACCGCCCCGGCCCGTATTAGAGTCGAGCAAATAAAAGGAGGCATCATGTCTGATCTTCGCGTCGTGCTCGCCCCGGTCTCGGGCCTCGGTGGCGATGCCGCGGTCCTCGAGGCCGCCCAGGTTCTCGCGCAGATGATGCCGGTTCACATCGAGGTCCTGCATGCGCGGCCGGATGCGCGCGAGGCGGTCCCGTTCATGGGCGAAGGCGCCTCGGGCGCGCTGGTCGAGCAGGTGATGGCGGTCGCGCAACGCGACATCGGAACGCGCGCCGCGCGCGCCAAGAGCGCCTTCGACGTCTGGCTCAAGTCCAGCGGCATCGCGCTCGACGCGACCCCGGGCGTCAAGGGTGCGACCGTCGCCTGGCGCGAGGAAACCGGTCCGGAGGACGAATGGGTCGCGCGCCGCGGCCGCCTCGCCGACGTGATCATCGCCGCCAAGCCGGGCGCCGAGGATGCGGTCTCCGCGTCGATCACCTTCGAGGCGGCGCTGCTCGACACCAAGCGGCCGGTGCTGCTCGCACCGCCGGGCGCCGCGGCGCGGCTGGTCGGCACGCCCGCACTGCTCGCCTGGAACGGCAGTTCGGAGGCCGCGCGGGCGATTGCCGCGGCGATCCCGCTGCTCGCGAAGTCCTCCAAGGTGGTCATCTTTGCTGCCGCTGAAAAGGATCCGGCCGCCGACTCCTCGCACCTCAAGGACTATCTCGCCTGGCACGGCATCACCGCCGAAGGCCCGGTCGCGGGGCGCGACGATGCGACGACCGGCGCCAAGCTGCTGGAGACCGCGGGGCAGATCGGCGCCGGCCTGCTGGTCCTGGGCGCCTATACGCGCAGCCGCATGCGCCAGCTCATCTACGGCAGCGTGACGCGCCACGTGCTCAACAACGGCACTCTGTGCACGTTCATGGCGCATTGACGGCGCGCAGCCGCGCGGCGTCAGCGCATCTTGTCGCGGAAGTGCTCGAGCATGCGGAGCGCGTAGTCCGCCGCGCCGGCGACGGCTTCGCCGCGAAAATCCAGATCGAGGAAGCGCGAGAAGCCGTCCATCGCGCGGATCGCCGGATCGTCGCAATTGGCGAAGCCCATCGACCAACCGGCGAATCGCCGCGCGGTGGTCGGCAGCTCGGCGACGGTGATGATCCCGCCGTGGCGCGGGTCGCGATAGATGCGGGCCTTGGTCCGCACGACGGCTTCGCGCGGCCCCTCGAGATACTGCATGAAGTTGCCGGAGCGGTAGAGCAGCAGGCCGCTCACCCCGTCGCTCTGGTTGCGGTCGCGGCTTACCGTCAGGATCTCGGCGAGTGCACCTGAAGGCATCGGCCCGGCGGCGCTGCTGACATAGAGCACGCCGAGCAGGTGCGCGTTTTGCTGGGCAGACTCGGTCATCGGCGGGAACTCCAGCGTGTCGTTGCGTGCAAGCTCCGCGGGGCGAACGGCGATTCAATAGCCGATCGCGTCGCCGGCGCAACGCCTGACCGGCCGCGCTTAGGGGCTGTCGCGTGGCGGCGCGCTTGCTACACTGGATCATGCCCAATCGCAGGACGGTCATTCTCACCGGTGCCAGCCGCGGCATCGGCCATGCCACGGTCAAGCGCTTCGGCGACGCCGGCTGGCGCATCTTCACGTGCTCGCGCGAGGACGTGCCGGCGGATTGCCGGCGCGATCCCAACTGGGCGCATCACGTCGTCGCCGACCTCGCCGATCCGGCCAGCCGCGACAATTTCGTTGCCGAGGTGACGCGGCGCCTCGACGGGGCGCCGATTCACGCGCTGGTGAACAACGCCGGGGTCTCGCCGAAGACGACGTACCAGGAGCGGCTGGGCGTGCTGCACGGCGAACTCGACGGCTGGCGCAGCGTCTTCGAGCTCAATTTCTACGCTCCGATCGTGCTGGCGCGCGCCTTTGCGGCCGGCCTTGCGGCAGGCAAGGGGGTGATCGTCAACATCACCTCGATCGCGGGGCACGCGATCCACCCCTTCGCCGGCTCGGCCTATTCGACCTCCAAGGCCGCCTTGTCGGCGCTGACGCGCGAAATGGCGGCCGAGCTGGCGCCGCTCGGCATCCGCGTCAACGCGGTGGCGCCGGGCGAGATCGAGACCGAGATGATCAGCGCCGACTACGCGCCGCTGGTCAACCGCATCCCGATGCACCGCATGGGCACGACCGCCGAAGTGGCGGGGGTGATCTATCAGCTCTGCGCGCCCGACTTCAGCTATGTCACGGGGGCGGAGATCTTCGTCACCGGCGGGCAGCACCTGCTGTAGCGGTCGGG
>JAEUKZ010000217.1 GCA_016793045.1 Alphaproteobacteria bacterium
GCCTTGTCGACGAGTTCGGCGCGGCGCGAGCGCGACAGGTCGGCTTCGAGCATCGAGCGGGTGACGGCGGCGGTCGACAGGCGTTCGTCCCAGAAGACCGTCGGCAGGTCGATCGCCTTGACCAGGTTGGCGGCGAAGGCGCGCGTCGCCTGGGCGCGCGGGCCTTCGCTGCCGTCCATGTTCTTGGGCAAGCCGACGACGAAGCCGCCGACGCCGTGCTTTGCGACGATCGCGGCGAGCGCCGCGGCGGCATCCGCGAAACGCCCGCGCTTCAGCGTTTCCAGCGGGGTCGCGACCGTCAGCGTGGTGTCGGAAAGCGCGAGGCCGATGGTCTTTTCGCCGACGTCAAAGCCCAGAAGTCGCTGGCCTTTTTGCACGTCGCGGGCGAGTTCGGCAGGGTTGCGGATCGGCATGTCGGGTGATACGTTCCGGCGCCTTTCGCGGCGCAGCGAAGTTCCCGAGAGATAACCGATGTCGCTCGACAAAGCCACCGTGGCGCGGATCGCCACGCTTGCCCGAATCAAGGTCGCCGATGCCGACCTCGACCGCATGGCAGGCGAACTCCAGAACATCATGTCGTGGATCGAGCAGCTCAACGAGCTCGACACGAGCGGCATCGAGCCGATGACCTCGGCGGTCGAAACCCTGCTGCCGCAACGCGAGGACCAGGTCACCGACGGCGGCTACGCCGAAAAGATCGTCGCCAACGCGGCCGAGCCGGTGCGCGGCGTCGACGGCGGATTTTTCACCGTTCCCAAAGTGGTCGAATAGACGATGGCCGAGCTCACCGATCTCACCATCGCGGCGGCGCGCGACGGCCTCAAGGCGCGCAAGTTCTCCGCCCGCGAAATCACCGAGGCGCATCTCGCGGCGATGGGCCGCGCGCGCGACCTCAACGCCTTCATCACCGAGACGCCTGACAAGGCGATCTCGATGGCCGGCGCCAGCGACGTGCGCCTCGCGCGCGGCGAGCCGGCTGGCGCGCTCGAAGGCGTGCCGCTGGCGATCAAGGACCTGTTCTGCACCGACGGCGTGTTGACGACGGCGGGGAGCCACATCCTCGACGGCTTCAAGCCGCCCTATGAATCGACGGTGACATCCAATCTGTGGCGCGCCGGCGCGGTGATGCTGGGCAAGCTCAATCTCGACGAGTTCGCGATGGGCTCGTCGAACACCACGAGCTACTACGGCCCGGTCAAGAACCCGTGGCAGCGCCGCGGCGACAACCGGCCGCTGGTGCCGGGCGGCTCGTCCGGCGGCTCGGCGGCTTCGGTCGCCGCGCGCATCGCGATGGGCGCCACCGCCACCGACACCGGCGGCTCGATCCGCCAGCCGGCCTCGTTCTGCGGCGTCGTCGGCATCAAGCCGACCTACGGCCGCTGCTCGCGCTGGGGCATCGTCGCCTTTGCCTCGTCGCTCGACCAGGCGGGGCCGATCACGCGCACCGTGCGCGATGCCGCGATCATGCTCGGCGCGATGGCCGGCCACGACCCGAAGGACAGCACTTCGGTGCCGCGCCCGGTGCCGAACTACGAGGCGGCGCTGACCGGCGACGTGCGGGGCCTGAAGTTCGGCATCCCGAAGGAGTACCGGATCGGCGGCCTGCCGACCGAGGTCGAGCGGCTGTGGCAGAAGGGCGTGGACTGGCTGAAGGCGGCCGGCGCGGTGCCGGTCGAGATCAGCCTGCCGCACACCAAGTACGCGCTGCCGGCCTACTACATCATCGCGCCGGCGGAGGCGTCGTCGAACCTCGCGCGCTACGACGGCGTGCGCTTCGGCCTGCGCGTGCCCGGCGCGTCGATCGATGAAATGTACGAGAACACGCGTGCCGCCGGCTTCGGCGCCGAGGTGCGCCGGCGCGTCATGATCGGCACCTACGTGCTCTCGGCCGGCTACTACGACGCCTACTACCTGAAGGCCCAGAAGGTGCGCTCGCTGATCGCGCGCGATTTCGCCGAGGCCTACAAGAAATGCGACGTCATCCTGACGCCGACGGCGCCGTCCGCCGCCTTCGCGATCGGCGAGAAGATGGACAACCCGATCGCGATGTACCTCAACGACGTGTTCACCGTGACGGTGAACCTCGCCGGGCTGCCGGGGATTTCAGTGCCGGCCGGGCTTACGGACGACGGGCTGCCGCTCGGGCTCCAGCTCATCGGCCGCGCCTTCGACGAGGCGACGCTGTTCCGCGTCGCCGGTGTCCTTGAAAGTGCTGCTGGCTTCGCCGCCAAGCCGGCGATGGTCGGATAGCGGTCCGGCGATGTCGCGGCTCGGCCTGTTCATGGCATTGACTGACGCGGAGCGCGAAAAGCTCCTGGCCGCGCGTTCCGACGACGAGCGGCTCGACATCGTGCAAGGGATCGCGAGCGAGTGGGACCCGTCGCGCATCCTGGCGACCGACAAGGCTTGGTATCCGATCCACCTGGCCCTCAGCGGCCGCCGGCCCGTCGACGATCCGGATCACGAACCGGCGACCTATCCGCTCGACCATGTCATCATGGGCGGGCGATCGCTCTACGGCAAAGGCGACCCGGATACGGACGAGTGGATCATCCGCCTCAATGAGCCCAGGATCGTGGCGGACATCGTGCGCGCGTTCGAAACGATGACCGTGGCGCAGATGCGCGCGCTCTACGACAAGGCTGCCGCGATCGAACCGGATGTCCAATGCGGTGACGATGATTTCGAGTTCGCCATGGCGTATCTCGACGAGGTGAAGACCTTCTTCGCTCGCGAGGCGCAGACCGGGCGTTGGATCGTATTTTCGGCAGATCGGTGAGTTGACCATGATGATCGAAGGCCGCACCGGCAAGTGGGAGATCGTGATCGGGCTGGAGGTCCATGCCCAGGTCATCTCCAAATCCAAGCTGTTCTCGGGCGCCGCGACCGACTTCGGGGCCGCGCCCAACACGCAGGTGAGCTTCGTCGACGCCGCGTTCCCCGGCATGCTGCCGGTGATCAACAAGGTCTGCGTCGAGCAGGCGATCAAGACCGGACTGGGCCTCGGCGCCGAGATCAACACCGTGTCGGTGTTCGACCGGAAGAACTATTTCTATCCCGACCTGCCGGCGGGCTATCAGATCTCGCAGTACACGAGGCCGATCGTCGGCAAGGGCAAGCTGCTGATCGACCTGCCCGACGGCGCGTCGCGCGAGATCGGCATCACGCGCCTGCATCTCGAGCAGGATGCCGGCAAGTCGATGCACGACCAGAACCCGAGCAAGACCTATGTCGACCTGAACCGCTCGGGCGTCGCGCTGATGGAGATCGTCAGCGAGCCCGACATGCGCTCGCCGGAAGAGGCGGGCGCCTACCTGCGCAAGCTGCGCTCGATCCTGCGCTATCTCGAGACCTGCGACGGCAACATGGACGAAGGCTCGATGCGCTGCGACGCCAACGTCTCCGTGCGGAAGCCGGGCGAGAAGTTCGGCACGCGCTGCGAGATCAAGAACGTCAACTCCGTGCGCTACGTCATGCAGGCGATCGAGATCGAGGCGCGCCGCCAGGTCGAGCTGATCGAGAACGGCGGCAAGGTCGACCAGGAGACGCGGCTTTTCGACCCGAACAAGGGCGAGACGCGACCGATGCGCTCCAAGGAGCACGCGCACGACTATCGCTACTTCCCCGACCCCGACCTGCTGCCGCTGGTGCTGGACCCCAAGCGCGTCGAGGCGATCAAGGCTGCGCTGCCCGAATTGCCGGACGCCAAGCGCGAGCGCTTCGTGCGCGACTACAAGCTCTCGCCCTACGACGCGGGCGTGCTGGTCGCGGAACGCGAGCAGGCCGAATATTTCGAGACCGTCGCCAAGGGCCGCAAGGATCCGAAGCTGGCCGCCAACTGGGTGATCGTCGAGCTGTTCGGCGTGCTCAACAAGCAGAACCTCGACATCACGAAGTCGCCTGTCTCGGCACGCAATCTCGCCGGGCTGCTCGACCTGATGGAGGACAACACGATCTCAGGCCGCATCGCGAAGGACGTGTTCCAGATCATGGTCGAGACCGGCAAGGATGCCGCGGCGATCGTCCAGGAGAAGGGTCTTCGCCAGGTCACCGACACCGGGGCCATCGATGCCGCGATCGACAAGGTCATCGCCGACAACGCGGCGAAGGTCGGCGAGTATCGCGGCGGCAAGCCAACCCTGTTCGGCTGGTTCGTCGGGCAGGTGATGAAGGCGACGCAGGGCAAGGCCAATCCGGCGATGGTCAACGAGCGCCTCAAGGCGAAGCTCGGCGGCTGATCCACGCCACGGCGCCGCGCCGGGGTAGAGAAGGGCGCACATGGTTCAGTCGTGGCCGGAATCGGTGGCGCTGCACGATGCGATCATCGACCGCCTCGCGTCGCCCGAGGGGCGCGTGCGCGCCGAGGATGCGATTTCCACCGCTGCGGCTTTGTGCGGCGAGAGCTGCATCGATGCGACCGGCGAGGTCGACGTCAAGACGCTGACCATCCTCGACCCGTCCAAGCTGTTCATGGCGGAGCGCCAGCGTACGTTGCCGACGATCCATCCCGGCCAGTACGTGTTCTCGGCGGCGGTGAACGTGTTCCTGTCGGGCGACGTCGCCGAACTCGACGCGATGCCGCCCAAGTGCGTCTTCGGCGTGCTGCGCGACCAGTTGCGCGGCGCGGGCTATGCGCGGGCGGACTTTCCGGAGGTCGCCAAGATCTTTTCCCGGCTCGCGCGCACGATCGACCCGACCAATCCGGTGATGTGGGGGCGGGTGCCGCTGAGCGTGCCCAAGGAGAACCGGCCGTCGATCATGCCGCTGCAGGCGGCCTACGAGCTGCGCGGGCTGGTCGAGACGCTCGCGGCGAAGATGCACACCGGCAAGGCGGAGGACCGCTTCGCGCGCCTGGCGCTGTGCGCATATACCCTCGCCAAGGTGCTCGAATCGGTCCGCGACGCGATCGATCCCAAGGTCGCGCTGACACTGGCCTTCGAAACCACCAACGGGATGGCCAAGATGGCGCCGGTCCCGGATGGCGCGTTTGACGACGCGGAAGACCACCGCTATTCGATCGGCAAGGGTATCATAGCATTCGCGCCGTCGCCGGCGCCGCCGCCGCGGCCGACCCTGTTGGCGCGGCTCGCGCGGCTGTTCGGCGCGGCATAGCAGACAACTCGGGGACAAGGGAGGAAGCCATGGCGACGAAGAAAGCAAAGAAGCCGGCGGCGAAATCGGCGAAGTCCAAGGCAAGGAAGGCAGCCCCCAAGGCCAGGCGGCGCAGCGTGCTCAAGGCGTCGCCCACGATCAAGGCGGCGGCCGAGCGCTCCGCCAAGCGTGCCGCCAAGGGCGCGCCGATCAAGCGCAAGGCCGGCATCGCCAAGCCGTCGGCGGCGAAGAAGGCGGCCAATCGCTACGTGCTGCACGGGATTTTCGCGTCGCTGCCGTCGTGCAAGGTCGGACTGATGCTGTCGATGTGCGGCGTGCCGTTCGACTACCACCACGTCGACCTGCGCGCGGGCGCGCACAAGACGCCGGAATTCCTGGCGAAGAATCGCTTCGGCCAGGTGCCGGTGCTCGAGCATGCCGGGCACGAGATCGCGCAGTCGAACGTCATCCTCGACTATCTCGCGCGCACGACGGGCCGGCTCGCAGGCCACAGCGAGGCCGAACGCCTGCGCGTCGCCGAGTGGCTGATGTGGGAGCAGGACCGGCTGGCGAGCGGCCTCGGCATCACACGCTTCCTCACCCGCTTCGCGCCCGACACGCCGGACGAAGTGATGCGATTCGTGCGCGCGCGCGGCGAAGCGGCGCTCGACACGCTCGAACGGCATCTCGGGACGGCGAAGTTCCTCGCCGGTGCCGCGCCGACGATCGCGGACGTGGCGGTGTTCCCGTGGATCGCGACCGCTGAGGAAGGCGGCTTCGACATCGCGCGCTGGCCGAACGTCCAGGCCTGGGCGCAGCGCCTGCTGACGCTGCCGGGGGTGGCGCATCCCTATGCGTTGATGCCGAAGGAAGACCGCGTCGCGGCGGGAAGCTGACCGGGATGGCGACGATCGATCTCTACACCTGGGGAACGCCCAACGGCCGCAAGGTTTCGGTGATGCTGGAAGAGGTCGGGCTGCCCTATGCGGTGCATCCCATCAATATCGGCAGGGGCGACCAGTTCACGCCGGAATTCCAGGCGATCAACCCGAACGGGAAAATTCCGGCGATCGTCGATCCGGACGGCCCGGGCGGCAAGCGGCTCGCGCTCTTCGAATCGGGCGCGATCCTCATCTATCTGGCGGAGAAGACCGGCAAGCTCCTGCCGGCGGACGCGGCCCTGCGCTACGTCACGCTGCAGTGGCTGATGTTCCAGATGGGCGGGGTCGGGCCGATGTTCGGCCAGGCCCATCATTTCATCCGCTTCGCCAAGGAGAGGGTGCCCTACGGAATCGAGCGCTACAGCGCCGAGACGAGGCGCCTCTACGGCGTCATGAACAAGCGGCTGGCGGACGTCGCCTTTCTTGCGGGCGATCACTACACGATCGCCGACATTGCGACCTTTCCGTGGGTCGCGCGCCACGACTATCACGAGGTCGCGTTGGCCGAATTCCCCAACGTCGAGCGCTGGTTCAACGCGATCGGCGCGCGGCCGGCCGTCATTCGCGGGATGGCTGTGCCGGCCTGACGGCCGGCCCGACGGCGTCCCACGTGCTGGACGTGCGCTAGTTCGCGGCCATCGCCGAGCGGCGTTCGCGCGTCGCCGTGGCGAACGACGTGATCTTGCGCGGATCGATTCCGGCCGAAGCCATCAGTTCGCGGCGCGCCTGCTCGAGGATCGCGAGTTCGCGCGCATCCTCGCGGTCGTAGACCATGAGGCACGACAGCTTGTTTTCGACCAGATCCATCAGCGTCTGTACGGAACGACGGGAAAGCGACATTGCACAGCCCCCTTTATGGGTGGTCCGGCCGGGACGGCCAGTCCGTTCTGATGTCACAACTTTCGTGCCGGTCGCGTTAAGTTAACGTAAAAATGGCGGCGAATTTAAGACGTGCGAGGCGGAAATTCGTCGCGATGTTGATCCACGATAATCGAAAGCGTATCTCTTAACCGCTCGGCAACCATGATGGCGCTACTTTTTCCACAGGGACGGGGCGCGCATCGTTGCGCTTCGCGGTCGTCGGGGTGGATTTCATGTCGCAACTTGCCGCTCACGGGTCCGAAGATGTCGCGCTGCTGACCGACGTGGTCGGCCGGCCGAGCTACGACCGGCGACTCGCGGACAAGGTGCTCGCCGCGTTCAATCACGCCTATGCCGTGGGCGCGCACGACGTGGCTGCGACGCTGCGCGACGTGCTCGCCAGCGTCGAAGCCGCCGATGCGGTGCGCTATGCGCAGCGCCGCGCGGGGCGCCAGGCGACCGACCAGGCCGATCGCTGGGTGGCATTCGTCGAAGCGCGCAACCGCTATCGCCTGGCGGTCCAGGATGCCGCCGGCGATGCCGGTGCCGTCGAGCGCGCCATGGCGGACATGAAGCAAGCCTATCGCAGCTGGAGCGCCGCCTAGCCGCAGGCGTCGGCCGCCCGCCTTGCGGGCGGCGGCCGCACCGATCGTCCGCTTGCCAAGTCGGCGCAATTGCGCGACGACTCTTGCGATCGCCAGTTCGACCGCGAACGACCCGGCAGCGCGGCGCACGGAGCAGCGACCCCGCGACATGACGGCACGCAAGATCCTCATCATGGGCCTGCCCGGCGCAGGCAAGACGACGCTCGCCCGGGTGTTGGTGCCGATGCTCAACGCGGTGTGGTTCAACGCCGACGACGTTCGCGCGAACCTCAACCAGCATCTCGGCTTCAGCCCGCAGGATCGGATCGAGCACGCCCGCCGCATGGGCTGGCTGTGCGACCGCGTGGTCGAAGCGGGAGTGACCGCGGTCGCCGACTTCATCTGTCCGACGCCCGGGGCGCGCGCCGCATTCGGCGACGCCTTCGTCGTCTGGGTCGACCGCATCGGCGCGAGCCG
>JAEUKZ010000228.1 GCA_016793045.1 Alphaproteobacteria bacterium
GCCGTCCATCTGCGCCGCCCCCGTGATCATGTTCTTCACGTAGTCCGCATGACCGGGGCAGTCCACGTGCGCGTAGTGACGGTTCTTCGTCTCGTACTCCACGTGCGCCGTGTTGATCGTGATCCCCCGCGCCTTCTCTTCTGGCGCCTTGTCGATCTGGTCGTACGCCATGAACGTCGCACCGCCGGTCTCCGCCAGGACCTTCGTGATCGCCGCAGTCAGCGACGTCTTCCCGTGATCCACGTGACCGATCGTGCCAATGTTGCAATGCGGCTTGTTCCGCTCGAACTTCGTCTTGGTCATTCTCTCAATCCTGGTTCGCTCTGCCCTGATTCGAAGCTGTCCTGCACCGAAGCGTCCGACCTAGCTGCACTCCCGACGGCGTCGACCGGCCTGCCCCTGAGGCGGCACAGCTTTTGCGCCGCAGCGACTCCGGGGCGGCAAAAGCGGCTGGAGCGGGTGATGGGAATCGAACCCACGTAGCCAGCTTGGAAGGCTGGAGCTCTACCATTGAGCTACACCCGCCTGTTGCCCGTCCGGTCGGCCCCTTGCCCGCGGGCGCCTTCGCTGCCGCGGCCGTCGGAAACTGCTCCCTCGTTAACGCTTTGAATTCCCTATCTATCTTCCTATCCGCGCGGCCTTGTGCGAGTGGTGGAGGGGGAAGGATTCGAACCTTCGAACTCATAAGAGGGCAGATTTACAGTCTGCTGCCATTGACCGCTCGGCCACCCCTCCACGATCGCGACGGCGCCCGCGCAGGACGGCGCACTATGAGGATTTGGCGAGTGAAGTCAATGTTAAACCCGCATGACGAAGCAAGCCGCCTCTCCCCGCCGTTTCCCAGATGTTTCGGCGGGTGGGGTGGCTTGCGGAACGATCTGATTGGGCATATTAATTGCCGTTACCATGAAAAGCAAGAATCGTTCGTCCCGCTGGAATGACCGCTCGGATCGGGGCCCCCCGGGTCAGCGCCAAGGCGGCCAACGCTCCGGAGCCGGTCCCCGGCCGGGCGGCAGCGGAGGCGGACACCGTCACGGCCCCCCCGGCCGCAAGGCACCGCGCCGTGACGAGGGTCGCCGCGAGGCCGCCCGCAGCCGCGAGGAGGCCCCCCGCCCGGTCTCCGCGAGCCCCGCCCCCCTCAAATCGCATGTCCCGGCCCGCAGCAAGGGCGGGATCTGGCTTTACGGCATGCACCCGGTCTTGGCCGCCGTGGCCAACCCCCGCCGGCGCACGCTGCGCATCGTCGTCACCCCCGAGCACGAGGCGACCCTCGGCGCGCGGCTCGAAGTCCTCGCCCAGGCCCACCCGATCGGGTCGGCCTCCCCCGAGGTGATGCCGCGCGAGGCGCTTGAGCGCCTGCTGCCCCGTGGTGCGGTGCACCAGGGCGTCGCCGCGATGGTCGACGCGCTCGACGAGCCCGACATCGACGACATCTGCCGCGCCACCGAGAACCAGCACGATGCGCGCGTGATCGTGCTCGACCAAGTGACCGACCCGCACAATGTTGGCGCCGTCATCCGCTCGGCAGCTGCCTTCGGAGTCGCCGCCGTGGTCGTGCAGGACCGCAATGCCCCGCCCGCCACCGGCACGATGGCGAAGGCCGCCTCCGGCGCGCTCGAGCGGGTGCCGCTGGTGCAGGTCGTCAACATCGCACGCGCGCTCGACCGCCTGAAGCAGGCCGGCTACTGGTGCGTCGGCCTCGACGCCGTCGCGACCCTGGCGATCAACGAATCCGATCTCACCGGCAAGGTGGCGCTCGTCCTCGGCAGCGAGGGCGAGGGCTTGCGCCGCTTGACCCGCGAGCGCTGCGACGCGATGGTGCGCATCCCGATCGCCAAGGGCGTGGAGAGCCTGAACATCTCCAATGCCGCGGCGGTCGCACTCTACGAGCTCGCACGGCGGAGCTGACTCCCGCCTGCGCGGCACCCGCCACACACGCCATCTTCCGAGCGGCGCATGCCGCGGTATCCAGTTCACTACAGTCGAGAGGCGACGATGGAAAAGGTCGGCATCATCGGCATGGGCCTGATCGGCCGCGCCTGGGCAATCGTGTTTGCCCGCGCGGGATTTCAGGTCGCCGCTTGGGACGGCACCCCCGGGGCCGTGAAGCGCAGCCTTGCGGCCGTCGACACGAGCCTTGCCGACCTCGAGGCGGCGGGCCTCATCAGCGAACCGCACACCGCCGTACGCGCCCGCATCGTCGAGGCGGCGACGCTTGAAGAGGCTGCCGCCAATACGGTGTATGTCCAGGAAAGCGTCACCGAAAAGCTGGACGACAAGCGCGCGATCTACTCTGCGCTGGACGCCGCGGCACCGGCCGGCGCGGTGCTGGGCAGTTCGACCTCGGCGATCCAATGCTCGCACTTCACCGAGCATCTTGCGGGCCGCGCGCGCTGCCTCGTCGCCCACCCCGTCAACCCGCCCTACCTTGTTCCGATCGTCGAGCTGAGCGGCGCCCCATGGACGAGCGCGGTCACCATCGCGCGCGCGCGCGCGATCCACGAACGCGCCGGCCAGGTGCCGATCACCGTGCTCAAGGAGATCGACGGCTTCATCCTCAACCGGCTGCAGAGCGCGCTGCTCAACGAGGCGTTCCGCCTGATCGAAGGCGGCTACGTCTCGCCCGACGATCTCGACCGTACGGTCAAGGATGGGCTCGGCCTGCGCTGGTCGTTCATGGGGCCGGTCGAGACCGCGGACCTCAACGCCCCCGCCGGCATTGCCGACTACCTGAAGCGCTACAGCGCCATCTTCCGCGGCGTCGATACCAGCATCCGCGCGGCCGAACCATGGAGCGACGCCGTGATCCCCGTCGTCGATGCCGCGCGCCGCAGCGCCGCGCCGACCGAAAAGATCGCCGCCCATCAGGCGTGGCGCGACCGCAGGCTGATGGCGCTGCTTGCGCACAAGGCCGCGCAGGCCAAGCTGCCGAAGCCTTAGACGCGCGAGGCAAGCGATGCTGACCACCGATCTTTCCGGCAAGTGCCTGCTCGTCACCGGCGGCGCCTCCGGCATCGGCCTCGCGACGGCCGAGCGCTGCGCGCGCATGGGAGCCGCGGTCGCGATCAATCACCTCGCCGACGATCCGCGCGGCGGCGAGACGGTGGCGCGCCTCAAGGCGGAGGGGCTCGCGGTCCACAGCGCGCCCGGCGACGTCGGCAACGCCGAGGCGGTGCCGGCCATGGTGCGCGGCGCGCTCGACCGGCTGGGCGGCCTCGACTACCTGTTCAACAACGCCGGCACCCCGGGCGGCACCGAGCCCTACGACTTCAAGAAGCTCGAGCTGATGACCGAGGCGTTCTGGCACCGGCTGGTCGACGTCAACCTCGTGTCGATGTTCCGCGTCACGCGCGAAGCGCGCGACGCCCTGGTGGCCCGCAAGGGCGCGGTCGTCAACACCGCGTCGGTCGCCGGCATCAACATGAAGGGCAGCTCGATCGCCTATGGCGCCACCAAAGCCGGCATCATCAACCTGACGATCAATCTCGCACGCAGCCTGTCGCCCGACGTGCGGGTCAACGCGGTGGCGCCCGGCCTCGTCGACTCGCCGTGGACGAGGGACTGGCCGGAAACCCGCAAACAGTCGATCGTCGGCCGCACCATGCTCAAGCGCATGGCGACCCCGCACGACATCGCCGATGCCGTCGTCTTCCTGCTCGCCGGCAACAGCTACATCACCGGCCAGACGATCGTCGTCGACGGGGGGATGATCCACGGCGATTGACCCGACCGGTGTTGGGTTGCGTCCGGCTTTGCGCCAGCCTTAAGGCCGTTTCCGGGAAATTAATCCCCCGTTCATCGAACCTGCCGATACTCCGCCGAACTTTGCTGCGTCCGCAGTCACCGTTCGGGGGGTTCTCGTGTCGAAATTATCTCTGCGTTCCTTGTCGTCGCGTCTGATCGCCTTCGTGTTCGCGATCGTCGCATTGTCCTGTGCCGGCCTATCGGTGTTCAGCCTCGGCCAGCAGGACCGCCTCATCGACACCGCGATCGAACGCGAGATGGTGCAGCAGCAGGCCGCGATCGAAATCGCGCTCAACTACGAGGCGCGCACCGGCCTTGCGCTTGCCCACATGGTCGCCAATCTCCCGCCGGTCCGTGCCGGCGTCGTCGCCGACCAGCGCGACGCGCTGATCGCCCTGCTGCGCGACGGCTACGGCGCCATCACCCGCGATCTCGGGAT
>JAEUKZ010000263.1 GCA_016793045.1 Alphaproteobacteria bacterium
CCGCCGCCGTATATCCGCCGCAGCAGCCTGAAGAGCACATCAAAGACGACGACCGG
Source organism: Alphaproteobacteria bacterium (assembly GCA_016793045.1). Taxonomy (GTDB): domain Bacteria; phylum Pseudomonadota; class Alphaproteobacteria; order CACIAM-22H2; family CACIAM-22H2; genus JAEUKZ01. The sequence goes on from JAEUKZ010000263.1 coordinate 57, forward strand.
TCGTGCGTTGCCGATGTGGGCGAAGTCGTAGACCGTCGGTCCGCAGACGTAGAGCCGGACGTTCGCCGGGTCGATCGGCTCGAAGACTTCCTTGCGACGCGAAAGGGTATTGTACAGCGAAAGAGTCATGGCCTGATCCCGAATACGAACGCGTGTGCCGAAGTGGACGTGACCGTCCCGGAGTATCCGCCCGGTCAAGGGCAGATCAGCAACACCGCGTGGTAATTCGGAACATGATCAAGCCGTCTCGCCGGAAAGCCGCGCAAAGGCCCGCGCGCGGCCAATGAGTGGTAGCAGGATTTTCAGCTCCGGTCCATCCTCGCGCTGCGTCAACGCGAGGCGCAGCGGCCGGAACAGCTCCCGGCCCTTGCGCCCGGTGGCCCCTGCGACGGTCCGCGTCCAGTTCTGCCAGGTCGCCTCGTCCCACGGCTCCGGCGGCAGCAGGCGCGCAGCGGTGGCGGCGAATTCGCGGTCATCGATCTTCGGGGCAATCTGTCCCCGGCAAATGTCGCGCCAAAGTCCAATTTCCGCGACCGTCGCGAGGTTGGATCGCGCTGCGTTCCACAGCCGCTCGTCAACGTCGTCCAGTCCGCTGCGCCGCAGCCGATCGGCGACCGCCGCAAAGGACAGTCCGTGGATCAGTCGCGCATTGAGCCGCCTCAGCTCCTCGAGATCGAGCTTCGGCGCGGCGCGACTGAAGCTGGCCAGGTCGAACGTCGCCACCAGTTCGCCAAGGGTCGGAACGGGCTCAACCGGTAATGATGTGCCGAGCCGGGCCAGCAGGCTGTCAATCGCCATCGCCTCGATTCCCTGGTCGCGCAGCGCGGCGACCGACAAGGATCCAAGCCGCTTGGAGAGATTGTGGCCGCCGGCATCGGTGAGCAACGTGAAGTGCGCGAAGGTCAACGCAGCCGTGTTGCGGCCGAGCGCATCAAAGAGCTGAAGCTGGACCGCGGTGTTGGCGACATGATCCTCGGCGCGAATGATGTGGGTGACGCCGAGGTCTATATCGTCGACCACGGTGGCCAGCGTATAGGTCGGCGTCGCATCGGCGCGCAGCAGGACCGGATCGCTCAGCTTGGCGCCGTCGAAGCTCACCGGGCCGCGGATGACATCGGTCCAAGCGATCTCCCTGTGATCGAGAAGCAGGCGCCAATGCGGCTTGCGGCCCTCCGCCTCGAAGCTGCGCTTCTGCGTCTCGCTCAGGCGCAGGCTTGCCCGGTCGTAAGCCTGGGGCCCGCCGCCTGCGACCTGACGGAAGCGCTTCTGCTCCAGTTCCTCCGCGGTCTCGTAGCATGGATAGAGCCGGCCGATCTCCTTCAGCCGTTCGATCGCCGCATAGTAGCTGTCGAACCGGTCGGACTGGCGCGCGAACTCGTCCCACTCGAGTCCGAGCCACAGCAGATCGCCCTTGATCGATGCCGCGAATTCTTCGGTTGAACGCTCGGCGTCGGTGTCGTCGAGCCGCAGCAGGAAGCGCCCGCCGGTGGCGCGTGCGAACAGCCAGTTGATGAGCGCGGCGCGGACGTTGCCCAGATGAAGCCGCCCTGTCGGGCTCGGCGCGAAACGGACCCGCGTGGTCATCTCGCGTCGCCGAACAGCAGGCTATCCAGGCCGCGCGTCAGGCCGATGCGCCCCTTGACCCTGCGGATGGCCAGCAGCGTTCCACCGACATAGGGGCCCGCACCGTTGCCGGCATCGTGGCGGATGCTCAACCGTTCATCGGGCAGCCCAAAGATCGCCTCGCATGACAGGACATAGCCCGGGGCACGGAGCGAATGCACGGGAATGCCGCCGATCGCAGCGCCACGCGTCTCCCGTGGCCCATGCAGGCTGGCGGCGGGCAACGCAGTCGGCTCACCTGCCCTGACTTCGCCAAGGCGCTCGGCAAGCTCGCGCGCGGTACCGCTCGGAACGTCGGGCTTGCTGGCGCCGGCATAGTCGATGACCTCGACGTCGGGGATCAGCGCCGCCGCCATCAGGGCGAAGCGTTGCATGAGCGTCGCCGTCAGCGAGAAGTTTCCCGCCGCGATCACGCCGACGCCCTGGCTTCGCGCCGCCGCATCGATCTCGGCGAAATCCGCCGCGGCGAGGCCCGAGGTTCCGATCACGACGTTGACGCCCGCCGCAATCGCGCCGAGCGTGTGCGCCTTTACTGCAAGGGGCTTCGTGTAGTCGACGAGCACGTCGATTTGGTCCCGCAGCGCATCCTCGACCTTGGCCGCGATCTGCACGCCCAGCGCACCGGTACCGACGATCGTTCCGATGTCCTGGCCGGCCGACGCTCGCGCGACCGCGCCGACCAGACGCATGTCGTCGGCGGCGGCGACCGCGCGCACGAGGTCGCGCCCCACCCAGCCGGTCGCGCCGGCAATGCATACCCGCAAGCTCATCGTCGCCTCCTCACCCCTGCCGCGGCTGCGGGCGGAACCCGTTCGTGATCGGATAGCGCCGGTCGCGCCCGAAGGCTCGGCGCGTTATCTTCACACCGGGCGGGGCCTGCCGGCGCTTGTACTCGGCGAGGTCGAGCATCCGCCAGACCCGGTTGACGTACGCGAGATCGTGGCCGCGCGCGACGATCGCCTCGGTTGGCATCTCGTGCTCGACCAGACAGTTCAGGATGTCGTCGAGCTCACGATAGGGTCCCAACGAGTCCTCGTCGCGCTGGTCGGGCTTCAGTTCGGCCGAGGGCGGCTTGACGATGACACGCTCCGGCATCACCGGCCCCTCGGGCCCGAGCGCGCCCGCCGGGAACGCTTGGTTCCGCCAACGGCAGAGTTCGAACACGGTCATCTTGTAGACGTCCTTGAGGACCGCGAAACCGCCGCACATGTCGCCATAGAGCGTCGCGTATCCCACCGACATCTCGGACTTGTTGCCGGTTGAGACGACCATATGGCCGAACTTGTTCGACAACGCCATGAGCGTCAGACCACGACAGCGCGACTGGATGTTTTCTTCCGTGATGTCGGGCTTTGCGCCGGCGAAGAGCGGTTCGAGCATCTGCGCGAATGCCGCCATCGCCGGCCCTATCGAGACGCTGTCGTAGCGGATGCCGAGCATCTTCGCGACCGCCGCGGCATCCTCGAGGCTCTCGGACGACGTATAGGGCGACGGCATCATCACCGCGCGGACCTTGTCCGGGCCAAGCGCATCGGCGGCGATCGCCGCGGTCAGTGCCGAGTCGATGCCGCCTGACAGACCGAGTATGACGCCTGGAAACCGGTTCTTGCGGACATAGTCGCCGAGCCCGAGCACGAGGGCACGATAGATCGCTTCCAGCCCTTCCGGCGGCCGCGCGAGCGCACCGCGCAGGCAGGACCAGCGTCCGCCGTCGCGCTGCCAATGCGTGATCGCCAGGTCCTCCTGGAACGACGCCATCTGGATCGCGAGCGTCCGGTCGCCATTCAACGCGAACGAAGCACCGTCATAGACGATCTCGTCCTGTCCGCCGACTTGGTTGACGTACAGCAGCGGCAACTCGGTCTCGCCGACGCGCGCAATCGCGAGATTGAGTCGCTCGTCGATCTTCCCCGCCTCGTAAGGGCTGCCATTGGTGACGATCAGCAACTCCGCGCCCGACTCCACGAGCGTTTCGGCGACGTCGGACGTCCACATGTCCTCGCACACCATGACGCCGAGGCGCACGCCCTTGAACACGATCGGCCCGGGCATCGGTCCTGCCGCGAACACACGCTTGTCGTCGAACACGCCGTAATTCGGCAGATCATACTTGTAGCGCTTGGCGGCGATCCTTCCGTCGGCAAGCAAAAGGGCGGCGTTGTAGACTTTGCCGTCCTCCGCCCACGGCGCGCCGACGAGCAGCGCCGGACCGCCATCGGACGTTTCACGTGCCAGATCCTCGATCGCCGCGCGGGCAGCGGCCTGAAACGCCGGCTTGAGGACGAGATCTTCCGGCTGATAGGCGGCGACCGTCAGTTCCGGATAAACGACTAGGTCCGCGCCCGCGCGTGCCGAGTCGGCCCGCGCCGTGCGAATTCGCGCGACGTTCCCAGCGATGTCGCCCACGGTCGGATTGATCTGGGCGATCGCGATCGTCAGTTGATCAGTCATGATGGCGCACGATGGCGGGCCCGCCCCAAGCCGTCAACCCTGGGCCTGCGCGCAGCCTTATGGCTTTGGGTACCCGTTACCGGGGACTCGGCACGGCGTCCGACCGGCTCTGACCGGGTGCCGCGCGCGGCCGAACGGTCTTCAAGAGCGCCGCCCCGACGAGCGCCGACAGGATCGAACCGACGAGCACGCCGATGCGGACCTGCGCGCCGCGCGCCGAATCGTCGAAGGCGAGGCCGCCAATGAACAGGCTCATCGTGAAGCCGATCCCGCTTAGGAGCGCCAGGCCGTAGAGCTGCGGCCACGTTGCCCCTTCTGGCATGCGGCCCAGCCCTGCCTTGATCGCCAGCCAGAGCATGCCGAACACGCCCAGTTGCTTGCCGATGAAGAGCCCCAGACCGATCCCGAGGGTCACCGGCTGTCCGACCGCCGACCATGTCAGACCGGCCAGCGAGACGCCGGCATTCGCGAACGCGAATGCTGGCAGCACCAGGTATGCGACCCAGGGATGCAGTTGATGTTCAAGCCAGCGCAGCGGCGATTCCTCGCCGTCACGCGCCGGCGCAAGCGGAATGGCGAAGCCGGTGATGACGCCGGCGAGCGTCGCATGAACGCCGGATTTCAGAACGCAGGTCCACAAGACGACGCCGATCAAAGCATAGGGCGTGATGGAGCGAACACCCGACAGATTCAGCACGACGAGGCCGGTTACGGCCGTCGCGGCCAGCACGAGCGAGAACATCGAAAGATTCTCGGTGTAGAAAAGCGCGATGACGATGATCGCGCCGAGATCGTCGATGATGGCGATCGCCGTCAGAAGCACTTTGAGGCTCACCGGCACGGCGCGTCCGAGCAGGCTGATGACCCCGAGGGCGAAGGCGATGTCGGTGGCGGTCGGGATGGCCCAGCCGCGCATGGCCGTCGCATCGCCCCAGTTGATGGCCGCATAGATCGCGGCCGGGACGACCATCCCGCCGATGGCACCGATCACCGGCAGCCCGACGGCGCGGAGGTCGCTCAGCTCTCCGTCAAGCAGTTCGCGCTTTATCTCCATGCCGACGAGCAGGAAAAAGATCGCCATCCAGCCGTCATTCAACCAAAGCAGGAGAGGCTTGCGGACCTCCACCGGCCCGACGGCGACCGCGCCTGGCATGTCGAGGAAGGCCTGGTACAGCCACGCGAGCGGCGAATTGGCGAGAACGAGCGCGGCGACGGCGGCAGTGCACAGCACGATGCCGCCGGCCGCTTCCAGACGCAGAAAGTCGCGCAG
>JAEUKZ010000271.1 GCA_016793045.1 Alphaproteobacteria bacterium
ACGCTGCGCCATGTCCGGCTGCGCGACACCGCCGAAGCGGTGGCGCGGGTCGTCGCCGAGCGTGCCGCCGGCCGCAACGAGGGCGGCACGGTCGACCTGATCTGGATCAACGGACCGAATTTCCTCAGCATGAAGGAACAAGGCCTGCTGTTCGGGCCTTTCGTCGAGCGCCTGCCGAATTTCCGCCTCGTCGACGTCGAGGGCAAGCCCGCGACGGTGGTCGACTTCACCGTGCCGGTCGAAGGCTTTGCCGCGCCCTGGCGCATGGCGCAGATCGTCTTCATCTACGACGGCGCCCGACTCGCAGCACCGCCGCGCTCGATCCCGGCGATGCTCGAATGGGCGCGCGCCAATCCCGGGCGCCTCACCCACCCGCACGTCCGCAACTTCCTCGGCACGACCTTCCTCAAGCAGGCCCTTTACGAGTTGATTGCCGATCCGGCGGCGCTTCAGCGCCCGCCGGAAGACGCGGACTTCGAGGCGGCGGCGCAGCCGCTCTGGGCCTGGTACGACGCGCTGCGTCCGCTGCTGTGGCGGCGCGGGCGCCAGTTCCCCGAGAGCGGCCCGGCCCAGCGCCAGCTGTTGAGCGACGGGGAGATCGACATCATGATCTCGTTCAACCCGTCGGAAGCCGCGCTCGCGGTCGCGCGCAACCTCCTGCCGGCGAGCGTGCGCGCCTATGTGCTCGAGCGGGGCACGATCGGCAACGCGAGCTTCGTGTCCATTCCCTACAACGCGGCGCATCGCGAAGGCGCGATGGTCGCCGCCGATTTCCTGATGTCGCCGCAGGCCCAGGCGCACGCGCAGGACCCAAGGGTGCTCGGCGCGTTCACCGTCCTCGACGTCGCGCGCCTTCCGCCCGAAGATCGCGCGCGCTTCGAGGCGATCCCCCGCGATCCGGCGACGCTCACGAGCGCCGATCTCGGCCGCCCGCTGCCCGAGCCGCATCCGGGCTGGATGACGCGCATCACCGCGATCTGGGAACGGCGCTACGGCCAGGGATGACGCCACGCGGACGCGCCGGGAATCCAGGGTATAACCGGGCATGCTGCGCGCAGCGCCCGCCCTCACGCTCCTTGCCTTTCTCGGGCCGATCGCCGGCGGGTTGATCTTCACCATCCTGCCCGCCTTCGGCTGGCTGCCGGCGCTCGGCGGCAATGAATTCTCGCTCGCGCCGTGGTTGCGCCTGTTCGCGGCACCCGGCATCGGCGCCTCGATCGCGCTGACGATCGGCACCGGCTTCGCCGCCACCCTGATCGCCTTCGCCGGCGCCGTACTAATCGTCGCGGCGCTGCACGACACGCGCGTCTTCGGGCGCCTGCACGGCCTGCTCGCGCCGCTGCTGGCGACGCCGCATTCGAGTATCGCGATCGGCTTCGCCTTCCTGATCGCGCCGAGCGGCTGGTTCGCCCGGCTCGCCGCCCCGCTCGCGGGGTGGGATCGGCCGCCCGACCTGCCGCTGCCGCAGGATCCCTGGGGCGCCGCGTTCGTGGTCGGCCTTACGATCAAGGAGCTGCCGTATCTGTTGCTGATGACGATGGCGGCGCTGAACCAGGTGCCTTGGCGCGCCCAGCGCGACGTCGCGCGTACGCTCGGCTACCGCCCGGCGGCGTTCTGGCTCAAGGCCGTGCTGCCGCAGATCTACGCGCAGCTGCGCCTGCCGATCTACGCCGTGCTGACCTACTCGCTGTCGGCGGTCGACGTCGCGCTGATCCTCGCCCCGAACACGCCGGCGCCGCTCAGCCCGACCGTCGTGCGCTGGTTCCTCGATCGCGATCTCGCGCTCTATTTCCCCGCCGCCGCCGGCGCCTGCCTGCAGCTCGCGATCGCCGTGCTGGCAATCGCGCTGTGGCGTGCCGGCGAAATCGCGGCGTGGCGCATTGCCGGCGGCTGGATCGAGCGCGGTGGGCGCGGCGCGCTGGCGGGAACGCCGCTGGCGGCGCGGGCGGTCGGAGGCGCGGTCGCCGGCGCCAACCTGCTCGCCGTCGCGATGCTGATCGCATGGTCGCTTGCGTCGAGCTGGCGCTTCCCCGACATCGCGCCGGCGGGCTGGACGCTCGCGACGTGGTCGGCTCAGGGGGCCGAACTGCGCGACCCGTTGCTGACGACGATCGCCGTCGCCTGCACGGCGACGATGCTGGCGATCGCATTGGTCGTCGCGTGCCTGGAGAACGAGCGCCGGCGGCACGTGGCGCCGGGCGCCGCGGTCCTGTGGCTGCTCTATCTCCCGCTGCTGGTGCCGCAGACCGCCTTTCTGTTCGGCGTCCAGCTCCTGCTGGTGCGGCTCGACCTCGACGGCAGCCTGCTCGCCGTGGTGTGGTCGCACCTCCTGTTCGTGCTGCCCTACGTGTTCCTGTCGCTCGCCGATCCCTGGCGCGCGCTCGACCCGCGCTACGCCCGCACGGCCGCCGCGCTCGGCGCCACGCAAGGCGCCACGCTGCGCCGCGTCGTGCTGCCGATGCTGCTGCGCCCGCTGCTCGCGGCCTTCGCGGTCGGCTTCGCGGTGAGCGTCGGACAGTACCTGCCGACGCTCTTCGCCGGCGCCGGCCGCTTCGCGACGCTCACCACCGAGGCGGTGACGCTGTCCTCGGGCGGCGACCGGCGCATCGTCGCCGTCTACGCCTTCGTCCAGAGCGCGCTGCCGCTGCTCGTCTATGCGGGCGCGCTCGCGCTGCCGGCGCTGCTGTGGCGCCGCCGCCGCGGCCTCGCGCTGTGACCATGAGCAGCGCTCTCGTCATCTCCGACGTGACGATCGCGCTGGGCGCGCGCCGGCTGATCGAGCGGTTGTCGCTCACCACGGCGCGCGGCGTCGTAACGACCCTGATGGGCCCGAGCGGCAGCGGCAAGTCGACCCTGCTCGCCTATGTCTGCGGCACGCTCGATCCCGCGTTCGATGCATCCGGCAGCGTGACGGTCGATGGCGAGGACATCACGGCGCTGCCCCCCGAACGCCGGCGCATCGGCATCCTGTTCCAGGACGACCTGCTGTTCCCGCATCTCTCGGTCGGCGGCAATCTCTCCTTCGGCCTCGCGCCCAGGCTCAAAGGCCGCGCGGCCCGGCGCGCGCGCATCGAGCGCGCGCTTGCGGAAATCGACATGGCGGGCTTCGCCGATCGGGACCCGGCGACGCTCTCAGGCGGCCAGCGCGCACGCGTCGCACTGGCGCGCGCGCTGCTGTCCGAGCCGCGCGCGCTGCTGCTCGACGAGCCGTTCTCGAAGCTCGACGCCGCGTTGAAGCAGCGCTTCCGCCGCTTCGTCTTCGATCACGCGACCGCGCACGGGCTGCCGGTGCTGCTGGTGACGCACGACCCCGACGACGCCGAGGCGGCCGGCGGCCCGGTTCACGTCCTCGGCGGGTTTCACGACACGGAATGAATCAGCCGCTGCTTGACGGGGCCGGCGGCGGGCGCGAGCGTACCCGCAACGAGCTGCAAGGGAGAGAGGCGATGGAAATCGAATGGTCACGGCTGAAGGCGCGCGAGCTGCAGGATCTGGCGCGCCGCGATGCGATCGTCGTGGTGCCGATCGGCGCCACCGAACAGCACGGCCCGCATCTGCCGGTGATGGTCGATGCGAGGCTCGCCGGCGAGGTGTCGCTGCGCGCGGCGCGCATCGTCGCCAAGCAGCAGCCGATCGTCGTTCTGCCGACAATCTGGTGCGGCATGTCCGAGCATCACATGTCGCTCGGCGGCACGATCACGCTCGACTTCCCGACCATGTTCGCGGTGCTGCGCTGTGTCGTGCGCTCGCTGACGCGCCACGGCTTCAAGCGCATCTATATCCTCAACGGCCACGGCGGAAACACGGCGCCGCTCGACGTGATCGTCACCGAGCTGACGGTCGAGTTCAAGATTCCGCTCGCCTATTCGACCTACTGGACCGTCGCCGAGGGCGCGATCGCCAAGCTGCTCGAGCGCCAGAAGGCGCTGCTCCATGCCTGCGAAGCCGAGACGTCGATGATCATGGCGCTGCATCCCGATCTGGTGGACAGCGAAATGCTGTCGCAGGTGCAGGGCGTGTACATCCCCGGTCAGAACTCGATCGACGGCGTCAATCCCGGGGTCTATCGCTGGCGCCAGCTGTCCAGCCGCTCGCCGATCGGCGTCATCGGCGACGCATCGACCGCGAGTGCCGCCAAGGGAGCGAAGCTGATCGAGGCGATCGCGGCCGATCTTGCCGAGGCGATCGGCAATCCGAAGTTGTGGGCGGCGCCGATCTGACGGCTCAGCGCACCGCTTCGAGCGCCTGCGCGAAATCCTGGAGGATGTCCTCGACATCCTCGAGGCCGACCGAAATGCGGATCAGCCCGTCGCTGATGCCGTGTTCGGCGCGCTCCGCGGCCGAATAGGTCGCGTGGGTCATGCTCGCCGGATGCTGCACCAGCGTCTCGGCGTCGCCGAGGCTGACGGCGCGGGTCGCGAGCTGAAGCGCGTTCATGAATTTGAGCCCCGCTGCCATGCCGCCCTTGAGCTCGCAGCCGATCAATCCGCCGGGGCGCGCCATCTGGCGCTGGGCGAGCGCAAATTGCGGATGCGACTTCAGCCCGGGGTAGCTCACCGAGGCCACCGCCGGGCTCTTCTCCAGCAGTTCAGCGATCGCCAGCGCGGACGCCGAGTGGCGTTCCATGCGCAGGCCCAGCGTCTTGATGCCGCGCATCACCAGGAACGCGGTGAGCGGCGAGATCGTGGCGCCGGTCAGCATGCGCAGCCCTTCGAAGCGGATGCGTTTCACGAGTTCCAGCGGGCCGGCGACGACGCCGGCGAGCAGGTCGCCGTGGCCGCCGAGGAACTTGGTCGCCGAATGAACGACGAGGTCGGCGCCGTGCTCGATCGGGCGCTGCAGGATCGGCGAGGCGAAGGTGTTGTCGACGACGACCAGCGCGCCATGCGCGTGGGCGAGACGCGACATCGCGGCAATGTCGATGAGGCGCAGATTGGGGTTCGCGGGGGTCTCGAAATAGACCAGCTTGACCTTGCGCGACATCACCCGCTCGGCCGCCGCGGGATCGGTCAGGTCGGCGAGATGGACCGTGATGCCGAACTTGGTGAGACCCTTCGTGAACAGTGCGAATGTGTTGCCATAGAGGATGCGGTCGACGACGACCTCGTCGCCCGCCTGGAGCAGCGTCCACAAGGTCGAGGAGATGGCCCCCATGCCCGACGCCACGCACAGCGCCGCCTCCGCGCCCTCCAGGCTGGCGAGGCGTTCCTCGAGGATCGCCTGGGTCGGGTTCTTGGTGCGGCCGTAGACGTAGCCGGCGCGCTCGCCGCGGAAGATTTCGCCGCCCGCCTCCGCCGATTCGAAGGCGTAGGTCGAGGTCATGTAGATCGGCGGTGTCAGCGCGCCCTGGGCGCTCGCCGGGTCGTAGCCGAGATGGATCGCCCGCGTCGACGGGCCAAGCCGCGCATTGGCCCGGCGCGCATTGTCGTCAGCCATCGAAACCTTCTCCGCAGCGGCGCATGCGGGCCGCTCTTCAGCAGCCCACCGACGCTCAGGCCGCCCGGGCCGGTGCGGCGCGGGTCAGCTTCTCGAAATCGGCGATCAGGGTCTGCGTCACCTGGCCGGGGGTGAAGTTGTAGCCGTCGATGACGCCCACCGGCGTGATCTCCGCCGCGGTGCCGGTCAGGAACACTTCCTGCGCGCGCGCGAGTTCCTCGGGCATGATCGCGCGCTCGACCAGCTTGATCTGGCGCTGGCGCGCAAGGTCCATGACCGTGCGCCGCGTGATGCCGTCGAGGAAGCAATCGGGCGTCGGCGTGTGGATCGCGCCGTCGATGACGAGGAAGATGTTGGCACCGGTCGATTCCGCGACCTGGCCGCGCCAATCCAGCATCAGCGCGTCCTGATAGCCCTGCGCCTCCGCCCAGTGCTTCGACAGCGTGCAGATCATGTAGAGCCCGGTCGCCTTGCTCTTCGTCGGCGCCGTGTTCGGCGCCGGGCGGCGCCACTCCGACGTGATCATGCGGATGCCCTTGGCGCGCATCTCGGGAGAGAAATATGAAGGCCATTCCCAGGTCGCGATCGCGACGTTGATCTTCGCCGCCTGCGCCGCCACCCCCATCTGCTCCGACCCGCGCCACGCGATCGGGCGGACGTAGCCGTCGACGATGTTGTTGGCCTTGACCACCTCGTTGGTCGCGCGCTCGATCTCCTCGACCGACAGCGGCACGTCGAAGCCGAGCATCTTGCCCGAATCGATCAGGCGCTGGCTGTGCTCGCGCAGCTTGAACACGCGCCCGCCGTAGACGCGCTCGCCTTCGAACACGGCCGAGGCGTAGTGCAGCGCATGGGTCAGGACGTGCAGCTTCGCGTCGCGCCAGGGCGTGAGCCTGCCGTTGAACCAGATGTGACCGTCGCGATCGTCAAACGGAACCAGGGCCATGGCGTCGTCCTCGAAACAATTAAGATCGATGATCAACCGCGGCCATCCAGCCTGTCCGGTCGCCGATCCAGAAAACCATGGGGGGCGGCAGGCGATCAACACCTATCGCCGCCGGGCCAGACATGCGCGTGGGCGATGGCCGGCCGCGAGCGGGCTTGCATCGCGCCCGGCTTCGGGTCGATAAGTCGCCATGCCGGACCTCAAGCCCGGGACGAACCAGCTCTTTCTGCGCGAGGAGGACCTCCGCGAAGGACTGGCCCTGCTGTTCCACGCCTGGCGCGACCTCGCGCACGAGGCGGATGCCGCGCTTGCCGCGCACGACCTCGGACGCGCCCATCACCGGGCGGTCTATTTCATCGGCCGGCATCCCGGCCTGACGGTCGGCGCGCTGATGGACCTGCTCGGCATCACCAAGCAGAGCCTGCACCGGGTGCTCGGCGAGCTGCTGGCGCGCGGCATCGTGACGCAGCGTCCCGGTCCGGTCGATCGCCGCGAGAGGCTGCTCGAGCTCAGCGACGCCGGCCGCGCGCTGGAGCGCGAGATCACCGAGGCGCAGCGCAGCTTCATCGCGGCCGCCTACCGCAACGCCGGCGCCAGCGCGGTCGAGGGATTCCGGCGCGTGCTGCTCGGCCTCGCGCGAGCCCCCGGCGCCGCGGACCGCGACGCAGCCGCGCCGGCACCGCAGGTGCCGCCGCCGGCCGGCCGATCGTAGCCCGGCCCGCGGCGCGTCCTATAATTCCTCCCCATGGCCGAAGCCGCCCACATCCTGGTCGTCGACGACGACGCGCGCTTGCGCGACCTGCTCAGCCAGTTTCTCGCCCGCAACGGCTTCCGTGTCTCGACCGCGAGTGACGCCGCCGCCGCGGACGCGATGCTGCAGTCGCTCGCTTTCGATCTCCTCGTGCTCGACGTGATGATGCCGGGCGAAGACGGGCGCGCCTTCGCCGCCCGGCTGCGCGAGACCAGCCAGGTGCCGATCCTGCTGCTGACGGCGATGGGCGAAAAGCAGGATCGCATCGCCGGCCTTTCGGCCGGCGTCGACGACTACCTCGTCAAGCCGTTCGAGCCCGACGAGCTGCTGCTGCGCATCCGCGCCATCCTGCGCCGCGCGCCGCCACCGCGGCCCGTCGCCGCCGCGCCGGTCCGCTTCGGGGAGTTCGTGTTCGACCCGGTACGCGAGGAACTGACCCAGGCCGGTCTGCCGGTGCACCTGACCTCTGCCGAGGTCTCCCTGTTGCGCCTGTTCGCGGAGGCCGGCGGCGCTGCGATCACGCGCGACGACCTGCTGGCCCGCTCGCGCCTGTCCGGCGGGGCACGCACGGTCGACGTGCAGGTGACGCGGCTGCGCCGCAAGATCGAGGTCGACCCGAAGGCGCCGCGCTTCCTGCTGACGGTGCGCGGCGAAGGCTACCGGCTGCGACTGGACTAGGAGGACGCGATGCGACGCATCAAGGCGCTGCTGCCCCGCTCGCTGTTCGGCCGCGCGCTGCTGATCCTCGTGACTCCGCTGGTGCTGGTGCAGATCGTCGCCGCGGCGGTGTTCTTCGACCGGGTGTGGGAAACCGTGACGCGGCGCATTTCGAACGCCCTCGCCGGCGAAGTCGCGATCCTGATCGAGACGATGGCGCGCTACCCGTCGCCCGCCGACCGCAGTTGGGCGCTCGACGCGACGCGCCGCAACACCGGCATGCTGATCGGCTACGAGCCCGATGCGCGCCTGCAGGGCGCAACGCGCCTGGAACCCGATTTCGGGCTGCTCGAGAACCGGCTCATCAACGCGATCAACCGGCGGCTCCGCGAACCCTACACGCTCGACTTCTGGAACCACCCGACCGACGTGCTGCTGGCGATTCAGCTCGACCACGGCACGCTGCGCGTGGCAGCGAGCCGCGACCGCCTGGTAACCGAGACGGTCAACATCTTCCTGATCTGGATGATCGGGACGTCGGTGATCGCGTTCACGATCGCTTCGCTGTTCATGCGCAACCAGGTGCGGCCGATCCGCCGTCTCGCCCACGCCGCGGAGGAATTCGGCAAGGGCCGCGACGTCGCCGACTTCAAGCCTGCCGGCGCCACCGAGGTGCGCCAGGCCGCGGCCGCCTTCATCGTCATGCGCGAACGCCTGCGCCGCTTCCTCTCCCAGCGCACCGAAATGCTGGCGGGGGTGAGCCACGACCTGCGCACGCCGCTCACGCGCATGAAGCTCGAGCTCGCCATGCTCGGCGACCAGCCGCTGATCGCCGGCCTCAAGACCGATGTCGCGGAGATGGAGCGGATGGTCGACTCCTACCTCGCCTTCGCGCGCGGCGAGGGCGAAGAGCAGCCGGAACCGGTCGACCTCGGACCCATCCTGAACGAGGTCGTGACGACCGCACGGCGCACCAAGCCCGACGTGACGCTCGCGACCGAAGGCGATCTCGTGGTCTCGGCCCGGCCGCAGACGATCAAGCGCTGCCTCGACAACCTGGTTTCGAACGCCGCCCGCCACGGCAAGGTCGTCGCACTGCGCGCGGTTCGCCGCACGCGCTGGATCGAGGTGACGATCGACGACGACGGTCCCGGCGTTCCGGCCGCGCGCCGCGAAGACGTCTTCAAGCCCTTCGTGCGCCTCGACGCCGCGCGCACCGCCGGCTCGGGCGGCGTCGGCCTCGGCCTCACCATCGCGCGCGACGCAGTGCGCAGCCATGGCGGCGACGTCGCGCTCGAGGACTCGCCCCTGGGCGGCCTGCGCGCGCGGGTCACGCTGCCGGTCTAAGCGTCGAGGTCCATCGCAATCTGAGGTGGGTGCCGATCCCGCATTGGCCCGGTGGCGCGCGGTGCGGCCATCTGGGCGGACTTGTCACCCGCCAGGGCGGAGACGAGTTCCGCCCCTACGAACTCACTATCGGAGGCGCCGACGACTAGAACAGCCTTCCGCCGTCCGGGACCTTCTTGTCCGGCGCGATCATCACCACCGCGCCGTCCGCGTCGGGGAAGCCGAGCACCAGCACTTCCGACATGAACGGCCCGATCTGACGCGGCGCGAAGTTCACGACCGCGGCGACCTGGCGGCCGACCAGTTCATCCAATTTGTAATGCACGGTGATCTGCGCCGAGCTCTTCTTGACGCCAATCGCCGGACCGAAATCCACCTTGAGCTTGATCGCGGGCTTGCGGGCCTCGGGAAACGGCTCCGCCGCCACGATGGTGCCGACCCGGATGTCGACCCGGGCGAAATCGTCGTAGGTGATGGTCATGGGTGAAATCGCGCGAAGCGTCTCGATCGAACGGCGGGCAGCGCGCCATGCCGCACCGCGAACGGTGCGGCCGGCGCCGCTGCGGGTGGCGGGCTTCGCCGCTACTTCTTCACCAGCAGGTCCTTGACCTCGTCGAGCGATTCGCTGACGCGCTTGCTGATCACCTCGTTCGCTTCGCCCTGGGCCTTGGTGACCATCTCGGCGAGTTCGCGCATGTTGGCGATCGCGCGTTCGAAGGCTTCCTTGGCGAGCTCGGTCTGGCGCGCCGCCTTCTGCTCGGGCGAACCTGCGGTCATCACCTCGCGCATCGCCTGCGATGTCTGCTCCATCGTCTGGCGCAGGATTTCGGCCTGCCGCTTGCCGATTGCCTGGAAGGCCTGGGCGGCAAGCTGGTTGGCGGCGGTCAGCGCCTCAAGGTTGCGGCGCTGGCTCGAAACGACCTTCTCCATGTCGACGCCCGGCATCTTCACGTCGCCGAACAGCTTCGCCGGATCGAACATCTTGGGGTCGAACATCTTGGTGGGATCGAAATCGGCAAACGGGTTGGTCTTGGCCATAATGCGGCTCCTTTGGATCAGGTTCAGCCGCGCGGATACGGCCGTCCCTCGTCAGTCCCCCCGAACGCCGCGACTATCGCGCAGCGGTCGCGTCAAAGCAATTCTTATGTTGCATTGCAGCAATGTTACGCCGCAGCCGAGCGGCGGCTGGAGCCCGGGACGCTGCGCGCCAGCATCTCGCAGCGCGCGAGCGCCTTGTCGAGCGCCGCCATCGTCGCGGCAAGATCTTCGGATTCGTCGGTCAGGAAGACGCGAAACGCCCACAGATAGGCGGCCGTCACGACCTTGACGCGCGCCGGACCGATGAGGCCGGAGGTTTCGACGCCGGCGGCGTCGGCGGTCCACCGCATCGCGTTGAAGAGCCGCGGGCCGAGACAGAGCGCCAAAGCGCAGTCCCCGGGCGCGGCGCGGGCGATCTCGCGCAGCGCCGCGCGGTGGGGCTTGAGCGCGTCGAAGCGACGCATCAGCAAGTCGAACAGCCGGTCGCGGACGCTGCCGTCGCCGCGCCGCCGCTCGCCGGGCTCGCGCTCGGCGAACGCCGCTTCGTCGACCCGGCGCAGGAAGCCGCCGAGAATCGCCGCTTTCGAGCGAAAAAGCGCGTAGAGCGCCGACAGGGTCAGATTCGCCTCGACCGCCACGTCGGCCAGGGCGACGTGGCGCCAGCCCTTGGCAGCGGTGAGCGCCATCAGCGCGTCGATGGCACGATCGGCGGGCGGACGGTCGCTGGCGGGGCCGGCGGCGGGATCGGATTCGGGCATCTTGGCCTCCCTGTTGCCACCATTGACTTGGCGTGCGTTCAGCCGCCTGTCAATTCATCGTGCCGCTTTTCCACCGCCGCAAGCAAGGTGTGCAGGCTGGCGTCGGGGATGCCGAGCGCATCGAGATGGCGGACGGTGTTTTCCAGATAGGCCCGATTGGGACCGCGCTGGCCGTGCCCCTGGCAGATCAGGTCGGCCGTCCGCTCGACCGACAGCTTGCCGGCATATTGCGGCGTGTCGCGTCGGACGACGAAGGTTCGTGCAGTCACCGGCCCGGTGGCGACGCGGACGGTCACGTCGCGGCAGGCATAGACGCGGTTGGGCATCTCGCGGTCCCACAGGTAAGCCATCACCTTCTCGCCCTGCGCGGTCGCGACGCGATAGGCGATGCCGCGGCATGCCCCGCCGCGATCGAGGCCGAGCACGAGGCCGGGCCGCTCGGGCGTTCCGCGATAGCGCATCGAGTAGAGGCAGAACGCGCGATGCCAGCCGCGCAGCAGCGCCGGCCGGGCTTCCTCGAAGGGGAAGCCGGGGTCCCAGATCAGCGAACCGTAGGCGAAGATCCAGAAGTTCTCGTCCGGCGGTGCCGGACAGCCGGGCGGCAGGGCCGTGGCGCCGGGGGCGCTCATCTCAGCCGCCGCGCTGCACCAGGGCGACGCCGGCCGCGGCCAATGCCATGCCGACCATCGCCAGCGCCGACAGCGTCTCGTCGAACAGCAGCCAGGCGAACAGCGCGGTGAAGGGCGGCACCAGATAGAACAGGCTCGCCGTCTTCGCCGCCGCGCCGCGCCGGATCAGCAGATAGAGGAGACTTACCGCCCCCAGCGACAGGACGAGGCCGAGCCAGGCGAGCGCCACGATGAACTGGGCCGTCCATTCGATCCGCATCGTTTCGGCCGGCAGCGCGAAGGCGAGCACGACCAGCGAGGCCGCCGCGTACTGGATGACGGCGCCGGTGCGCAGGTCGACGCCGGCGCAAAACCGCTTCTGGTAGAGCGTGCCGGCCGAGATGCCGACGAGCGCCACGAACGACAGCGCGGCGGCGCCGATCGACGCGCTGTCGAAGCTGAGCTTGCCCGCGAGCACGAGCGCGACACCGACCAGACCGCAGAAGAAGCCGGCCCATTGCAGCGGCCGCACGCGCTCGCCGAGCAGCGGGCCGACGATGCAGGCGGTCAGCACCGGCTGCAGCCCGACGATCAGCGCGCTGAGCCCCGCGGGCAGTCCATGGGCGATCGATGCGAAGACGCCGCCGAGATACGCCCCGTGCATCAGCACGCCGACGACCGCGACGTGGATCGCCGTGGTCCGGTCCGGCCAGGCCGCACGGGCCATCAGCGAAATCGGGAGCATCACCGCGCAGACCAGCGTGAAGCGCAGGGCCAGGAACGTCATCGGCTCGGCGAATGGCAGGCCTGCCTTGGCCGCGATGAAGCCGGTCGACCACAGCACGACGAAAACCGCCGGCGCGCCGGCGGTCCAGAGCAGCGTTTGCGTTGGGGCGTGAGAGGTAGCGGCGGCGGTGGTCATCGAGCGATGGCGAGCAATATCGGCGTTCGACCCCGCCTCGGCAAGCGCGTCCGGCGCATGGCCGCTGCTCGACAGCGCCGTGGGCCGCCCCTATAAGCGCTTCCATGCGCCGCATCAGCCGAATTGCCGCCGTCCTCGCCGTTGCCCTTGCCGCGATCTGGAGCGGCATCTGGTTCTACGTCCAGGGCGAAGTCCGCCGCCAGACGTTCTCCTGGATCGAGCAGCAGCGCGCGCAAGGCACCACCGTCGAGCACGGCACGATCAGCGTCAGCGGCTTTCCGCTGTGGTGGCGGGTCGAATTCGAGAATCCGCGGATCGCCGGCGCCGAGGCCTCGCGCGGCGAATGGCGCGGCACGCGCGCCGCGGGCATCCTGCGGCCCTGGGCCTACCGCGTCATCCCGCTGCGCTTCGAAGGCGAACAGCATCTGACCTTCGGCGATGGGCGCCGGACCTGGAACGTGACGACGCTCGCGGCCGAGCCCGACGCCCAGATCACGCTCGGGCCGAACGGCCGGCTCGAGCGGGTCGACGTCGACATGCAGGGCTACGAGGTGCGCGGGCCCGCGGAGATCGGGACCTATCGCGGCCAACGCGCGACGATCGCCGTGCAACTCCGTCCGACGCCGCGGAGCCACATGGATTCGCTCGTCGACGTCACCGCAACGCTGCTCGATCTCGACCTGCCGCAGCCTCCGGCGCCGGGCCTCGCGACGCGCGTGCAGCGCTTCGACCTCGACGGCAGCTTCAAGGGCAACCTGCCGCCCGGGCGCCTCGCCGAAGCGGTCGCCGCCTGGCGCGACGACGGCGGCACGATCGACATCAACCGGCTCGTGCTCGTTTCGGCGCCGCTCGACTTCGACGGCAACGGAACGCTCGCGCTCGACAACCAGAATCGCGCGCTCGGCGCCTTCAGCGGCCGGCTGCGCGGCTACAACGAAACGATCGATGGCCTCGCGCGCGCCGGCACGATCGCGCCGATGCTCGCGGTCGGCCTGCGCCTGTTCATGACGGGCATCCAGCGCCAGGGCCGGGACGGCCGCATGGAAGTGCAGGTCGCGATCACCGCGCAGGACGGCATGCTGTCGGTGAACGACTTCCGCCTGCCGGGCATCCGCCTGCTGCCGCTGCGCTTCGAGTAGCAGCCGACGGCGCTACGCCTGCCTGGCCTGCACGATCGAGCGGCGGATGCGGCGCGAGCGCTCGAAGACGCGCTGCAGCGCGGCGCCGTCGTCGTTGCGAATCGCCTTCTGGAGCAGCGCGATGTCCTCGTAGAGCCGGCCCATCATCTCGAGCACCGCGTCCTTGTTCTCAAGGAACACGTCGCGCCACATGACCGGGTCGGATGCGGCGACGCGGGTGAAATCGCGGAAACCGGAGGCGGCGAACTTGATGACCTCCGACTTCAGGCGCGTCTCCAGGTCGTCGACGGTGTGGACGATCGTGTAGGCGATGAGATGCGGCACATGGCTGGTGATCGCCAGCACGCGATCGTGGTGGCGGGCGTCCATCAGCTCGACATTCATCCCGCAGCACCGCCACAGCTCCCTCACGCTCTCGACGGCGTCGGGCGCGGCGCCCTGCGGCGGTGTCAGGATGCACCAGCGGCCGACGAACAATTCGGCAAAACCGGCATCGGGGCCCGAGTTCTCGGTGCCGGAGATCGGATGGCCGGGGACGAGATGGGCGTGCGCCGGCATGTGGGGCCCGAGCGCCGCCAGCGCCGTCGACTTGACCGAACCGACGTCGCTGACGATGGCGCCCGGCGCCAGCGCCGGCCCGATCGCGGCCCCGATGCCCGCATAGGTCGACATCGGCGTGCACAGCACGACGAGGTCGGCCCCGCGGACCGCGCGCGCCGGATCGCCGACGACGGTGTCGGCGAGCGCCAGCGCCTTGACCCGGCGGCGGACAAGCGCGTCACGGTCGCAGGCGACGAGCTCGGCGGCGAGCTTGTGCTTGCGGATCGCGCGCGCCAGCGACGAACCGATCAGGCCGAGCCCGATCAGCGCAACGCGCTGGAAGAGCGGGCGGGCCCGCCGGCGGCGCCGGGCGCTCACTTCAGGAAATCGGCGAGGGCGGCAACGACGGCGCGCATCTCCGCCTCGGTACCGATGGTGATGCGCAGATGGTCGGGCAGGCCGTAATTGTCGAGCCCGCGCGGGATGATCGCGCGCGCGTTGAGGAACGCGTTCGCCGCGGCGGCGCCCTTCGCGCCCGGCTTGAAATGCACGAGCACGAAGTTGCCGACGCTCGGCAGCACCTCGAGACCGAGCGCCTGGAGCTCGCGGGTCAGCCAGGGCAGCCACATGTCGTTGTGTGCGCGGCTTGCGTCGGCGAAGGCGAGGTCTTCGAGGGCCGCGACACCCGCGGCCTGCGAGGCCGAAGTGACGTTGAACGGCCCGCGCACGCGGTTGAGCACGTCGGCGATCGCCGGCGGGCAGTAGGCCCAGCCGAGACGCAGGCCGCCGAGCGCGTAGATCTTCGAGAAGGTCCGCATCATCACGACGTTGTCGTGGCGCTCGACCAGCTCGGCGCCGGCGGAATAGTCGTTGCGCGAGACGTACTCGGCATAGGCCGCGTCGATCACCAGGATGCATTGCGCCGGCAGGCCGGCGCGCAGCCGCTCGACCTCCGCCGTCGTGATGTAGGATCCGGTCGGGTTGTTGGGGTTGGCGAGGAAGCAGATCTTGGTCCGCGCGTTCGCCTTGGCGATCATCGCGTCGACGTCGGTGCGGAAGCCCTTCTCCGGCGCCGTCACCGGGGTGGCGCCGACGCTGTGCGTCGCGATCGGGTACATGATGAAGCCGTACTGGCTGTAAAGCACCTCGTCGCCGGGGCCGGCGTAGGAGCGCATGACCAGCGCGATCAGCTCGTCCGAGCCCGACCCGCAGACGATCCGGTCGGCCTTCAGCCCGTAGTGCTTCGCCAGCGCCTCGCGCAGCGCGGTCGAGCCCGGGTCGGGATAGCGGTGCATCTGCTCCGCCGCCTTCCGATAGGCTTCGATCGCGCGCGGGCTGGGCCCGAGCGCCCCCTCGTTCGACGAGAGCTTCATCGGCTTGACGTTGCCGGGCAGGCTCGACTTGCCGGGAACGTAGGGGTCGATCTGCAGGATGCCGGGGCGTGGGGTCGGAGACATGGAACGTCCTTCGTGAAGCGGCTACCGGCGCGCTGCCGCGCGGCGGGACGAAGCTGTCAGGGCCAGGGGAACGGCGAAGCCGCCCGCGCAGCGGACGGCGCCCTTCCCCAGCCCCAGACTGCCGGCGAGCGCCGCCAGGCGTTCGTCGGCGGGCGCAACGTAGCGGTTCAGTTCGATCAAGGCGAGCGGCGCCGCACCGGCGCGGCGCGCCACGATGCCGCGCGGCGAGAGGCCGGCCGCGCGCGCGGCGCGGACCAGCGCGGTCGCGTCGGCGCTGCCCGCCACGACGACCAGCCCGCGGTCTTCGGGGCCGGCGATCGGCACCTGGCGCGCAATCACCAGCGCGTCGGGCGCGCGCCCGAGTGCGGGCAGCGCCCCGATGACGTGGATTCCGCCGGCGCCGAGCTGCGCCCACCAGGTCCCGCCGGCGCGTCCCGGCCAGCCGACCACGCCGAGCGTCGCCCGGCCGCCGGCGGCGACGCGATGCCAGACGGCCTCAGCGTCGCCGACCGGGACGATCCGCCCGATCCCGGCGAAGTGGTTCACTGCCAGTTCGCCCAGTGCCGCCGGCAGCGCCGCGACGGCGACCTCGATCGGCTGCTGGAGCGCGGTGTGGGCGTTGATGATCCGCCGCCAGACCGCGGCGATGGTGTTCATCGACAGGGCACCGCGATGGCGGGCGGCCAGCCGCGCGAGGATCGCGGCCTCGCGCGCCGGCTGGAAGACCGCCCCACCGCGGCCCTTGGCCTTGCGGACCTCGGCAACCACCTTGGCCCGCCGCATCAGCAGGTCGTGGATCGCGTCGTCGATCCGGTCGATGTCGCGGCGAAGCGCGCTGAGTTTGTCCGCTGGTGGTTTCATGGGGTGCCGGCCGGAAAGCGTGGGAGCATAGAGGCACCTCGCGCGGGCGGCAACGGAGGGTTGGCGCGCGGCGGCGCAAACGGCGGCGGACCGGCGCACGCCGTCGCGATCGGCTATCGCTTGCAACCCGCCCGGCGCTGGCGCACATTGCGCACCCGATCGGCGCCCCGGACGACTCCGGCGCCCTGGAAACCCAAGCCAGACAGCGGATGAGCACGCCGCAGCGCTCCGAGAAACTGACGCTGGCCTCTTTCGATACGCGCACCCTCCCCGGCCATCGCCTGGAGGTGCCGGCGGAGAGCGCCCTGCGCCTCGACTGCGGCGTCGACCTCGGACCGTTCGCGATCGCCTATCAGACTTACGGCACGCTGAACGCCGACAAGTCGAACGCGGTGATGGTGTGCCATGCGCTGACCGGCGACCAGTTCGTGGCCACGCCGCATCCCTTCACCGGCAAGCCGGGCTGGTGGGAGCACATGATCGGCCCCGGGCTGGTGCTCGACACCGACCGCTACTTCGTCATCTGCACCAACGTGCTCGGCGGCTGCATGGGATCGAGCGGCCCGCGCGAAATCAACCCCGCGACGGGCAAGCGCTGGGGCCTGTCCTTCCCGGTGATCACGATCGCGGACATGGTGCGCGCGCAGGCGCGCGTGCTCGACCACTACGGCATCGACCAGCTGTTCTGCGTCATCGGCGGTTCGATGGGCGGGATGCAGGTGCTCCAATGGGCGGCGCTCTATCCCGAGCGGGTGTTCAGTGCGGTGCCGATCGCCACCGCGGCACGCCATTCGGCGCAGAACATCGCCTTCCACGAGGTCGGCCGCCAGGCGATCATGGCCGACCCCGAATGGACCGGCGGCGCCTATGCCGAGCACGGCATCCGCCCGCATCGCGGGCTCGCGGTCGCGCGCATGGCGGCGCACATCACCTACCTCTCTGAAGTGGCGCTGCATCGGAAATTCGGCCGCTCGCTGCAGGACCGCCAGCAGATCTCCTTCGGCTTCGACGCCGACTTCCAGGTCGAGAGCTACCTGCGTCACCAGGGATCGACCTTCGTCGACCGTTTCGACGCCAACTCGTATCTCTACATCACCCGCGCCTGCGACTACTTCGACCTGGCGGCGGAGCATGGCGGGGTCCTCGCCAACGCGTTCCGCGGCACGCGGACGCGTTTCTGCATCGTCTCGTTCACCTCGGACTGGCTCTACCCGACCTCGGAGAACCGCATGATCATGCATGCGCTCAACGCGGTCGCGGCCAACGTGAGCTTCGTCGAGATCGAGACCGACAAGGGCCACGACGCATTCCTGCTCGAGGAGCCCGAGTTCTTCGCCACGCTGCGCGGCTTCCTCGCCGGCGCGGCCGAGCATCGCGGGCTCAAGCGCTGATGGCGACCGCTCCTGCCGGCACCGCGCGCCCGCGGGCGAACATCCGTGTCGACCTCAAGGTGATCGCGGACCTCATCGAGGAGAACGCCCGCGTGCTCGACATCGGCTGCGGCGACGGCGCGCTGCTCGACTATCTCGAGCACTTCAAGCGGGTCGACGCGCGCGGCATCGAGATCAGCCAGGCCGGCGTCAACGCCTGCGTCGCGCAGGGCCTTTCGGTCATCCAGGGCGACGCCGAGACCGATCTGCGCCACTACCCGTCGGATGCGTTCGACTACGTGATCCTGTCGCAGACGCTGCAGGCGACCTACGACCCCAAGGGCGTGCTCGAAAACCTCGTGCGGATCGGACGGCGCGCGGTCGTTTCGTTCCCGAACTTCGGCGTCTGGCACGTCCGCCTGCGGCTGCTCGTCAACGGCCGCATGCCGGTGACGGATTCGCTCGACACCGCGTGGTACGAGACGCCCAATATCCATCTCTGCACGATCGCCGACTTCGACGAGCTGTGCGAAGACCTCGGGATCGTCGTCGAGCAGGGGATGGTGCTCGACTCGCGCGGTCGGCCGCGCTGGCTGCGCGCGCCCGGACTGCTCGCGAATTGGCTCGGCGAACAGGGCCTGTTCGTGCTCAAGCGCGGGACGGGCGGCGCAGGCTGATCGGCAGGGCCGTCGTCGGGCCGGCCGGACTGCGCGCGGTGCCGGCCGCAACTCCCTCGGGGACCAGCACCGGACGGCGCCGGGCGACCGCCCGCACGGGCGTCGGCGCATAGATCTGCTTCGTCGCCTCCACCATCACCACGCCGGCGAAGCGCTGGAACCAGCGCTCGCCGAGCCGCTCGATCGCACCGGCCGAGGTGAGCCACAGGCGCGAGGTCAGCGGCGGCACGAACAGCGCCGTCGCGGTGGCGAGGGGCGTGAACTGGTTGTCGCGCAGCAGGCGCGAGAGCTGGCCGGCGGTGTAAGGATGGCCGTGCCCGAATGGGGTGCGGTCGATGCGCGCCCACACCCCGCGCCGGTTGGGTGCAACGACGATGAGGCGACCGCCGCCGGCCATCACGCGCCAGATCTCACGCAGGAAGGGCCGCAGCTGCTCGGCATGCTCGATGGCATGGACCAGCAGCACCCGGTCGACCGACAGATCGGGCAGCGCCAGGTCGAACTCCTCGACCAGGGCGGTGGCGTTCGGCCCCTCCGGCGGCCATGGCAGCACCCCCTGCGCAGCCGGCATCATCGCGACCACGCGCTCGGCTTCGCCCAGAAACGGGCGCAGGAACGGCGTCGCATAGCCGAGGCCCAGAACCCGCATGCCGCCGACGTCCGGCCACATTTCGCGCAGCCGCCGCCGGATCATCCGCCGGGCGGTCTGCCCCAGCGACGACTCGTAGAAGTCGCGCAGATCGACGACATCCGTCCACATGATGACCAAGCCTAGCACAAGACGCGGCTCCGGCCGGTCCGCGGTCGCAATCGCGGCAACTTGACGAAATTCGGCGCCCGCACCGCGCGAGCGCGCTTGGCCGCGGCCGTTTTGCATGGTTACAGTGCGCTCGACGAAGGGAATCCGCCGTGGGTGGTATCGATCACACGATCTTCATCGGGGCCGCACTTGTCCTCGTGTCGATCATTGCCGGAATGTTCTCGTCGCGCCTCGGGGCGCCCCTGCTGCTCGTCTTCCTCGGGCTCGGCATGCTTGCGGGCGAGGACGGGCCGCTGGGCATTCATTTCGACGATTTCCGGCTGACCTACCTCGTCGGCAGCATCGCGCTCGCCATCATCCTGTTCGACGGCGGCCTGCGCACCTCGCGGACGACGATCAAGATCGCGATGTGGCCGGCGTTCAGCCTCGCGTCGGTGGGAGTCCTGCTGACGGCCGTCGTGATCGGCGCATTGGCGACCTATCTTCTCGACCTCTCGCCGCTTGCCGGTCTGCTCGTCGGGGCGACCGTCGCGTCCACCGACGCCGCGGCGGTGTTCCTCCTCCTCCACGCACGCGGCACCGAACTTTCCAAGCGCGTCAGCGCGACCCTGGAACTGGAATCCGGGATCAACGACCCGATGGCGATCTTCCTCACGATCGCCTGCGTCCAGCTGCTCACGACGCCCGGCATGGAAATCGGCTGGCACCTGCCGCTCAGCTTCTTCATCCAGATGGGTGGCGGCCTGGTGCTGGGCATCGCCGGCGGCTACACCATGCTCTGGGTCATCAACAAGATCGAGATCGCGCCCGGCCTCTATCCGATTCTCGCCGGCGCCGGCGCCCTGATGATCTTCGCGGGATCGCAACTCGTCGAGGCAAGCGGGTATGTTGCGGTCTATGTCGCCGGCCTGGTGCTCGGCAACAACCGCCATCGCGCCCAGGCGGTGATCAGCCGTTTCCACGACGGCTTCGCCTGGCTGTCGCAGATCGGCATGTTCCTGCTGCTCGGTCTGCTGGCGACGCCGAGCACGTTCATCTCGCACGTCTGGGCCGAACTCGCGATCGCGCTCGGCCTGATCGTGCTGGCGCGCCCATTCGCGGTCTGGCTCTGCCTGCTGCCCTTCCGTTTCACCTGGCGCGAAAAGCTGTTCATCTCCTGGGTCGGACTGCGCGGCGCGGTGCCGATCTTCCTTGCCTCGATACCGGTCGTCGCCGGCGTGCCGAACGCCCAGATCTTCTTCAACGTCGCCTTCGTCGTCGTCCTGGCCTCGCTCGCGATCCAGGGCTGGACCATCGCGTCCTCGGCACGATTCCTCGGCCTCGCCCTGCCGCCGACGCCGGAGCAGATCGATCGCGTCGGGATCGACCTGCCGCCCTCCGCCGACCGAGAAGCGGCGAGCTGGCGGGTGTCCGAGCAGTGCCCGGCGCTCGACATCGGCTTTCCGGAACTGCCGCTGCCGCGACGAACCCGAATCATCGCGGTGATTCGCGAAGGCACGGTGATGAAGCGCGAGACGCTCGGCCGCCTTCACATCGACGACTACGTCATCGCGCTGTGCCCGCCCGAACAGCTCGTCGTCCTCGACAAACTGTTCTCGACCCCGCCCAAGAAGCGCCGCTGGATGTGGGAGGACGACCTGGGCGAATTCGTACTCTCGGCCAACTCGCCTTTCGGCGAGGTCTGCGACCAGTACGGTCTGCCCTGCGAACTGCCGGACCGCAACCGGACGCTCGGCGAAGTCATGCTCGAGCGTCTGCCCAAGGCCTTCGTGATCGGCGACCGCATCAAGCACGATTCGGTAGAACTGGTCGTGCGCACCGTCGAGAAGGGAAGGATCACCTTCGTCGGCCTCGAGCTCGAGCCCGAGATCGAGCGCCTGCCGATCCTGCGCATCTGGCGTCGCGTGACAAGCCGGCTGCTGGCCGCGTCGCGCTGACCGCCCGTCGCGTCACGCCGACCGGGCATGCAAAGATTCCCGTCGCGCGCGCGACGCCGATGCGGCTAAATCGCGAGCATGCTTGAAATCGTCCGCATCCCCTGCCTGAGCGACAACTACGTCTGGCTGGTCCGCGAGCCGCAGAGCGGCGCGGTTGCCGTCGTCGATCCGGCGGAGGCAGCGCCCGTCGAGCGGGCGCTGGGCGAGCACGGCTGGCGCCTCACCCACATCCTCAACACGCATCATCATGGCGACCACGTCGGCGGCAACGCGGCACTGAAGGCTGCGTACGGCTGCACGATCGTCGGCCCGCGCGCCGACCGCGAGCGCATCCCCGGCATCGACGGCGCCGGCGGCGGCGGCGAGGACTCCGCGCGCGGCGCCGCGACCGCGCGAGTCTTCGACGTGCCAGGCCACACCCGCGGCCACATCGCCTATTGGTTCGCCGGCGCCGATGCGCTGTTCTGCGGCGATACCATGTTCCTGATGGGATGCGGGCGGCTGTTCGAGGGCACGCCCGCCCAGATGTGGACCTCGCTCGGCAAACTCAAGGTGCTGCCGCCGTCGACGCGCATCTACTGCGCGCACGAGTACACG
>JAEUKZ010000145.1 GCA_016793045.1 Alphaproteobacteria bacterium
AACTCCATCCAGCGGCACCGCCGCCAGGGCGTCGCCTTCGGTCCGCAGCTGCACCAGCAGCGCCACCGATAGCGACCCCGGCACCGAGCGCGCGAGCGCGAAGTTCTCCTGGTCGGTGGCGGCGACCGGGATGTAGCGGCGCTGCCGCGCGGCGGCGATCGCCGCCGCGAGGCCGGGCACTCCTTCCGCAAGTATCCGAACCGCGGTTTCGCTCGGCGCACGCAGGATCACTCGCAGCGGGGCGCCATCGGGCCAGACCGCGTCGGGGCGTTCGTGGAGGGTCGGCAGCGCGGCGCGCGTCAGCCCGGGCGGCGAGACGCGCGACGTCACGAGGATCAGCGGCGTGCGCAGCAGCGGCGCCTCGCGCAAGCCGGCCGCTCTCTCGACATCGGCGAGCGCGCGTCCGCTCACCGCCACGTCGATGGCTCCGTCACGCGCGGCGGCGATGCCGCCGCCGCTGCCGAGGCTCGGCAGAATGCGCGTGGTATCGCGGCCGCCGTTCGCTGCCGCGAATTCGGCGCCGAGGCGTTCGAACAAGGCCAGCGCCGCACCGGTTCCCCCGACGCGCAACTCGTCGGCCGCAAGCGGGCCGGCGACCGACGCAAGGCCCAGGGCCAGCGCAAGCGCTGCAGCGTGGAGCCTCGAAGTCGGCCGAAGCTTCACCGGCGGGACCATGCGCGGGTCTGGCATGGCGGAACCATGGCAGCCGCATGTAACGCCGAAGTTAATCCTAAACCGGACTTAGGTGGTGCCCGACTCCACCGGCCTCGCGGCCAACGCCTGCGCCGGCTTGGCAAGCGGCCGCCGCCGGCGCCGGGCGCCTTCCTTCAGGAAGGCGAGGATCAGTCCGCCGGTGAGACCGAGCGCGATGTGCGCGGCATAGAGATCGGTTTCGGCGTGGCCGTTGAGATAGCGAAGGATCGCATAGGCCGGATTCTCGGCGATGATCGTGTGGACGAACAGGACCATCGCGACCAACCGGGTCCAGAAGCCGATCACCAGCGCCCAGCCCGCAAGCAGGCGAATGGCAATCCCGGCAATGACGACGACCGGCGCGAGCGGCACGCCCTCCTGCGACAGGGTCGTCGTGACCATCGCGAAGTCGATGACATCGCGGACCGCATAGGCAGCGATCATGCCGCCGATGCACAGCCGCCCGAGCAGCGGCACCAGCCCGATCCCGGCATCCGTTTCCGTCGGCGAGCGGGCCTGGTTGGCCTCGTAGACCATCGCCAGCAACAGCCCACCCGCAAGGATGATCGTGCGATGGAGATGGAGGACCGGCGGGTCGCCGCGCAGCAGGAGCCAGTTGCCGCCGGCCGGAATCGGCCCCGACAGGATCTGGTCGAGCGTCAGCGCGGCGAGCAGAACGAGCGCAGACCGTCGGATCTCGAGGCCGAGGAGGAAGGCGACCCCGCCGCCGAGTTCAAGGATGATGAGCAGCGGCATGAAGCGGCTGCCCATCGACATCGTCGACAGATAGAGCCGCGAGAACTCGCCCATGAACGCGAACAGGTTGATCGCGCCCGACCAGATGAAGGCGGCTGCAATCAGGGCTCGTGCCGCGGCCGGCAGCCAGCTGTCGCTGACCGTCACGGGCATCTCCAAGATCCTCCGGGCTCATGCATCGGCACGCGCGCGCCGCATCACGCCGGCGCGGGCCTGGGGGATGGGGATCAGGATCGGTCGATGCTGATCCGGCCCGGACCTGCTCCGGCAAGGAAAATTAGCCCGGATATGATTGATAGATTCTTAAGAAACAGGGTCGCCTGTAACTGTGCCTGGCCGCCGGCGAGCCGCCAGAAATCGTGGAAGTAGTAGGAAACCAGTGCGACGTAGACGATGAGCCCGACCGCCGCCAGTCGGGCGCGGTAGCCGACCAGCAGCGCAAGGCCGCCGCCGATCTCGGCGAAGATCGCCAGCGGCGCCGCGGCCTGCGCGAAGGGCACACCCTGCCCGCCGATCGCGGCGACGGTCTGGCCATAGGCGTCGATCTTCCCCCATCCGGCGCGCAGGAAGAGCGCCGCGAGGAAGAGCCGTGCAAGCAGGAACATGAGGGACTGCAGCTGCATCGCGCGAGACTAGCGCGATTCGCCGCGGCCGCCATTTCCATCAACGCGTCGGATCGGCGACGAAGGCCATGATCTCGGCGAGCAGCGGTGAGTTGCCCCGCAACACCGTGGACAGGCCGGCCATGATGTCGACATGGCCGCTGCCTTCGTAGATCGCGCTGCGCGCGCGGCCGCCGCGTTCGCGCACGCGTTCGGCCAGCGTCACCGCATTGCGTGGCGCCACCAGGCGATCCGCGCTGCCGTTGAACAGCAGCAGCGGCGGCGCGTCGGCGCGCGCCAGGGCGACCGGCTGGGTCGCGGCAAGTTCGGCCGCTTCGCCGAAGGCGTCGTTGAGCATGCGGCCGCGCAGCGGCAGGAAGTCGTAGGGTCCTGAAATCCCGATGACGCCCGCAACGGCCGAAGTCGGCAGACCCTGCGCCGCGAGAAAGCGCGGGTCGAGCGCCAGCATCACCGCGTTGTAGGCGCCCGCGGAGTGGCCGGCAATGAAGACGCGGCGCGGATCGCCGCCGAAGCGCTCGATGTTCCGGCGTACCCATGCGACTGCCGCGGCGCTGTCCTCGACGAAGCCCGGAAACCTGACGTCCGGCACCAGGCGATAGTCGGGGATGGCGACGACCACCCCCTCGCGCGTCAGCGTCTCGGCGACGAAGCGATAGGGCTCCTTCGCGCCGCTGCGCCAGCCGCCGCCATAGAAAAACACGACGACCGGTCGAGGCGCCGCGGCGGTCGATGGCACGTAGAGGTCCAGCGTCTGGCGCGGCAGGCTGCCATAGGGCACGTCGCGGGTGCGCTGCGCGGCTTCGGCCGGCGTAACCGCGTCGAGCAGTTCGAGTTGCGCGCAGCCGCCGAGCAGCGTCGACGCCGCCAGCGCCATCCAGACCATCCGCCGGGAAAGCATCGCTGCCATGCGCCTGCTCCGCGGCGCCCGAACCCTGGGCGCCATAGCGAACCGTTTGAAAACCATCATAGATCTAGGTCGATTCGGAGGATGTCCAGGCCTTTCGATACGCGCTGGACGGGCGCGCCGATCACTGACATATCGAGATGCCTTGCGCTAAAGTGCCGTTCCACCCCCGGACCCGGACAAAATGGACACCGCGACACGCCGCCCCCTGCCCGCGACCGTCGAAGACGCCGTCGCCCTCCTCGAAGCCGGCGACTATGTCGCCGACCGCAGCCTCGCGACCGCGGTGCTGCTGTCCCTGAAGCTCCACCGCCCGCTTTTCCTTGAAGGCGAAGCCGGCGTCGGCAAGACCGAGATCGCCAAGGTCCTCGCCGCTGCACTCGGCCGGCGGCTGATCCGCCTGCAATGCTACGAAGGTCTCGACGTCTCGGCGGCGGTGTACGAGTGGAACTATCCGCGCCAGATGCTGGAAATCCGGCTTGCCGAAGCGACAAAGGCTTCGCGCGAGACGCTCGAGACCGAGATCTTCTCGGACCGCTTTCTCACCCGGCGGCCGCTGCTGCAGGCGCTCGAGCCCGATCCGGCCGGCGCGCCGATCCTGCTGATCGACGAACTCGATCGCGCCGACGAGCCCTTCGAGGCGTTCCTGCTCGAGGTGCTGGCCGACTTCCAGGTGACGATCCCCGAACTCGGCACGATCCGCGCGCCGGAGCCGCCGATCGTCGTCATCACCTCCAACCGCACGCGCGAGATCCACGACGCGCTCAAGCGCCGCTGCTTCTACTACTGGGTCGACTATCCGAAGGCCGATCGCGAGCTGGCGATCCTCAAGCTAAAGGCGCCGGGGGCGTCCGCCCAGCTCGCGCGCGAGGTCGTCGCCTTCGTCCAGAAGCTGCGCGGGATGGAACTCTACAAGCTTCCGGGCGTCGCCGAGACGATCGACTGGGCGAACGCGCTCACCGCCATCAACAAGACCGTGCTCGACCCCGCGACGATCAACGACACGCTCGGCGCGCTGCTCAAGTACCAGGACGACATCGGTCGCGTGCGTGGAGCGGAATCGGAGCGGCTGCTCGCCGAAGTGCGGGCGGACGCGGCGGCTGCGCGATGAACGCGGTCGCCCCGTCGCTGACCGACGCGGCACTCGTCCCGAACATCATGCACTTCGCGCGCATCCTGCGCGCGGCGGGCCTGCCGATCGGCCCGGGCCGCGTGATCGAGGGCGTGCGCGCGGTCGAGGCGGTGGGGCTCGGCGCGCGCGCCGATCTCTACTGGGCGCTCCATGCCGTGTTCGTGAACCGGCATGACCAGCACGATCTGTTCGACCACGCGTTCCGGCTGTTCTGGCGCGATCCCAAGCTGATGGAACGGGTGATGCAGCAGATGCTCCCCGATTCCGGCGCGCCGCCGGCCGAGCCCGAGGAGCAGCCGAACCGCCGGCTGATGGATGCCTTCGACGACGGCAAGCCGAAGGAGCGCCAGCGCCGCGACGACGAAGAGCTGGTCGAGCAGGATTTCACCCTCACCTTCTCCGCCGACGAGATCCTGCAGTCGAAGGACTTCGAGCAGATGACCGCGGCGGAGATCGCCGCCGCCAAGCGGGCGATCGCGCGCATCCATCTCGTCCACGAGGAGGTGCGCACGCGCCGCCACGTCGCGTCGCCGGCGGGCGCGCGCATGGACCTGCGCGCGACGCTGCGCGCGATGGCACGGCGCGGCGGCGACATCGTCGACTTCCGTTGGCGCGACCCC
>JAEUKZ010000310.1 GCA_016793045.1 Alphaproteobacteria bacterium
CGGCCGAATTCCTTCACCGCCGCCGCGATCATCGCCTTGGTGTCGGCGGCCTGGGCGATGTCGGCGCGCACGTAGACGGCGCGGCCGCCGTCCTGCTGGATCGCGTTGGCGACGCGCAGTCCCCCGTCGCGGTTGATGTCGTTGACGACGACCGCCGCCCCCTCCCGGGCGAAGCGGCGCGCCATGCCCTCGCCGAAGCCCGAACCCGCGCCCGTGATCACCGCCACCTTGTTGGCCAGCCGCATGCCGCGTCCTCCCGAAGATTCATCGTCTCGAAACCGGATCGGGGCGAGTGTAGACGCCCCGGCCCGGCCAGGCGAGAGGGCGCGGCGCTGCGACGATCCGACGCGCCGCGTGCGCCGCCTGCATGGCAGAGTTCGATGGCGACGGGTGCGCGCGGGCGGGATTCCGGCCTATATACTCCCCCGTGTCCGTGCCAGCGAGAGCGAGCCCGACGATGCCGATCGAGATCAATTCCGAAGCCGCGATGGCGCCCGAGCCGGCGCGGCGTTCCTTCTGGCAGGCGATGGGCCGCGGCCTGGTGCGCCGCTGCCCCTCCTGCGGCCAGGGCCACATCTTCGCGGGCTACCTCAAGGTCCATCCGCACTGCTCGTCGTGCGGGCTGGCGCTGGGTGCCTTCCGTTCCGACGACGCGCCGCCCTATTTCACCATCTTCATCGTCGGCCATGTCGTGCTGCCGCTGGTGCTGATGGTCGAGCGCTTCTCCGCGCCGCCGATCTGGATGCAGATCGCGTTCTGGGTCCCGCTGACGCTCGGCATGACGCTGGCACTGCTGCCGCGCGTCAAAGGCGCCGTCATCGGCGTGCAGTGGGCGACCCGCGCCGCCAACTAGGCGCCGCGGGCGCGCTCGTCCGGGGACGGCGCACCCCACCCATCGGGGTAGCGCCGATGCGCGGATCGACCCGGTCACCGTGACGATCCGACCGCCCCAAAGTTCTTGCATTGCAGCGGCGACATACCGATTCTACGGCCGTATTCATCGCGGGGGAGCAATGGATCGGGCCGTCGCCTTTCAGGTCGCGTCGAACAACATCCACAGCCAGATCTTCGACGACGAGGCGGTCGTGATGGACATGACATCCGGCCTCTATTTCAGCCTGCGCGGCGCCGCGGTCGCGGTGTGGTCGGCAGTCATGGCGGGTGCGACACGCACGCAATTGGCCGCCGCGCTCGCCGCGCGCTACGACGCGCCGGACGAAGCGATCGCGGCGACGCTCGACACGACCCTAGACGCGCTCTCCGCGCACGGGCTGATCGTTACCGCGCCGGGCGGTGCCGCCGGCGCCGCGCCGAGCCCCGCCGCGGCGCGCGGACCGCTCGAGCCGCCGGCGATCGAACGCTTCACCGACATGCAGGAGCTGCTTCTGCTCGACCCGATCCACGAGGTCAGCGAAGCGGGCTGGCCCGTTGCACGCAGCGCCGACGGCGATTGACGCCGCCGGCGCGTTCCTCGCGGCCTTCGACCAAGCCGTCGCGGCCGCGGGCGCCGCCAGCGCCGACTTCGCGGTCGTCGGGCGTCGGGTGCGGCTGCGTTTCGCCGGCCCGGCGCTGATCGCGCCGATGACGCGCGCCCTCGCCCATCGTCGCATCGCAAGCACCGGCGAAGCGGACCTCACCATCCTGCTCTGGGACGAAGGATCGACCGGAGTCGCGGCACCGGCCGGCGCCGGCCTGGCGGGTCCCGGCGCGCCGCCGTCGCGCAGCGGCGCCGTCACCGTCGCCGTCGCACCCGATGCCGACATGGTGCAGGCGTTCGACTGCGATCGCCGGGCCGGCTTCTTCTGGGCGCGGCGGGCCGAGGGCATTCCCGCGGCCGACCTGTCGCGGCCGCTGCTCAATGTGCTCCACTGGTGGCTCGCCGATTCGCCGTGGCTGCTCGTGCATGCGGCCGCGATCGCCGGCGCCGCCGGCGGCATCCTGCTTGCCGGGCCGGGCGGTGCCGGCAAGTCGACGAGCGCGCTTGCCTGCCTGCGCGCAGGCTGGCGCTACGCCGGCGACGATTTCGTCGCCGTGCGTCCCCGGCCGTCGCCGGTCGTCGACAACATCTACAGCAGCGGGCGGCTGCGCACCGACATGGCCGCGCGCTTCGCCGCCTTCGACCCGGTGCGAGCGCCCGAAGGCGCCGGCTCGATCGACGGCAAGGCGGGCTATCTCTTCGCCGGCCACGTCGCGCCGCAACGATTCGGCGACGCGCCTCTGCGCGCCATCCTGCTGCCGCGCGTCGAAGGTCGCGCCGGCCACGCGCTGCGCAAGGCGACGCGCGCCGAAGCCTGGACGAGCCTCGCGGCCACGGTGACGGTGCTGCGCGGCGGCGACGATGCCGCGCTCGCCAAGATCCGCGATCTCGTCGCCGCGCTGCCGGCGTTCCGCCTGTCGCTCGGCCCGGACGTCGAGGCGCTGCCGGGCTTCCTCGCCCGCGAACTCGGCATCGCGCCATGACCGCACCGGCAGTCAGCGTGATCATGCCGGTGTTCAACGGCGCGCCGTACATCGCGGCGGCGCTCGACAGCATCCGGGCGCAGAACCATCCCGCGCTCGAGGTCATCGTCGTCGACGACGGCTCGACCGACGGCAGCGGCGCCATCGCCGCCGCGCGCGGCGAGAACATCCGCATCGAGCGCCAGGACAACGCCGGCGCGGCGGCGGCGCGCAACCGCGGCCTGGCGCTCGCGCGCGGCGCGGTCATCGCCTTCCTCGATGCCGACGATCTGTGGCCGGCGGACAAGCTCGCGCTGCAGCTTCCCGTGCTCGACGGCGATCCGCGCCTCGGCCTCGTGACCGGCCGCATCCGCGCCTTCGGCGGCACGATCGCGGGCCGGGCCGGCCGCGAGGACGCCTACGGCGACGGCCTGCCGGGCGTCAATCTCGGCTGCGCGCTGATGCGCCGCTGGGCGTTCGACGCCGTGGGCGGCTTCGACGCGGCGCTGCGCATCAGCGACGACGCCGACTGGTTCGTGCGCGCGCGCGACCGCGGCGTGCCGACCGCCGCACTCGACGCGGTCACGCTGCTCTACCGCATCCACGGCGCGAACATGACGCGCAATGTCGATGCGGTCGGCCGCGAGGCCGTGCTGGTGGCCAAGCGCGCGCTCGACCGCCGGCGCGCGGACCGCAGGCCATGAACACGATCTCGGTCGTCATTCCGGTCCTCGACGGCGCGAAGTATCTCGCCGCGGCGATCGACAGCGTGCTCGCCCAGACCGATCCCCCGGACGAGGTCATCGTCGCCATCGACCAGGGGACGACGGATGCCAGCGCGGCGATCGCCGGGTCCTACGGCGGTTGCGTGGCCACGGTCCCCGTCCGCGCGTTCTCGGGCACGTGCGCCTCGCTCAACGCCGGCATCGCCGCCGCGCGCGGCGCCTATCTCTGCTTTCTCGACGCCGACGATCTCTGGCTGCCCGACAAGCTCGCCGTGCAGCGCGCGGCCTTCGCCGCCCGTCCCGAGCTCGACGCCGTGTTCACCCGGATCCGCCAGTTCCTGAGCGACGACCTGCCGGCCGACCTCGCCTCGCGGCTCGCCTGCCCCGCGGAACCGATGAGCGGAGTTGCCAAGCAGACGATGATGATCCGGCGCACCGCCTTCGATCGCGTCGGCGCCTTCGACGAGACCCTGCGCCACGTCGACTTCATCGACTGGTATGCCCGGGCGACCGAGGCCCGCCTCGTCATGCAGGTGATCGATGCGGTGGTCGTGCTGCGCCGCATTCACGCGGCGAACTGGGGAATCCGCATGCGCGACGGCCAACGCGCCGAGAACATCGTCGCGCTCAAGCGTGCGCTGGACCGCCGCCGCGAGCGCGCGAAATGACGACGCCCGAGGCGCTGTTCGACGAGGAAACCCGCCTTCTGCTCAAGACGGCGCTGGCGCCGGGCGACGCGGCGCTCGCCGCGTTCGCCGCGTGGCGCGACCGCTTCGATCTCGATGCGATCGGGCAGGGCGCGCGCCGCCTGATGCCGCTCGCGCACGCGAACCTGCGCGCGGCGGGCTGCGCGGATCCGCTGATGGGCCGCATCCGCGGCATCAGGCGCTTCGACTGGGCGCACAACCAGATGCTGCTGCAGGGCGCCTCGCACGCGCTGGCCGCGCTCCACGCCGCCGGCATCGACACCATCGTCCTCAAGGGCGCGGCGATGATCGCCGGCTGGTATCGCGACGCCGGGCTGCGGCCGCTCGGCGACGTCGACATCCTCGTGCCCACGGCGCAGGCGCGCGCCGCCGTCGCGTGCCTGGCGGAGGCAGGCTGGCGGCCCCAGGGCACGACGCCGCGGGTGCTGTGCGAGGTCCATCTGCGCCACCTCAATGCGTGGGCGTTCGGCCGCACGGTCGGCCATTCGGTCGACCTGCACTGGCACATGCTGAGCCAGGCGCACCAGACGGACGCCGATGCGGCCTATTGGGCGCGCGCGGCCCCGGCGCGGATCGCCGGCCAGGATACGCGCGTGCTCTGCGCCGAGGACCAGCTCTTCCACGCCTGCGCGCACGGCATGCAGGCGCGCAGCGCCGACCGCTTTTCCTGGCCGGCCGACGCCGCGTGGATCCTGCGCGCGAGCGGGAAGGCCTTCGACTGGGACCGCGTGGTCGCCCTCGCGCGCCAGACGCGGCTCACGCTCCAGCTCGCGCTGTGCCTGCGCTTCCTGCGCGACGAGATCGCGCTCGACGTGCCCGGCTCCGCGATCGAGGAGCTGGACTGCGCGCCGAGTTCGCCGATCGAGCGCGCCGAGCTGCGCCTGCGTCCGATGCAGCCGGACCAGGTCGGGCGCGCCGGCACCGCGCTGCTCGCGCTGCAGGATTTCCGCCGGCGCACCGGCGATCTCGTCCACCGTCCGGCGGTGGCCGCCCTGGTGCCGTGGGCGGCCGAGGCGTGGGGCCTCGACGGCACCGCGACGACGCTCGGCTATGCGCTCGCCGCCGCGTGCGGGCGGCCCGACTGGCTGCGGCCGCTGTGGCTGCGCCGGCCGCGGCGCCGCCTGCTCGCGCGGCTCGATCCGGCGACGCTCACCGACGCGCCGCTCGCATTCGCGAACCTGACCGACGACACGCTCGCGCACGGCTGGTCGGAACCCGAGGCCAACGGGCGCTGGACCGACGGGCCCGAAGCCGTCGCGGTCTTCCGCCTTCCCGATGCGGGCGGCGCCATCGCGCTGCGCGCGGTGGTGGAGCCGTTCGTCGTCGCGCGCCATTCCAGGCTGACGGTGGACGTCTGGGCGAACGACGTGCGGGCGGGCCGGTGGCGCTTCGGCTTCGGCGCAGCCAATTCGACGGCGCAGACCCTGCTCGTCCCGGCAGGCGCGGTCGGCGCGGACCGCCTGCTCACGCTGACCTTCGTCCTCCGCAAGCCCGGCCGGCCGGCGGCGCTCGGCCATTCGACCGACCGCCGGCAGCTCGGCCTGTTCGTGCGCTCGCTCGCGCTCAGCCCGTAGCCGGCGCCTCGAGGCTCGGCACGAGCAGCGTCTCGGCCGAATGCCAGTGCCAGATCGGCCCGCGGAACAGGGCCGCCCAGCTTTCCTCGAACTCGTCGCCGATGGCTTCCGCGGCGAACAGCGCCGCGAGGAAGGCGCGCAGCCGCGCGCGCTCGTGCTCGATCCTGCGCAGGGTCGCGGCGCGGATGCGCTCCGGCGGCACCGCGCGGCGGATCAGTTCGGCAACGCCGTCGCGCACCGCTTCGGGGTCGGGTTCGACGGTGATCGTGAACTCCGGATCGAAGAAGAAGTCGCGCCCGCCGCGGCTCGGCGTCGTCACGACCGGCAGCCCGCACAGCAGGTACTCGGTCGCGGCGTACATCGGGCCCTCCGCCTCCGACAGCGCGAGGCCGACGCGCGCGCGGTTCATCGTCGCCGGCACCGCCTCGGCGGGCAGCACGACGTGGCCGCGCCGCTCGAGCATCCGGCGCGCCATCGCCTCGGCGCGCGGATTGGCGAGCCGCAGCGCGCCGGAGGCGAGCCAGGTCTCGTTCACGAACTCCGCCTGCGGCAGCGCCGCACGCACTTCGGCGAGGTAGTCCGTCTCGCCGCGCCCGATCTGGTAGTAGATGATCGCGAGCGAGGCGACGTCGCGCGCCAGGGCGTGCCGCTTGTAGGGCGCCATCTTGCCGACATAGATCGCGTCGTAGCGCTTCGCCGCCGCCGGGTCGACGGCGAAGCGTTCCTCGCGCACCATGATGTTCTGGTGGCAGAAGATCGCCGGCACGTCGTGCGCCTGGAGCCGCAGCACCTCGGCCGGCGACGCGCACAGGAAGACGACGCGATGCTCCGGCCGGACCGCGCGGTGCTCGCGATAGGCTGCGACGGTGCGCTCGAGCGTGCGCGGGTCCTCGAGCGTCCAGCTCGGCGTCGCCAGCGACCACGCCCGGCGGCCGCCGAGCCCCGGCCCGACGACCGACGCGGGCCCGAGCGGCGCCGCGGGCACCGAGAGGCCCCAGAAGATCGGCACCCGCCGCGCGATGCGCCGCGCCCAGAACAGATGCGCGCTGCCGGCGAGCGCGCCAGGCGGCACGCCGGCGCCGCGGATGTCGCCGCTCATCGCGCCGCCCCCTCGGGCGTCAGTCCGGCGAGATCGCGGCGATCCTGCCACGTCCAGGGCCGGCCGACGAACAGGCCGGCGACCGCGGCCTCGAAGCCGCCTTCGGCGCCGGCCTCGACGAAGATCCCATGCAGCACGTCGAGAAAGCGCAAGCGCTCGGCGCGCACGCGATCGAGAACCGCCGCACGGATCTGCGCGCGCGGGATGGCGCGGCGGATCATCGCGGCGACGCCGTCGCGCACCGCAGCCGGGTCCGGCGCCACGCTCAGCGCGTAGTCGGGATGGAAGAAGTGGTCGCGTCCGCCGATACTGGGCGTGGTGACCACCGGCAGCCCGGCGAGCAGATACTCCATGCTCGCGTACATCGCGCCTTCGACCTCCGACAGGCACAGGCCGGTCGCCGCACTGTTGTAGGCGTCGACCACGGTCTGCTGGGTGAGCGTCGTGTAGCGCCGCGTCGCCAGCACGCGATTGATCAGCGCCGCGGCGCGCGCATGGGCCGGCCGCGCATAGGTCGAGTGCGCGATCGCCTCGTTGACGAAGACGGCCTGCGGCAGCGCGGCGCGCACCGCGGCGACGTAGTCCGGCGCGCTGCGCTCGAATTCGCTGTAGATCAGCGCCAGCCGCGCCACGTCGCGCGCGAGGTGGTGGCGCTTGTAGGGTTCGAGCCGCGCGTTGTAGACCGCGTCGAACTCGACCGCGCGCCCGGGCATGACGTCGAACACCCGCTCGTCGACCAGCATGTTGTGGTTGCAGTGGGCCGAGCGCACGCCTTCGGCCGCGAGCAGCGCGCGCTCGGCCTCGGTGTTGCACAGCACGAGCAGCTTGTGCCGCGGATAGGCCCTGGCGAAGGCCTGCCAGTCGGCGACGAGCGCGCGGCGATGCGCCGCGACCTCGAGCGACCAGTGCACGACGATCAGCGTCCACGCCGGCCGGTCGCCGAGAAGCGGCGCGATGCGGCTTGCCGGCGCGAGCTGATCGTGGCCGAGATTGGGCCCGAACACGATCGGCGGGTCGCGGTGGAGAAGCCGGCCCATCACCGGCAGCATCCGGCCTGCGGCCCCGCCTTCGGCGACGGTCACGGCGCCGCCCCGGCCGGCGCCAGCAGCCGCGCGATCGGCGTGCGCACCATGAGGCTCTCGGCGAACAGCCGCTCGAGCGGATGGTCGAAGCGCGGCTCCACCCCGGCCTCGCCGGCGATCGCGCGGACGAAGGCGGCGAACTTCGCGCGCTCGTGGCGGAGCTTCCAAAGCGCGCGCGCGCGGACTTCCGCCGGATCGAGGTCGCGGCGCACGAGTTCGGCCACCGCCGCGGCGATCGCCCCCGGCTCGTCGTCGGCGACGATCGTGTGCTCGGGATCGAAGAAGAACTCGCGCCCCCCGATCGACCGCGTGCTCACCACCGGCAGGCCGCACAGCAGGTATTCGAGGCTGGCGACCATCGCGCCTTCCTCCGCCGACAGGCAGAGCCCGACGCGCGCGGCGTTGAGCGCGCGCGCGACCTCGGGCGGCGGCAGCTTCACGTAGCCGCGCGCGCCGAGCAGCCGGTTGGCGAGCGCCGCCGCGCGCGCATGGCGCGGGCGTGCCGGTGCCGCCCGCGCCGCTTCCGCGTTCAGGAAGGCCGCATGCGGCAGCGCCGCGCGCACCCCATCGAGATAGCCGGGCTCGACCTCGGCGTCGTAGTAGACCAGCGCGACGCTGCCCACCGCGCGGGCCAGCGCGTGACGCTTGTAGGCCATCATCCGGCCGTTGTAGATCGCATCGAACCGCTTGGGCACCGTGCGGTCGACGGTGAACACGGCGTCGTTCGCGACGATGTTGTGGTTGCACAGGATCGCGGCGACGCCGTCGCGCTGCATCAGGAAAAGCTCGCGCTCGCTGTTGCAGAGGAAGACGACGCGATGCGCGGGAAACGCGGCGCGGTGGCGCCGCCACGCCGCCGCCGCGGCCTCGCGGCGCGCGTCGTTCTCGAGCGAGGCGGTGACGAACACCAGTGACCAGGCCGGCTGAGCGGCGAGGTGCCCGGCAAGCTGGTCCGCCGGGCCGAGCGGCCAGCCCGGCTGGTCCGGGCCGATGAAGACGAGGGGCGACGTCGCCAGCCGGCGCGCCCAGATCAGCGGGCCGTCCATCGCGGCCTCCGGGGGCGTGCCGGGTCGTGGCTGCGCGGCCGCCTCCTCAGCGCCGCGCCACCATCAGCTTCTTGATCTCGGCGATCGCCTTGGCGGGGTTGAGGCCCTTGGGGCAGGTCTTGGTGCAGTTCATGATCGTGTGGCAGCGATAGAGCCGGAACGGATCCTCGAGCGCATCGAGCCGCTCGCCCGTCGCCTCGTCGCGGCTGTCGGCGATCCAGCGATAGGCCTGCAGCAGGATCGCCGGGCCGAGATAGCGGTCGCCGTTCCACCAGTAGCTCGGGCAGCTGGTGGTGCAGCAGAAGCACAGGATGCACTCCCACATGCCGTCGAGCTTGGCGCGCTCCTCCTGGCTCTGCGGCCGCTCGCGGTCGGGCGGCGGCGATTCGCTCTTGAGCCACGGCTCGATCGCGCGCAGCTGCGTGTAGGCCATGGTGAGGTCGGGCACGAGGTCCTTGATCACCGGCATGTGCGGCAGCGGATAGATCGCGACGTCGCCGTCGACCTCCTCGATCGGCTTGGTGCAGGCGAGCGTGTTGGTCCCGTCGATGTTCATCGCGCAGGAGCCGCACACGCCCTCGCGGCACGAGCGCCGGAAGGTGAGCGTCGGGTCGATCTCGTTCTTGATCTTGATGAGGGCGTCGAGAACCATCGGCGCGCAGTCGGCGAGATCGATCGTGTAGCTGTCGACCCGCGGGTTCTGCTTGTCGTCCGGATTCCAGCGATAGATCTTGAAGGTCTTCGGCTTCTTGGCGCCAGCGGGCGCGGGATGCGCCGTGCCGGTGCCGACCTTGGAATTCGCGGGCAGGGAGAATTCGGCCATCGTGGGGGGCTCTCGCGCGTTCGGTCAGTAAACCCGCGCCTTCGGCGGGAAGGGCTGGACTTCGTTGGTCAGCGAATTCAAGTGCACCGGGCGGTAGTCGATCCGGGTGCGCCCGTCGGCGTCCATCCAGCAGATCGTGTGCTTCATCCACTTGTCGTCGTTGCGGTCCGGGAAGTCCTCGCGCGCATGGGCGCCGCGGCTTTCCTCGCGGTTGGCTGCGGAATGCAGCGTCACCACCGCCTGGCGGATCAGGTTGTCGTATTCGAGCGTCTCGACGAGGTCCGAGTTCCAGATCAGCGAATGATCGGTCACGCCGATATCGGCCGACTTCTTCCAGGTCTGGTCGAGCAGCTTGACGCCTTCCGCCAGCACGTCGTGGGTGCGGAAGACGGCGCAGTTGTTCTGCATCACGCGCTGCATTTCGAGGCGCAGCTTCGCC
Organism: Alphaproteobacteria bacterium; assembly: GCA_016793045.1. Taxonomy (GTDB): domain Bacteria; phylum Pseudomonadota; class Alphaproteobacteria; order CACIAM-22H2; family CACIAM-22H2; genus JAEUKZ01. The sequence continues at coordinate 9,935 of JAEUKZ010000310.1, forward strand.
GTCGGCTCCGAACCCTTGGCATGGCGCAGCCGGTCGAGGCGGTCGAGCGCGGGATCGGCGGCCGAAGCGGGCAGCGGGCGGTGCGCGCTGTGCGGCTTCACCAGCTCGGCCGCGCGATGCGCGGCGGCGCGGCCGAACACGACGAGGTCGAGCAGCGAGTTGGAGCCCAGCCGGTTGGCGCCGTGCACCGACACGCACGCCGCCTCGCCGATCGCCATCAGGCCCGGCACCACGGTGTCGGGCTCGCCGTTCTTCAGGGTCACGACCTCGCCGCGGTAGTTCGTCGGGATGCCGCCCATGTTGTAGTGGACGGTCGGCAGGACGGGGATCGGCTCCTTGGTCACGTCGACGCCGGCGAAGATCTTCGCGGTCTCGGAGATGCCGGGCAGCCGCTCGTGCAGCAGCTTGGGGTCGAGATGCTCGAGATGGAGGTGGATGTGGTCCTTGGCGGGGCCGACGCCGCGGCCCTCGCGGATCTCCACGGTCATCGAGCGCGAGACGACGTCGCGCGAGGCGAGGTCCTTGGCGTGCGGCGCGTAGCGCTCCATGAAGCGCTCGCCCTGCGAGTTGGTGAGGTACCCGCCCTCGCCGCGGCTGCCTTCGGTGATCAGGCAGCCGGCGCTGTAGATGCCGGTCGGATGGAACTGGATGAACTCCATGTCCTGCAGCGGCACGCCGGCGCGCAGCGCCATCGCGTTGCCGTCGCCGGTGCAGGTGTGCGCCGAGGTGCAGGAGAAATAGGCGCGGCCGTAGCCGCCGGTCGCCATCACGGTCTGGTTGGCGCGGAAGCGGTGGATCGTGCCGTCGGCGAGGTTCCAGGCCATCACGCCGCGGCACCCGCCCTCGTCGTCCATCAGGAGGTCGAGCGCGAAGTACTCGATGAAGAACTCGGCGTCGTGCTTGAGCGACTGCTGGTAGAGCGTGTGCAGGATCGCGTGGCCGGTGCGGTCGGCGGCGGCGCAGGTGCGCTGGGCGACGCCCTTGCCGAATTCGGTCGTCATGCCGCCGAACGGGCGCTGGTAGATCTTGCCGTCCTTGGTCCGGCTGAACGGCACGCCGTAGTGCTCGAGTTCGATGATCGCCGGTGCGGCTTCCTTGCACATGTACTCGATCGCGTCCTGGTCGCCGAGCCAGTCCGACCCCTTGACGGTGTCGTACATGTGCCAGCGCCAGTCGTCGGGGCCCATGTTGCCGAGTGCCGCCGAGATGCCGCCCTGCGCCGCGACGGTGTGGCTGCGCGTCGGGAAGACCTTGGTGATGCACGCGGTCTTGAGGCCGGCGATCGCCATGCCGAAGGTCGCGCGCAGGCCGGCGCCGCCGGCGCCGACGACGACCACGTCGTATTCGTGGTCGACGATCGGATAGGCGCGGCCGACCGGAGCGGGAGCGGATGCGTCTGCCATGTCAGCCTCCGAAGGCGAGCTTGAGCACCGCGAAGCCGGCGAGCGTCGCCAGCAGGATCGCAAGCCCCTTGACCAGGAGCAGCAGCGCGATCTTGGCGCCCTCCTGGTGGACGTAGTCCTCGATCACCACCTGCAGGCCGAGCTGCGCGTGGTGGAACAGCGCCACGATCAGCAGCAGCATCGGCACCGCGCGGTGCGGTGCGGCGAAGAAGGCGAGCGCCTGGTCGTAGCTTGCGCCGGCAAGCGCGAGGACCGAGACGACGAACCACAGCGTCAGCGGGACGAGCGCCACCGCGGTGACGCGCTGGGCCCACCAATGGGCGACGCCTTCCTTGGCCGAGCCAAGGCCGCGCACGCGGCCGAGCGGGGAACGCAGCGTGCTCATCGCAGCACCAGCGCGGCGCCCCAGGCGATCACGGTCAGCACCGCGGTCGCCGCCAGCGCGGCATAGCCGGAGGCGTACATCGCGCCGATCTCGAAGCCCCGTCCCATGTCCCAGAACAGGTGCCGGATGCCGTTGCACAGGTGATAGAACAGCGCCACCGACCAGCCGAACAGCAGCAGCAGGCCGAACCACGAGCCGATGAAGCCCTGCGCCTGCGCGTGCGCGGCGGGGCCGGCCGCGAGCGCGACCAGCCACCAGACCAGCAGCAGCGTGCCGACGGCAAGCGCGATGCCGGTGGCGCGGTGCGCGATCGACATCACCATCGTGATCTGCCAGCGGTAGATCTGCAGATGGGGAGAAAGCGGACGGGGGTCGTTCCGCAACCCGGACGTATCGGCCATGGCGCCTCGAAATTCGGCTTCTCGGGACCCGGCGCCAGAACGGCGCCGAGGCACCTACCCGATGTAGACCGCGTTCCGCAGCGCGTCAACGATTCCGGCGCTTCTGCGGCCACAGCCGGCGCGATGGCTGATCGCGATCGGCGGGTTCCGTTGCCCTCCCCCATCCTCCGAATGGGGGAGGGTTGGGGTGGGGGTGCCGCCGAAGAAAGCTCTCGCAAATCTTCGCGACGGTTCTCGCGGAAGCACCCCCACCCCACCCTCCCCCGCAAGCGGGGGAGGGGGAAGGTCAGGAGAGCTTGGTCCTCAACCTGTCTTCAGCCACCTTCAGCCCCAGCGCGTCGCACAGGAACGCGGTGGTGTCGACCAGCTCGGCGATGACCATGTCGGTGGGCTTGCCCATGCCGTGGCCGGCGCGGCGGTCGACGCGCAACAGGATGCGGTTGGCGGGATCGGCCTCGGCGCGCAGCGTCGCCACCAGCTTGTAGGCATGCGACGGCACGACGCGGTCGTCGTGGTCGGCGGTGGTCACCAGCAGCGGCGGGTACTTGGCGCCCCGGCCGACATTGTGCAGCGGCGAGTAGCGGCGCAGCACCGCGAAGTCGCCGGCCTTGTCGGGGTCGCCGTAGTCCGAGACCCAGAAGGCGCCGAAGGTGAATTTGTGGAAGCGCAGCATGTCGGTCACCGGCACGCTGCAGACGACCGCGCCGAACAGGTCCGGCCGGCGCTCCATGCAGGCGGACACGAGCAGCCCGCCATTGCTGCCGCCGGATATCGCGAGCCGCGCCGGCCGGGTGATCTTCTCCGCCACCAGCCACTCGGCACAGGCGATGAAGTCGTCGAAGCTGGTCTCCTTGGCGGCGCCGCGCGCCGCGTCGTGCCAGGCGCGCCCGTATTCGCCGCCGCCGCGGATCGAGGCGACCGCGAACACGCCGCCGAGCCGCACCCACAGCGCGATGCCGAAGCCGAAGCTCGGCAGCAGCGCGATGTTGAAGCCGCCATAGCCGGTGAGCCGCGTCGGCGTGTCGCCGCTGAATACGAGGTCGCGGCGATGGATCAGCGTCATCGGGATGCGCGCGCCGTCCTTGGCGGCGACGAAGACCTGGCGCGCCACGCAGTCCGACAGGTCCTCGCGCGCAGCGCTTTGGCGCAGCACCGCGTGATGGCCGCTCATCGCGTCGGCGCGGCGCAGCACGAACGGGCTGCGATAGGAGACGACGCCGAACAGCAGCTCGCGATCCTCCGGACGCGGCCGGCCGAGCGCGAGCGAGACCTGTTCGTCGAAGCCGACCGTCGCGGTCTCGCGTCCGTCGAGATCGTGGAAGCTCAGCCGGTGGCTGACGTGATGCTGGCGCACCAACGCGAGGCGCTGGTCGAGCAGCGCCGCCGAATCGATCACGCCGTCGCTCTCGGCGACCAGCGTTCGCCACGCCGCGGGCTCGGGCCGCTCCTCGTCGAAGCCGACGAGACGCCGGTTGGGCGCGTCGAGATCGGTGACCGCGAACCAGCGCGTGCCGAGATTGGCCGTGGGTACGAGCATCGCCTGGCCGACCGCGAACAGCATGCGCACGGGCGCGCCTGATTCGAGCGGCGCCACCAGCAGCCCGTTCTTCTCGTCGGTGCCGCGGCGCGTCGTGAGGCAGAGCAGCCGGTCGTCGGCGCTCGCCCAGATCCAGATGAAGAGGTTCTTTTCCGCGGGCTCGGCATAGACGGGCCGATCGGCCGCCTGCGGGGCGCCGAGGCGATGGAAGTAGACGCGCTGGCTGCGGCGGTCCCAGGCCGGATCGTCGTCGGGCGATGCGACGCGCGTGTAGTGGAAGCCCGAGCCGTCGGCGAGCCAGGCGACCGCGCTGTGCTTGCACCAGCGCAGCTCGTCGGCGAGGTCCGCGCCCGAGGCGACGTCGCGCACGCGCAGGATCTGGCGGTCGCTGCCCGCCTCCGACAGCAGATAGGCGACGAGCCGCCCGTCGCGCGTCGGGAAGGCGCCGCTCAGCGCCACCGTGCCGTCGGCCGACAGCGCGTTGGGATCGATGAGCGTGCGGCGCGCGCCGTCGAGCGAGTCCTGCACCGCGTAGCTCCATTGCGGCGACAGCCCGTCGTTGAACCAGTGGAACCAGCGCCGCCCGTGGCGCTCCGGCACGCCGAGCTTGGGGTAGTCCCAGACCCGCGTCAGCCAGGCGCGCATCGCCGCGCGGCCCGGCAGCGCGGCGATCGCGGCGCGCGCGGCGCCGTCTTCCGCCGCCACCCAGGCGGACGTCGCCGGATCGTCGACGTTCTCGAGCGGCCGGAACGGATCGGCGACGGCGACGCCGTGCAGCACGTCGATCGTCGCGTCGCGCGGCGCCGCCGCCATGCCGGTCGCCGCGGCGCTGTCCGTCGGATGGTCATCGGTCATCGAACCGCCCTTCCCCATGGCCTCGTGCAACACTGGGGATCGTAGGCGGATGCTTCGCCGTTTCAAGGCATTGCCGCAGGCGCACACGCGCAGATTGCGCACCGCCCTGTGGAAAACCATGGGGATAAGGACGGGGACATTCGGGTATCAGTTGTGCAGCAACCGCAATCTTATCAACAAAAAACTGCAATGCGCGGCCGCTTTGCCGTTGTCGCTGTGCGGCCATCGGCGTTGAATATTCGCGGCACGCGAGAGTGAGGGGACGCCAAGCCCCGCACCTTCACCGCCCGGCAAGGCCGGCGGCACGGCGCCAGGACCGGCGGGGCGCAAGCTCCGGCGGCACGGGTGGCGGTAAGGGTGCGCGGACGTCGTCCCCGGAATGGCCTCGGTCCAGCGCGGTTTCGGCCGCGACGGGCGAAGTCGTTCTCTCCGGTCGCACGCCGCGCCGGCGGCGCACGCGACCGGACGGAGATGCGACGGGCAGCACGTGTGCGCTGGAACCGGTTCGGGGCGCTTCCCGCAGGGGATCGGCGGTCCGTCCGGTGCAGGATCGGCGCCCGGCAGGGCCGGTCCGATCGGTCGGATGGCCGCGAGCGTGGCAACACCTGGGCGGCCGGAACGACGCGTTCCAGCGGACATGGACTTGCACGTCGGCTCCTCGGGCTCGGATCCCTCGACCCGCCCGGTCGGGGCCTCCGCCGCCCGCTGCGACGGTCGATCAGGCGCGTCGGTCGCGACGCGCCGCCGTCCGGCGGGAGGGATCGCCCGAACCCGCGCCGTGTCGGAGGCCCAAAAGGCTTCCTGAGGCGTCAGGCCGCGTCCCCTCAGACGGGACGCAAAGCGTCGGATCTCGGTCCAGCGCGCCTGACGCCTCTTTTTTTCTGCCGGATCGCACCGATATCATCGCCCTCCCGTCAACCGCTGGCGCCGCCGCCCAAAGGCCGCCAAGAATGCGCCCATGAATCCCGACCGCATCCTCGCGCTGCGCGAATGGATCGCCGAAGCCTCGCTCGCCGGCGGCGCCGAAACCGCGCTGCTCAAGGGCCTGTGCGAGCGCCTGATCGCCGAAGGCGTGCCCCTGCAGCGGGCGTCGACCGGGCTCGACACGCTGCATCCCGTGCTGGAGGGCCGCCGCTTCATCTGGCAGCGCGCGACCGGCGAGGCGCACGCCGCCGAGTACACGCGCGAACAGGCGGCCTCGACCGAGGAGAAATGGACGACGAGCCCGTTCGAGTATCTGTGGCGCACCAAGCAGACGATGCTGCGCCGGCGCCTCGAAGGCGCGAACGCGCTCGACGAATTCTCGATTCTGCCCGAACTCGCGGCCGAAGGCGCGACCGACTATCTGGTGCTGCGCCATCCGCTCGGCGGGCATATCGCGATCGGCACCACCGACGCGGTCTATTCGTCGTGGACGACCGACCGTGCCGGCGGCTTCAGCCCCGACGACGTCGCCGCGATCGACAGCGTCGCGCGCGCGCTCTCGATCACCATCGTCACGATCACGACCGGGCGCATGGCGGAGATGCTGGTCGAAACCTATCTCGGCCGCGACGCCGGCAAGCGCGTGCTGCGCGGCGCGATCGAGCGCGGCGTGGCGCAGCCGATCCGCACCGCGGTGTGGTTCAGCGACCTGCGCGGCTTCACGCGCATCGCCGACACGATCGAGCCGGCGCAGCTCGTCCCGTTCCTCAACGACTATGCCGGCGCGCTCGTCGCCGCGGTCCACGCGCAGAAGGGCCAGGTGCTGAAGTTCATCGGCGACGGCATCCTCGCCATCTTCCCGATCGACGAACGCACGGCGGAGGCCGCCTGCACCGCCGCGCTCGACGCGGCCGCGGACGCCTTCGCGCGCGTCGAGGCGCTCAACCGCCGGCGCACGGCCGCGGGCCTGCCGGTGACGCGGCCCTATATCGGGCTTTCGATCGGCGAGGCGTTCTACGGCAACATCGGCAGCGTCGACCGGCTCGACTTCACCGTCGTCGGGCCCGCGGTCAACGAGGCGAGCCGCATCGGCGGCATGTGCCGCTCGGTCGACCAGGATCTGCTGGTGTCGCAGGATTTCGCCGGCGCCGCCGGCGCGGCGGCGAGCCGGCTCGTCTCGGTCGGCCGCTACGCGCTGCGCGGCATCAAGCAGCCGCAGGAACTCTTCACGATCGATCCCGGCGCGGCGATGCCGCTGGTGCCGTGAGCGGTCAGTTCAGCCGGCGGCTGATCGGATCCTTGGGCTGGTAGCAGCCGTCGACGATGCGGCTGAACACCTGGCGCACCATCGGATGCTTCACGGGCCCGTTCTCGCCGTCGGGCAGCAGGTTCTGCTCGCTCACATACGCCTCGTAGGAGCCGTCGGCGTTGTCGGCATAGAGGTGATAGAACGGCTGGTCCTTGGGCGGCCGCAGATGCGCGGGAATCGCCTGATACCATTCCTCGGTGTTGGCGAAGACCGGGTCGACATCGTGGATCACGCCGCGGAAGGCGTGGACGCGATGCTTGACGATCTGGCCGATCTTGAAGCGTGCAGTGCGGTGGGTCATGGTCGGTGCCGCCGCCACAACGGTTCGGCGGCGGAATTTCTGCCCTGCTTATAGCGCAGCGTCCGGCCAATTCAAGCGCGCGGGCCGCCGCTCCGGGACGGCAACAATGCCGGCGCGCCGCGCCGGCACTGAAGGGGCCCCGTCGAACGCGCTCCGCCCGAACTGGAACGGCGGCGCCCGGTCAAGCGCACCTCCGGAGAGGTTTTCGGTCCAGCACACCTGACCCGCCAGATGTAGCATCGCCGAATCGCCGATCCAACGAGATTTTGGGGTCGGAAGGCCGGCCGGCCGCGCGAATCGAGGGCGGTTGGCGGCTTCCGGGCGACGACCTATAGTCCGCGCCGCCCACCCGCTACGGTAATTCGATGCTCGACAGGGACGGTCTCGGCAGATTGCTCGGCGATGCGGCCGCGGGAGACCGCGCGGCGTTCCGCGCCGTCTACGACGCGACGGCGCCGCATCTTCTGGGCGTCGCGCTGCGTATCCTCAGACGCCGGGACGCCGCGGAAGAGGTTGTCCAGGAGGCTTATGTGAGCATCTGGCAGCACGCCGGGGAGTACCGGCGCGAACGGGGTACCCCGATCGCCTGGATGGGCACGATCGTGCGCAACCGTGCGCTCGACCGCATCCGCCGCGAGCGCGCGACGGTGGCGCTCGACGACGTGCCCGGCCATGAAGACTGGCACGACCCCGACCCGCTGCCCGACGACGCGACCGCGACCTCGCAGGAAGCCCGCCGGCTTGCCGTCTGCCTCGACGCTTTGGACGCGAAACAGCGCCGCGCTATAGTGCTCGCCTATCGCGAAGGCCTGACCCACGACGAGATCGCGCGCCGCCTGCCGGCCCCGCTGGGCACGGTGAAGACCTGGATCCGCCGCGGACTCATGCAGTTGAAGGATTGCCTCGGCCCATGAGCACGCAGAGCGACGATCGCGACGCACTGGCCGCCGAATACGTGCTCGGCACGCTCGACGCCGACCGCCGCGGCGACGTGCGGCGCGCGCTCGCGAGCGATGGCGCGCTGCGCGAGGCCGTCGCCGCGTGGGAGCGGCGCCTGATGCCGTTGGTCGAACGCGCGCCGTCGGTGACGCCGCCGCCCGACCTGTGGGCGCGCATCGAGGCGCGGCTCGATGCCGGCATGCCCGGCACGACGACGGTCCGCGCCGCCGCGCGCATGTGGGAACCCTTCCTGCCCGGCATCGAGCGCAAGATCATCCTGCGCGACGAAGCGGCGGGCCTTCAGCATTTCATGCTGCGGCTCGCGCCCGGCGCGACGATTCCCGCGCACGGCCACGACGCGGCGGACGAGGAATGCGTGGTGCTCTCCGGCGAGGTCGACGTCGGCGGCCTCACGCTCGGCGCGGGCGATCTCCACATCGCGCCGCGCGGCATCGCCCACGAGCCGATCACCTCCGCGGCCGGCGCCGTCCTCTACATCCGCGGCGCGCTCTGAGCTACGCGCCGCCGCGCGCAGCGGATCATCTTTCACGAAACCGCGAGCCCGCGCGTGCACGCGCATCCGGCGAACGAAGCGCCGCGTAACTCCCTCCGCACGACGGCGCGGGCGACGGTTCGCCCACCGCGTGAACCAGAGAGAGGGAAAGCAAGATGGACACTTCGCGCAACACCGCGTCGCCGACGATCGACACGTCGCGTCGCCGCATTCTCACGACCGGCGGCCTCGGCGTGCTGTCGGCCACCGCGGTCGCGCTGCTCGCCGGCAACGAAGCGCTCGCCCAGCAGCAGCGCCGTCCCGCCGCCGGCGGCAACGACGTCGCGATCCTCAACGTGGCGCTCGGCCTCGAGCACGAGGCGATCGCCGCCTACCAGATCGGCGCCGAAAGCAACCTGCTGCAGCCCGCGGTGCTGCAGGTCGCGGTCGCCTTCCAGGGCCATCACAAGGCGCATCGCGACGCGCTGGTCCAGACCATCCGCCAGATGGGCGGCAATCCGGTCGCGGAGAAGTCGCGCCAGGACTACATGACGTCGCTCGCCATCGCGTCGACGGTGCGCAACCAGGCCGACGTGCTGAAGCTCGCGCAGCGGCTCGAGCGCGGGGCCGCCAACGCCTATCTCGGCGTGATCCCGAGCTTCGCGAGCCGCGACCTCGCCAAGGTCGCCGGCCGCCTCGCGGCGGACGAGACGATGCACTACACCGCGCTCACCCAGGCGCTCAACGAGGCGCTGCCGGGCAACGCGCTGTCGTTCGGCGCATAGGCCGGAGCGATCGGCGTCACGCGCTTATCGCGCGCATCGGACTGGGCTAGGATGCCCCGGCGACCGGAGCCGTCCCCACCGCTTGCGGCGGCGGGGCATCCAAACCAGACCCGATGTGGAGAGAATCATGACCGATACGACCGCGCGCCGCCGACCTGCGCCGCAACCGGCCGAACGCCGCGCCTTCCTGCGGAACGCCGGCACGGCCAGCCTGTCGCTGACCGCGATCGCAATGCTCAGCGGCTGCGAGACCTGGGATTCGATGCTCGACACGCCCCCGCCGCAGCGCCAGCAGCAGCAGGCCCAGGCGGCGGCGGCACAGCCGCCGGCGCCGCAGAACAGCGCCAACGACGTCGCGCTGATGAATGCCGGACTGGCGCTCGAGCATCAGGCCAATGCCGCCTATCAGGTCGCGATCGACGGCCGCCAGCTCCGGCGCAATCTCGTTCCGGCGGCGCAGCTCTTCCAGTCGCATCACCGCGAACAGCGCGAAGGCCTGATCGCGACGATCCGCGCCTTCGGCGGCACGCCGGTCGGCGAACGTACGGCGCAGGAATACGCGGCGACGTTCAACCTCCCGAACCTGCGCACGCAGCAGGATGTCCTGCGCCTGCTCGCGGGCATCGAGCGCAACGCGGCCAACGCCTATATCGGCATGGTCGAGAACTTCCAGGACCGCCGGCTCGCCCGCATCGC